>NZ_JBFUHL010000001.1:0-539315 GCF_056402415.1 Paenibacillus sp. P4_A9
TTCCGAGCCTTCCGAGCCTATTGGCGCGAAGCAATCCGATTAGGCTCGTTTTCCGAGCCTATTGGCGCGAAGCAATCCGATTAGGCTCGTTTTCCGAGCCTATTGGCGCGAAGCAATCCGATTAGGCTCGTTTTCCGAGCCTATTGGCGCGAAGCAATCCGATTAGGCTCATTTCCGAGCCTATTGGCGCGAAGCAATCCGATTAGGCTTGTTTTCCGAGCCTATTGGCGCGAAGCAATCCGATTAGGCTCGTTTTCCGAGCCTATTGGTGCGGAGCAGAACGATTAGGCTCGATTTCCGAGCCTATTGGCGCGAAGCAGAACGAATAGGCCCGATTTCCGAGCCTATTGGCGCGAAGCAATCCGATTAGGCTCGTTTTCCGAGCCTATTGGCGCGAAGCAATCCGATTAGGCTCGTTTTCCGAGCTTATTGGTGCGGAGTAGAGCGATTAAGCTCGTTTTCCGAGCTTATTGGTGCTGAGTAGAGCGTGTAAGCTCGTTTTCCAAGCTTATTGCGCATGCAAAAAAGGAGCAGCACACAGCTGCTCCTCATGAAAGTAATAATGGTTTGTTACAGCTCAAGCAAAGTCTTCACGAGTAAAAACGGGAGGGCACCGATGGAGACAAAAGCATAAAGGAATCCTTGCATAAAACTTTTAAACAGTTTCACAAAAATCACTCCGATCTTCAATCTCAAATTTGTGGTGTTCCCTCATTGTACTCTTATTGACCGACGGTTACCTGAAGATATGATTAAATTTACGCTGCTAAGGCGAAAAAAAGAAGCAGCCGCGGCTGCTTCTTCGAAATAATCCCTAGTTCTGCATCACAAAATCACGATCAATCTTCACATTCACATCGTCAAACACACGTAGAATCTGATACTTCGTATTCCGCTGTGCAGGGATTTTGCCTGCTTGACGAATGATATCAAGCGTCGAGGACACGTTGACTTTGTGCGTTGTCCCCGCCGCGGATACGACGTTCTCTTCGATCATCGTGCTGCCGAAGTCGTTACAACCGTAGCTAAGCGTCTGCTTCCCAACCTCAGGTCCCATTGTGACCCAGGAGGATTGGAAGTTCGGTACGTTATCCAGCATAATGCGGCTGATCGCCAGTGTTTTCAAATATTCCTCAGGCGTAACTTTCTCTGCCTTCATATTCGTGTTGTCAGGTTGGAACGTCCACGGAATGAATGCCAGGAAGCCCGGTGTGTTCAGCTTTTGCAACAACACATCGTCCTGCGCATCACGGATTCGCAGCATATGAAGCGCACGCTCTTCCATTGATTCCCCGAAGCCAATAACCATCGTGCCAGTCGTATGCATGCCGATTCGATGAGCCGTCTGCATGACGTCCATCCAATCGCGCCAAGAGCCTTTCAACTTGGAAATCTTGCGACGCGTGCGGTCATCGAGAATTTCAGCCCCGCCGCCTGGCAAGGAATCTAGCCCTGCTTCATGCAATTGACGAACGACTTCTTCTAACGATAAGCCGTCAGAGACGTCTTTCATTTTCATAATTTCAGCGGGTGAGAAAGAGTGCATCGTGATGTCGAAACGCTTCTTAATTTCACGCAAAATGTTCGTATAGTAGCTGAATGGAAGATTCGGATTCGTACCACCTTGCATAAGAATCTCGGTACCATCAACATCCAAGGTCTCTTGAATCTTTTGGAAAATCGTTTCATCAGGCAGTACATAGCCTTCCGCTGAACCCGGTGGACGGTAGAACGCACAGAATCTGCAATACACATCACAGATGTTCGTATAATTGATATTTCGTCCAATCACGAAGGTCGTAATCGGATCTGGGTGCCACTTCTTCATAATCTGATTGGCGGTGTCGCCAATTTTCTCTATTTGATCGGATTCGAACAGTGTAATACAATCTTCTACATCAATTCGTCCGCCTGCTTGTGCTTTATTTAAAATGCGATCGATCGGTTTCATAGCAACTCACTCCTTTACTTTCTGAAGGCTCGTATCCATTAATCGTACCATACTCATGCCAAAAAAGCAGCAAATCGCTGCTTTTTCCAAGTGTTATCCCATTGTAAACGGAATAAACGGCTCTCCGTCCTCTTAGGACGGGAGCGTTTATCTAGAAATATAGCTGACTTTTGTGTGAAAACATATACATGCATATATTTTATGGATAATTTCTGAATAACGAAGTACTTAATCCCGCAAGGCTTGTTCCAAATCTTCAATAATATCTTCGATATCTTCAAGACCCACCGAGTATCTTACGAGTCCATCCGTAATACCGCGCAATAAGCGAACTTCCTTCGGCATCGAGGCATGTGACATCATCGCCGGATACGATAGAATACTTTCGACAGCACCCAAGCTCACGGCTACGAGTGGAATCTTCACTTTGCTTAGCAATTTCTTCGCTTTCTCGCCTGAACCTACGTCAAATGAGACAACAGCTCCGTACCCCAAGGATTGCTTCTCGTGTATTTCTCTACCTGGGTGGTTAGGCAATCCAGGATAATAAACCACATCAATATCCGGCTGCTCGGTCAGCCATTGTGCTAATCGCCGAGCGCCCTTCTCAGACATTTCCATCCGTGCTTGCAATGTTTTCATGCCGCGAATGAGCAACCATGAATCTTGAATGCCGAGCACGTTCCCCATGCCATTTTGAATTTGCTTCATCCGACGGCCAAGGCTGTCGTTCGCTACAACAGCTAGTCCAGCAAGCACATCACTGTGCCCGCCAAGGAATTTCGTCGCGCTGTGCAGCACGATATCGATGCCTAGCTCAATCGGACGCTGATGATATGGCGTCATGAATGTATTGTCCAGCATCGTGAGCAGATCATGCTCCTTCGCAAAAGCGGCAACCTCACCAATGTCCGTAATGCGGAGCGTTGGATTCGAAGGCGTCTCGATGAATACGGCTCTTGTATTCGAACGAAGGGCTGCTCTCACCTGAGCAATATCAGTCATATCCACGAACGTAGATTCCACGCCCATGCGATTCATAATCGTTGTCAGCAATCGATACGTGCCGCCGTAAACATCTTCCGTACAGATCACATGATCTCCCTGCGATAAAAGCATCAACGCAGATGAGATGGCAGCCATCCCAGAGGCAAACGCAAATCCGCGCGTGCCGCCTTCTAGCAATGCTATGTAATCCTCCAACGCTTGACGCGTTGGATTACCAGACCGTGTGTAGTCGTACGCTTGGTTCGCTTCCAAATCAGCTTGATGAAAGGTAGATGCCTGGTACAATGGCACGCTGGATGCCCCAGTAGCTTCATCGATTTCAGCGCCGAAGTGAATTAATCTTGTGGCAAATTTGCCATGCGGCTTGCGACCTTCTTTATCTGAAGAATGGCTCATGATTGTGAAGCTCCTTCCAACTCAGCTTGCGCGGACGCAAGGGCATTCGACAAATCCGCGATCAGATCATCGATATGCTCAATCCCAACAGAGAAGCGAAGCAGGCGGTCATCGACACCAATTTGCTGTCTAATTTCAAGCGGAATGTCCGCATGTGTTTGTACGGCTGGGTAGGTCATCAAGGATTCCACCCCGCCTAAGCTTTCTGCGAAAGCAATGAGCTTGATGTGACGAAGAATCGGTTCGATTAAGCGAGCATCATTTACCTTGAAGGAGAAAATCCCTGTGTTTCCGCTGGATTGCTTGTTTTGAATGGCATGACCCGGATGTGACTCCAACGCTGGGTAGAATACATCTGAAATCAGCGGGTGCACTAGTAAGAAGTTCGCGATTGCAGTAGCATTCTGTTCATGACGCTCCATACGAAGCGCGAGGGTTTTCATCCCTCTCATTAGAAGCCAGCTATCTTGTGGACCAAGCACAGCGCCAATGGAGTTATGCAGGATGGCCATCTGTTCCGAAAGTTCTTTCCCCTTCGTGACAATCAGACCAGCAAGGACATCATTATGTCCGCCCAAATATTTCGTCGCGCTATGGATTACGATATCGGCTCCAAGCTCAATCGGGCGTTGCAGATATGGCGTAAGCAGCGTGTTATCAACGATGGATACGATGCCCTTTTTGCGGGCCCACGTACATACAAGCTCCAGATCTGTAATCATCATTAGCGGATTCGTTGGCGTTTCAATAACGAGACCCTTCGTATTCGATTGGTAAGCACCTTCAAGTGCATCCAAATCATTTGTATCCACATACGTAGCAGTTACACCGAAACGGGACATGATTCTTTCTAATAGACGGTAAGTACCGCCATATAAATCCAAGGAAACAATCAAATGATCACCTTGGCTGAAATAGGCGAAAATCGTTTGCAATGCCGCCATACCTGATGAGCATGCAAAGCCTGCATCTCCGGATTCGAGCTGAGCAATGGCGTCTTCAAGCACTTTACGCGTTGGACTTTTCGTGCGCGCATAATCAAAGCCTGTGCTTTGCCCTAGCTTAGGATGGCGAAACGCAGTTGCTTGATACACAGGAAAGCTAACAGCACCTGTAACAGGTTCTTCAATAGAGCCAATTTGAGCGAGACGACTTTCGATTTTCAACAAGGGAATTCCTCCTCAGGATGTGGGTTCGATTTTTTACAATTGCGAGCTTGCCAAGCTTTCATTAATGTTAACTGTCAGTTCAAAAGGTGTTTCTTGATATACATAATAGTTCAGCCAGTTCGAGAACAGCAAATTCGCATGTGCTCTCCAAGTGTTGTAAGGCTGTCTACTTGGATCGTTATTCGGGTAATAATTGTTCGGGATGTCGATAGGCAGCCCTTTGGCCACATCGCGATCATACTCCCATTTCAAGGAGCAAGCATCATATTCGGAATGTCCAGTTACGAAAATGTGCTTCCCATCACGCGTTGCGACGATATACACGCCAGACTCATCGGATTCTGATAAAATTTCTAAATCCGGACATCGCTCAATATCTTCGCGGGTAATATCCGTATGACGTGATTGCGGAACATTAAACACTTCATCAAAACCGCGCAATAGCTTCGTGTTTGGAACACTTACTGTATGAGGGAATACACCAAACGTCTTCCGATCCAGCGCATATTTTCTTACGCCGAAATGATGGTATAAGCCTGCTTGAGCAGCCCAGCAAATGTGCAAAGTGGAGGTGACATTCCGTTTGCTCCATTCGAGGATCTGTGTCAGCTCCTCCCAGTAATTCACGTCTTCGAACTCCATTTGTTCTACGGGCGCGCCAGTAATAATCATACCATCCAGCTTATCATCTTTGATATCGTCAAAGGTTTTGTAAAACATATCTAAATGTTCGTGAGACGTATTTTTAGAAGTGTGTGTTTTGGGATGTAACAACACGAACTCCACTTGCAGTGGCGTGTTCCCGATCAAGCGCAACAGCTGAGTTTCCGTCGTTTCTTTCGTCGGCATTAAGTTAAGCAGGGCAATGCGAAGTGGACGTATATCCTGGTGATACGCGACAGATTCGTCCATGGTGAAGATGTTCTCTTGGTTTAAAATTTCTTTGGCAGGCAGGTTGTCAGGAATCTTGATCGGCATCCTGTTCACTCCTCTTCTTTAGTTTAGATTAGTTGTGAGAAAATCTCTATCGAGGCTATTCAATGATGAGCGACCGAGTTTAGAGGTAGGTTTTATCGCCAAATAGAAAGACGTTTTCAGGAACCGAAAACTTATACTTTCTATTGTGGTAAAAAGCAAAAATGACCTTCTCTGGAATCAGAGAAAGGCCATAGAAAGTCAAAGTCAATGTCCTTCTCTTATCTCCCAGATTCGCTGCAAACAGCGTTTCCGCAAGAATTAGCACCGTGCTCCCCTTTTTGCAAAGGTTTGTCGGTTGCCGGGTGTCATAGGGCTAGTCCCTCCACCTACTCTTGATAAGAAAATGAAACGTATGCGATTAGCATTATCATACTATAAATTGAACGAAAGTCAAGATGGCCCAGTTCATTTGAATCATTGAGATTTTATGGAAATAAAAAATGTAAAGCAGAATGCGCCATTAAATGATACAATACGTATCAATAAGAACTGTTTAAGCTTCGCTTTTGAAGGTTAAACAAAGTAAGGACAAGCTAATAACGAAATGAGGGCTACCATGTCAACCCAAACATCGGATAATTTCTCTGCGTTCGCTTCCCTACATCGATTCTTCACCTTAATTGAAACAGTAAAACCTACGCCAGCGCAAGCAGAAATGGCCATCTCGCAACTCCATCTTGTATATGGTGCAGATAGTGAAGCTGATCTGATGAAGCGTGGCGCCCCTGAGTTAATTCAGATGTACACGGACATCAAAAATAAGATCCTGCGTGCCGCCAAGTAAGTTTTGGCGGTTTATTTTTTTTTGACACAGGCCTAGCCTTTTTCCCATACGATATCTAAACGCGAATTCCCCTTATTTCATCAAACTATTTGGCTTGAAAGAGGTTATATGAACGGGTATACTAGACAAGTATTCGACACGGACGGAAAAGGAGGGCATACGCTTGGACGGAGAACCGAGGAGTAGTAACTGCAAGGCGAATAAACAATTTCAAAGTGTAGGAATGAAGTCGGTTATTCAATCATCCAGAGCCTTGCTCTTCTAGATGAACTAACCGGCTGATTCCATTCGAAGGGGTGGGCAGATGAAAACACGGTTGGTTCAAAATGGTATTTTTACGTTAGTTGATGATGTGACCACTGCGCTTACACCGCCAAGTCAAGGCTTCTACTGGATTGATGCGGGAATCGAGGATCTGGAATTACTTCAGCCTCTGTTCCATTTGCATGATTTGGCCGTAGAAGATTGTCTAAGTGAGGAAGAACAGCGTCCTAAGATTGAATTTTATGATTCCCATTATTTCATAGTCATTAATAGCATTCGTTTCGATGATGAAGAAATTTTTCTACGCGCACTTAATCTATTCCTAAGCAAGCATGTGATTATTACCGTAACACGACAAAAAATTAATGAGCTTCGCGCGCTCAAGCCATTTCTTTGGGAAGAAGAAGTGAATAGCGCCGATCGATTCCTCTATCATTTGGTCGATCTTGTCGTCGATAACTATGTGGCCGTCGGTGACCGAATTGAAGCGAAGATTGAGAAGTTGGAAGAAGATATTCTCATGGCGACGAAGAAGTCGCATTTGAATGAGATTATCGGTCTTCGTTCAGAAATTTTATGGTTGAAAAAGGTGCTCGTGCCTCAACGCGATCTCATCGGGACACTTGGTAAAAAAGAGCTGAGACTGATCGATCATCAGCTGCAGAAGTATTTCGGCGACATTTATGAGAATGCCGTCAAAATCGTGGATACGTTCGATACGCTCCGCGATCTCATGGGGAACTTACGAGAAGCTTATCAATCCAGTCTTGCTAACCGAGCGAATGATATCATGCGTGTATTCACCGCATTGACGACGATCTTCATGCCCTTGACCTTCATTACCGGGGTATTTGGAATGAATTTCGATAATATTCTTGGCTTGCATTTAACCAATCATGGAGATGAAATTGTGCTTGCCTTTATGGGTGTGCTTGGCATCGCCATGTATGTGCTATTTCGTAAAAAAGATTGGCTGTGAGCCGATCAGATTTATTTAGAGTTAAAGGGTGACTTCCAGCTAAGCAATACTGAGAAGTCACCTTTTTTTGCGTTCAACCTACGATAGCTTAATTTTGACAAACTTACGTTTACCGACTTGCAGGATATCGCCATCCTGTGGTGTGATTCGCGCATGTATGTCGGTCTGCTTCTGTTCGTTGATCTTCACAGCCCCTTGCTCCACACTTCGTCTTGCTTCTCCGTTCGTAGCTTGCAGTGCTAGATGGACTAACAGCTTGATGATGGTTATGCTTCCTGCTTCTAAGTGACTGCTACTAAGGGTTACTTCCTCAATCTCATCCGGTAAAGCCCTCTTCTGAAAAACCGTAATGAAATGCTGCTCCGCCTCCTCTGCAGCCTGATCGCCATGGTACATTGTGACGTACAGCTTAGCAAGCTTCAATTTAGTGTCTCTTGGATGGATCGTACCCACTTCGAGCCCTCGCCGTAACTCCTCTATTTCCTTATTCGATAACCCTGTCGTTAACTCGAAATATTTGATCATGAGTGTGTCCGGAATGGACATGGTTTTGCCGAACATCTCATTCGGTTGCTCATCAATTCCGATGTAGTTGCGCAGGCTTTTGCTCATCTTCTGAACGCCATCTAGCCCCTCAAGTAACGGCATCAGGATGGCCACTTGCCCCTCCTTGATCTCATATGCGCCCTGGAGTGTGCGTCCCATCAAGATATTAAAGGTCTGATCGGTGCCACCAAGTTCAACATCGCTTTCTAAGGAAACCGAGTCGTATCCTTGCATAAGCGGGTAGAAAAATTCGTGTACATGAATCGGCTGATTCGCCGCATACCGCTTGGCAAAGTCATCTCTTTCGAGCATGCGCGCGACAGTCACTTTACCAGCAAGTCTTAGAACATCATCGAAACGAAGCTCTCCTAGCCAAGAAGAGTTGTAGTAGAACGATGTTTTGTTCAGATCCAACACTTTGGCTAGCTGCGTCTGGTACGTTTGCGCATTATGCTTTACATCCTCCTCCGAAAGCTGCTTCCGCGTCTCGGATTTCCCTGTCGGATCGCCAATACGACCTGTGAAATCACCGATAATGAGCTGAACCTCATGGCCCAAATCTTGGAATTGACGAAGCTTGTGAAGGACGACCGTATGACCGATATGGATATCCGGTGCTGAAGGGTCTAAGCCCAGTTTTACTTTTAACGGAGTCCCCGTCACGACCGCTTTCATAATCTTCTGCTTGAGTGCCTCTTCCGGCACGATTTCCGACGCGCCACGTTTGAGGATACTCAGTTGATGCTCTACTCGTTGCTGTTGCTCTACCGTAAGCTTATCCCATGAAACCATTCGATCCCTCCGTTCAATTTGGTCAAAAGAAAAACAAAAAGACAACCTCAACGTCCACAAAGGGACGAGAAGGTTGTCTCGCGGTACCACCCTAATTAAAGAGATCGATTACACGCCAATGGCATGTAACTGCTCTTTCACTTAGAAAATTAACGACAAATAATTGCCGGGTGTAAGCTACTTATGCCCCAGGAGCACGTTCCCTCCACCAACTCAGAACTGTAATTCGGAAAACATGCTTGCATCGGTTTGCACCTTCCACCGACTCTCTGCAGCAGCGGCATTTCTCCTACTTTGGGCTTCGCCCGTGTTCGTCATCGCATTGACGGTATTAGATTATTGACCATTTAATCATATCAGGCTGGCCTTTGTCAATACGAATTAGCTAGCGGCTTGGATCGAGTTTCTTTCCTTCTCTCTACGGAAGCGCAACCGAAGCAGACGCAGCCATTCATAGGCTCTGTCTAGCTCCTTACCTTTGAGTTCCTCAGTCCCCGTAAGGCACTTGAGTACTGGCTTCAGGTAACGATCCCCCTCCGATTCATACGCATTCCATGCTTTAATCTGCTCTTCCTCTGGGATCGAAGTTAGCTCTGTTTCTACAAGAGGATCCATATCATAGCCTTCACGGTCCAAATCTTCCACCCATAACAGCAATTCTCTCCGCGGCATCGTCAGATTCACTTGGAGATCAGCTAAGCTGCCGCCGCCAGCAACGATTTCCAGTAACTTACGTTTACTAACTTCACGATCAAGCTCAAATCGCAGCTTTTGTTCCTTCTGAGCGAGGAGCCAGCCCTCGAATTTGATCATATCCACGTAGTTGGCAACCCAATCCAACGGAAATCCGTTCGTACGGGTGCACTCGCCGATCCGTGCAAGCAATTGATCCGCGTACATCGCGGTTTTCTGCTCACCGAAGCCAGGAATTTGTTGAAGTTCTTCCTTGGTCTGCGGTAAAAAGACAGAAATCATCCGCAGAACACGGTTCGTTGCGAGGATATAGGGAGCCTTCTTCTCACGAACAGCCTGCTCGCGGCGCCAAGTGCGAAGTGACTCGTACATCTCCTCGTTCGGATTTTCCTCACAGTAATAGGTTAGCATTTGTGTCATTTTCGCCTTACCTGTTAGACCTTGCGTAAGATCTAATTCCGTGTGTACCAACGGCCGGAAGCCGATTCGAATTTTCTCTCGCAAGCCCTGACGGAAAGCATACAGCATCTCATCCCAGCTTATGCCCTGGTACCATTCATCCTGTCCAAGCTTACCAACCAAGTCAGGCTCACTCCAATAAACACTCCAAACCCCTTGTTCTTCAGCAATGGAAACTTGTGCGGAGAGCACTTGCTGATCCCCCGAATTTTTCTCCAACGTGTTTAGAAATACAATATTCATCCCTTACCATGCCTCCAGACATTTCGCGAAATTAGTTTCAGAAAAACGAAAAAGCACCTCTTCCGCCTGTTAGGCAGAAAAGGTGCTTCCTTTTTCTAATATCCAAATCATACCATGTTTGTCAGATAGGCGCAAGAACCGTTTTATTGACGAGCCTTTATAGGGTATAATAGACCCATACTAGAAAGAGAATGGAGGGCCCTCATGTCTGATTATGACTTTTTATATGATCATCAGGAAGAAACAACAACGCGATTTGTCTGTTTCGTTGGTAATGCTTTACACCGTTTTGACCTCGCAATCATGACAACTACCCGTTATTATGGCAAAAAGCTGGTCATCGATTTGCAATCGGGACGCAGCGCAGTCATTGGTCCAGATGATTTAGCCGAAGAAGGCTATCTGGAGCATGTTTTCAAAATTAATGAGGAACAAGCCCAAGAGTTAACTGAATTCTTATCTCAAATTATCGGTTCGATTCATTTCACGGATATTTAAGGGAGTGACGGGGGACACTGGAAAAAGCATAACCTGAAAAGGAGGCTTATCCATGCGTAAGAAGTCACAACACATCAACAATGTAGAGGGATTAGGCTTCCTCTCAGAAGACCGCCTCGCTGCGTACACGGACCTTAAGTCGGTAGAGTCCCAGCGAAACGACATGATTCCCGAGGAGTTTCCAGAAGGGGCCTATGGCACAAGCATGATGTCAGAGTCACTTGGAAAAAGCACCCCTTGGCGAGAGGAACAACGTCCGACCACCCCGTTCGCTTATGAAAATCGCGAGCTGCATGAAGGCATTACAAGGGACTACCCTGGCGCAGATGATGCAACAGGCGAGTCTACCGAAGGCTTGTCCTAGGTACAAAAGAAACGCCACGAACACCCGTAATTGGGACGTTCGTGGCGTTTGTTGTTAAGACGATTATTTACCCAGCAGCTCCAAGTGTCTGCCAATATGATGACGAAGTCCTTCAGCAAAGGTATCCTCTTGCTCAGCCATCGTTTGGAAAAACTCATCTGCAAAAGTACGGCTGCCATCGGCATTTTTCGCTTGAAGAAGCAGACCATACGTAATGTGCAGTAATTGACGTGCATTATTTTCTTCCATGTAATCAGGCAGCTGTGCATCCGTTACATCGCTAAGTGGAACGATCGCGTTGATATCCGTCGTCACGTGGTAGTAAGCTGTCGCCTCCACGAAGTGATCAAGCGCATATTGATGCATACGACGATATAGAGTAGGATTTACTTTCGCTATAACACGTACCGCTTCAAGCCAGTTCGTACCCGCTGTTTTGATATGGAACAAACCATTCGTGTATTGCCCGATCAACGGGAACACACTGAATTTGTCACTGCCGGAATGGATGCTTAGCTTGTATTCAAAATGAACAGCAATCGCCGCATGACTAGCTAGCTCACGCTCAAATTGCGCGATATCTCCGATGTAGTCGATCCCTTTTTGGAATTCGCCGCAGAAGCGTGGCGCCATACTGAAAATCGTAACACCGCGGTCACGAAGCTCATTGGCTACCAAATAGTGTGCCTCTGGAGAAGTTGGCGTCGCTGTTTCATCAATGGAAATTTCAAAATCAACCGCACGATCAAGTGTAACGATATACTTGCGGTAGATGGCTTCCATGAAATTAATTGCAGCATCATAGATCAAGACATCTTTCTTCAAAGCTTCAGCTGTATACGCAAGAGTAGCTCCCGGTACATTCGCTGCAGTTTGCAAGTAGCGCTCTTCATAGCGGTTGCGCAAGCTAGCAGGCAGTTGCTCGTATTTCGCTGCGATGTCCGCTGCAGACATGGATTCAATCGTATTGTCGATATTCTCGGAGCAATCAAGCGTAAGCATTGTAAAACCAAGACGCAACGCGTACTCGATGTCCTCTTCTTTCTTCAAGTGGTCGCCATCAGCGCCATAGCCATCCTTGTACCCCTCTTGCAGAACAGCGTAAGCCGCCGCATCCAACACATCCTCATACGTACGGCCCGTCAAAGCAAGCTCACGAATACTTTGTTGAGCAAGAACCGGACGAATATCTTTGCCGCGGATCGTTTGGATATGGCCTGAACTTGCAATACCAAGTCGATCGCCCAAGCCCATTGTCGCTACTTGTGTACCGAAAGCTTGTGGAGCTGTGTATGGCAAGTACTGATTGATGATTAGACGATTTGCATGAGTTAACGGGGCAACTTTCTCGCCCTCTACCACGTCACCTTGCAGTTGGTCGAACAATTCTCCTGAGCCCACAACGATTAGTCGCTTACCCTCTGTTGTGCGAACCATAAGGAGTGTTGTATCTCCGACTTGTGTTAGGGATGATGCATACACTTTAATTACTTCCGATGAAAACTCGTTTACTTTTCCTGCGCGTACTGCCTCTATAAGTGCGTTCATATTATATTCCTCCTATTTTTGGAAAGCGATTGCTATCGATTCTATAGTTTCATTTTAGCGCAAGTAACGAGCGTTTTCTCATCATCTATTCCTATTTATCGCTAAAACTATTCATATTTTTCACTTAATTCATGGTATACTTCAGTTAACTCATTTCCCAATAAGGAGTACCCCCTATGTCCCGTATCGTGACCTTCGGCAATGAAGATGAAGGCCCTTTTTACATTCAGCATATTCATCGTTCCGGCTCCTTCGAGCGAACTCAGCACATGCATGATATGTATGAGCTCTATTATTTATACGAAGGAGAACGCATGTATTTCATCCGCGATCGCTCGTATCTTATTCTTCCGGGTGATTTGGTCCTCATTAATCGACGTGAGCTTCACGCTACTTCTGATTCAGATAAGCTAGGACATGCGCGAGTCGTCATTAATTTTAGCAGCAGCTTATTAGAAAGCACGAATGAAGAGGCGCCCTTCCTGCTAGATGCCTTCACGCATGCTACGCCTGTACTGAGGCTGGATCTGCCTACTCGGAGGCTCGTTGAAGACATTCTTGGCAAATTAATTCATGAAGCGAAGGAGCCCCATCTTGGTCAATCTTTTGCTATAACACACTTTCTAGTTGAACTGCTATTATTCACGGCACGTTTCGTGCACATACATCCCGTCACTTCTCCCGAACACGTCTCGCCCTTGCATCGGAAAATATCCACCATCGTACGATTTATCAACTCACACTATGCTGAGCCGATCCGCCTTGAAGAGCTTGCTGAGCAGTTTGAAATCAGCCCCGCTTATTTAAGCCGGATGTTCAAGGAAATCACCGGATTTTCCMTGATTGAGTATGTGAATCTCGTACGCGTGCAAGAAGCCCAGCGGCTGCTCGCAACGACTAGGCTGAAAGTCATTGTCATCGCTGAGCAGGTTGGTTTCGGGTCTCTTGTTCAGTTTGGGCGAGTATTTCGGCAGATGACGAAAATGACACCCTTGCGTTATAGACAGTCGGTGGTTACTTAGATACATGAACAAAAGGGACAGTGCCGTTGAATTGGCACTGTCCCTTTTTCTTACAGTTGTTTCTGGAATAAGCGGTAGATGATTACGGCTGATTGCGCTCGAGTTGCCGAACTTTTCGGTTCGAATGAATGAGCTGTAACGCCTTGGATGATACCACCTTGTTGCATCATTTCTACTGCTTTTACCGCATAGTCAGCAATACTGGATTTATCGGTAAACGACTGTTCCACAGAAGCACCCTTCAAATTTAATTGAAGCAACTCTGCTGCGCGATAGGCCATCACAGCCATATCTTCTCTTGAGATCGGATCATTGACACCAAAACTTCCATCTGTCTTGCCTTGCACAATACCTAGTTTCTCCGCAGCTGCGATTGAGCTATAATACCACTCGCCCACTTTAACATCACTTAGTGTGCTAATCGCCTTGTTATCAGCAAGTTCGAACGCTTGCATCAACATTTTCACATATTGTGCACGAGTCACTTGGCTGTCTGGAAGAAATGCATGACCACCCATCCCATCAATGACACCTCGGGCTGCGAGCGTTTCAATCCCTGCCTTCGCCCAACCAACATGTGCAATATCATCGAAGCTAACATCTACGTAGGCCGCTGCATATTTGCTAAAGTGTGCTGGCTTAAACTCCACTTTGCCTGTCACAGCATTGTAAGCTCCATTCGTAACCGGTTGAATCAATCCATTCTCATCCAAATAGTATACGACGATCTTACCTGCTTCTTGGCCAGGTTTCAAAGTATAATCTAACGACACGAATACATGGCCGTTAAAATTGGATATCTTCTTGCCATCTACGCTTAAATTGAACTCATACACCGGATTACCATTCAAAAGCTCTTGAGCTTGCGTGGAAAGCGAGGACACTTCGACCTTGCTAACCGACAGCTCCACTTGTGATGATGCATCACTCACATGATCTTTGAACCACTGGGAATCAAGACTCACTGTACCTAACCCCGTTGAGATCTCAACCTTCGGAGCCTGCTGACCCGCTGATGGATGGAATGACTCTGCTGGCAGCTTCACCTCGACAGCGTTAAAGCCTGCAGCAGAACTGAGCTCGATTGTGATCGTTCCGCCATTAGCAGATTGGATGGCTTTGCTCAAATCCGCAGAATTAATATCTGCAATTGCATGACCGCTTGCATCAACATTTACTACATGTTTGATGGAGCCTTTTGGTAGTTCAGATCCAACAGGAGGAATGAATCCGTTACCGGTACCGGTATCTCCTGGTTCAGTACTAGCCGCCTTAATCCTAATAACTACACTACCCATAGCACCTGAACCATCATTAGCCATGGCTGTGATCTTTACTTTGCCTTCCGCAACTGCCGTTAAAAGTCCGTCCACGTTGATTGTCGCTAAATCCGTTGTAGAACCATCTTCTTGGTAAACAGCCCATGTCACCGAATTGTTCGCGACCGCTTCTGGCGTAACATTAGCGCTGAATTGCAGCTGTTGTCCAACCGTTATTTCATTAGCAGCGCTGGAAATATCAACTCCGGAAGCCAGTACTTCTGTTGCGCGAATATTCGGCTTCGGAGGCGTATCCATACCATTACCTAGATAAAAACTAGTGTGCGGCGGTTGATTATAACCCGTATTTTGCCATGCAATACCCAGTCTATAAACAGGATCGTGCATGAGCGTATAAATACGTTGGTCCGTTAGATCTGTCGTCGAATAAATTCGCAGCGCAGTACTGTCTTCTGTTCTTGCAATTACCTCTTCGCGCCAGTCACCGAGGATGTCCGCTTGCAACGCCGGGTTGCCTTTCGTATCATTATTCGAGTATGTTCCATTGAACATTGCGATGTTTTCCAATTGGTTCGTTTGGTAATTCCACTTATCAATTTTGGGGATACCCACTCGAAGCGGTTCATCTAACCACTTATGGTCGAGCAGCTCTCTTCCCAGATCGCCATCCCACCAGATCGCAAAGTTAGAGGATGGAATCGAAGTTGATATCTTTTCACCTTTGGATGAGAATAAAGAACCTGCTGTACTGTTCCATTCACCGCCAATGTTCCATGCTTCTTCACCTTTGTATCTCGGGTCAATATCAGCCGTCAGACCACGTCCTACATCAAGTCCAAGCTGTGGTTGCCCCCAGAGAACTCGACCTGTCTTCGCATCCTTTAAATCTGAGGAATAGGGTGCCGTTGTCGTTTCTTGAACAGCGAATAACTCCAACCCCAACCGATCAGGATCTAGGTCGCCTAAGTGCATCGCATCCCCGTGTCCTAAAAGTGAATTCCATAAAGGTGTGCCGTCGTCGTTAATTGCTGCTGCACCTGTAACAATTTCATCCTTGCCGTCCCCATCGATGTCAGCAATGCTCAGTTGATGATTTCCTTGTCCTGCGTAAGACGTACTGCCGGGATTTTTAGTATCGAACGTCCATAGTTTGGTAAGCTCGCCATCTCTCCAGTTATAAGCAACAAAAACCATTCTTGTATAGTATCCGCGTTGCATAACAATACTCGGTCTTTCTCCATCCAGATAGGCGATGGCTGCGCCAAATCGGTCTACACGATTACCGTAGTTGTCGCCCCAATCGTTGACATTACCCCTTTCTGGTTCGTATGCATCTGTCGCGAGCATTTTACCTGTTGCACCTTCAAAGACTGTATGAAATTCCGGACCACTCAAAATATAGCCGCTGGCATTACGGTGATCTGCAGTTGCATCGCCTATCACATTACCTGTGCCATCAATTGTTCCATCAGCCGTTCGGAAGGTGACTTCCGCCTTGCCGTCGCCGTCCAAATCGTAAACCATGACATCCAAATAGTGAGCCCCTGCCCGAATGTTTTTGCCCAATTCGATTCTCCATTTGAACGTTCCGTCAAGTTCATAAGCATCCACATACGTATTTCCTGTATAGCCAGCAACGGAATTATCCTTGGAATTCGTAGGATCCCACTTCAGTACGATTTCATACTGTCCGTCCCCATCGAGATCACCAACTGTAGCATCGTTGGCACGATAGGAGTAAGTGTCACCCAGAGGCGTAACGCCGTCTGCTGGTTTCTGGATCGGTACGTTCAAGTAGTTCATATCCCATACATGAGCTGTTTCGGAACGCTTCTGCTCAATGCCATTCAGCACGGGGATTACATAATAAGTCGAATCGGCGTTGCCTAGCTCATCTTCATAGTTCGTACTGCCTGCAATCGGATTCTGATTAATCTTCAATCCGTTACGATACAGATTAAATGAAATCTCTTCCGGGTCAGTACCTAACAAGCGCCATCCTACATATACGCTGTTGCCATCTTTCATAGCTACCAACCCACGGTTAAGGCCTTCCATTTGCCTTGCAGGTAGTGCTGTTGGCGTTGCAGATACCGTCACACCCGAGGATTCAATAGGCGCCTCACCCTCATACTGGTATACACCTTTCACCAAATACGTATAGGTCGTACCGTTCGTAAGTCCTGTCAGGGTTGAGATATACTTGCCTTTGGCTACCGTATCAACCAGTGTAAGAGATTGATCGTTGTTAACTTGGTATATATTGGCTTTCTCGTAGGAAGTATCCATCGTTTCTTCCCAACCGATTTGTACTTTGGTATCATGTGCTTCCGTAGTCAGATAGTCCAAATTCGGAGCCTTGCTTAGTTTATTGACATTAACGGTATATGTCTTCGAAATATCTATATACACATTTGACGTGACCGTCACGCCAATACTGGTTGTGTTTCCTGTAAGGGTGACAGGTGCTGATGCTCCGCTGACCACTTCCGCACCTCCAACTCGAACGGTTGAACCGCTTGGGTTGCTAGCAGTCGGATTAACCGAGAGTGAATTGACGGAGTATGGAACGTCTATTGTGTAATTGTCTACTTTTGGATCAAAATTCGGTACTAATTGCGGGACAATGTCCCCGCTACTTAACTGGAGATTGTTTAAATTCAAGTCCAACGCCGTTACTCGTACATTGGCAAGATTGATTTTCCCTCCACTACGGGTCATGGAGAATCCAAAACTACTTATTTTCGAAACATTCGTATTATTAAAAGTTTCCGGCCAGGTAACGCTTGTCCCATCGTTTAGATCGAGGATACGCACCGTATTAGTTCTTTGCGGAATATTAAATATCATTTGAAAACGATACCAATGCGATGTATTGTAAGTAATCTGACTGGTGCCGTTAAATCGTTTGATCAAGCCTGCATCGAGCTGATACCGCAGCGCTGCTGAAGTCGTCGCATTTACTTTACCATCCATCAAAAACAATGTTGCGCCCTTATTCGTAGGCAAGTTAACATCAAACTCGAAAATCATACCCGCGTTCTGTGCGGTAAATCGTTGTCCTAGATAGGCAGAAGCATCAACACCATGGCTAATGGAAGCATAAGTTGACCCCGATACCGTCTGCTCCTTCACGATATTGATTTCAGGAGCAGTTCCCTCTTTGGTCCATGTATTGCCGCTTCCTATCGTCAGTAAGCCTGCTGGATAGCTGCTAAAGTCGTCAGATACAAGAGCGGTATCTGCAGCAGAAGCAGGAACAGGACCTACTAACATAGACATGAGTAGAGTTGCTAAAATTGTACAAGATAATAGCTTCGACAATAAACGTTGACCACTTCTTAGCTTCTTAGAGATTGTTAGCATATAGCCTCCTAATAACGTGTTGTTATCCACATGATTTCACAGTGGGATGAGTTCAATTATAGAAGTTCTATTTGAAAATAGAATTTAAATAACAGACTCTAATGTTTAATTATCAGAGCGCATTTTTCGACAAAGACGAGCATATTTAGGTAAGTTATAACGAAGAAGGGGACCAAGTAAGGTCCCCTGTTTTAAGCTTTCTATTACTTTTTGTTTTTGTCCAAAATAGCTGTTGCGTCTTTACGGAAGGATACAGCCGCTTCTTGAACCGTAATTTTCTTGTACATTATTTTCTCAGCTGTATCTTTAAGCAGCTTCTCGATTTCGATGGAACCAACTGGGTTCGGAGGATCCATTGGAGCACTGTTTTTCTCAGCCCATGCGACATAGTCAAATACTTTAATTTCATTCGGGCTTAACAACGGTTTCAAAGCTTCTTTCACTTTGGATGCTACTGGCACTCCGCGCTCGCCTTTAATGATTTTGTTCGCTTCAATATCATTGATCCAGAAATCAATAAATTTAGCAGCTTCTTCTTGTACTTTGGAACTGCTTGAGATGGACCAGTACATACTTGGTTTCAAGAATAAACCTTTGTTCGCATCTGGACCTGGCATTGGCTGCAGGACAAGCTCACGTTTAGATG
This sequence comes from Paenibacillus sp. P4_A9, assembly GCF_056402415.1. Lineage (NCBI taxonomy): Bacteria > Bacillati > Bacillota > Bacilli > Caryophanales > Paenibacillaceae > Paenibacillus > Paenibacillus sp. P4_A9. The sequence goes on from NZ_JBFUHL010000001.1 coordinate 18,987, forward strand.
CTGTTGCTAGACCAATGAATTGATTAGACCAACCATTGGAGGAAATGGAATTCCCCAATGTCAACTCGTCATCTTCCGGTGTACCTTTCTTTTGTGCAGCTTTATCAAGCGCCAGCACGCTTCCAGCGTCGTAATATTTCTGAGAGCGAGTGAAATAATCAACAAACAGCTTATCGTCGGTATAACCAAGGGCAGTGCCTTCCGCGTTATACATTTTTTGACCTAGTGTACGCAGGTAATACGGGAAGAAAACGTCATCACGGAAGCCGCCCGTGATTTTGCCCGCAGCTTTCGCTTTGGCAGTAATCGCATCCATGTCACTCCAGGTCCAGGTCTTCTCAGGAGGTGTAATACCTGCTTTTTTCAGCATCTCGAAGTCCATGACGCTGGTCAGTGCATTAACCCCTATGTTCATAGCAACGAGCTTACTGCCCACTTGACCACCTGATAAGGCATTTGGACTCACGTCGTCCACATTAAGAATTTTACTCTTCGTAAATGGTGTCATATCCGCCAATTGATTTCTTCCACCGTATTGCGTCAAATACGAAATGTCCATTTGGATAATATCTGGAAGTTGGTTCGCAGCAGCCTGCGGAGCTAGCTTTTTCCAATAATCATCAAAAGCAGCATATTCAGCCTCAATGTCAACATTCGGATGTGCTTTCTCGTACATTTCAATGATTTTAAGCGTATAATCGTGGCGCGCTTGACCACCCCACCATGCCATACGAAGCTTGACTGGTTCCTTACTCGCGTTAACTGTTGCACTAGGAGTCGTTGTTGTTGGCGCTGTTGTAGCTCCTCCACTTTGGTTACTAGAAGTACCTGAAGAACAAGCGGTTGCAGTGAAAATCATGGATAATGACATTAATGTGACAATTGCCTTTTTCATGGTTTTTCTCCCCTTTGTACGTACATTTCAGAAACCGTAATCGCTTACAAAGCTATTATCTGATATCTACTAACATTTGGTAATGCAAAAAACCGTTTTCTTTGTTCAATTTTCAGTTCCAACTTAACGTGTGGAAATAGAAAAGACAGTACCTACGAGTAGGCACTGTCCCTTAAATGATGCGTTATCCGATCAATCTCATTAATCCTTTGTACTCTAATTCCTCGAACTTGCTAATAACCTTCTCCCGCTCCATCGCCCACTCGCAATCTTCAAGTGCACAAGCGACTGGCGCATCCAAACGAATCGTCGCTAGATCAAGCGATAGATGAAGCATATCTAGCTCAGCCTCGATCTTAGCACGTACGCCTTTCGGAAGTGCAGCTAAGTTTTCTAGGATACCCGCGATGTTCTGGTACTCATTTAGCAGCTTCGTCGCTGTCTTCTCCCCAATCCCTTTGACCCCAGGGTAATTATCCGCCGTATCTCCCGTTAATCCCTTAAGATCAATGATTTGAGCTGGAGTCAGACTCTTCTCTTCCATGAGTGTATCTAGCGTATACACCATGTAGTTGGATTGCCCTTTCTTCATAATAATAACTTCGGTGTTCTCATCCACAAGCTGGAGCATATCATGATCCCCGGTTAAGATTTGCACTTTCGTGTGAGGGCTGTATGTACGAGCCAAAGTACCGATACAATCATCGGCTTCATAGCCAACTACGCCTACATTCGGAATGTTAAAGCTGGCTGTCACGTCTTTGACCAAATCAAATTGTGGGATTAACTCCTCTGGAGCAGGTCCGCGATTCGCTTTGTAGGCTTCGAACTTCTCCGTACGGAAGGTCTTGCTACCCATATCCCAACAGCACACGACGTGAGTCGGCTTGAAGGCGCCGATCGCATCTAGCAAATATTTCAGAAATCCGTATACACCGTTAATCGGCACACCTTTATCGGTTCTCATGATGTAACCGCTAGATGAAGTAGCGTAGAAACCGCGAAATAATAAGGCCATGCCGTCAACGAGCAGCACAGTTTCAGATGATTTTGATGACATTTATGATTGCTCCCATTCCTATGAAAATATGAATTCGTTACGAGTAGTATAGCACGGGACATGTGTTCCCGACACGCAAAAACCCGCCATCAGTAAAAGTTACCAATGACGGGCTTGTATGTACGATGTGTTTAGCGGCTCGTATGCCATTTAATTTCCTGAATGAATTCCGTGATGGATTCGTTCAAACGCGCGGAGATTTCATCATCCAGAATCGCTTGTCCCTGCTCGCCCCATGTCACTTGTTTATCAAGTACATATACGCCTTGTAAAATGTTCTGTGCGCCTAACACAGACAATACCGGCTTGAGCGCGTAATCGATCGCCAGCAAGTGTGCGTAGGTTCCTCCAACCGCAAGTGGAAGTACGATTTTACGCTCGAGCCCTTTTTGCGGCAACAGATCGAGGAATGCTTTCAACACACCTGTGTAAGAAGCTTTGTAGACTGGCGTAGCTACGAAAACAGCGTCAGCTTCAGCTACCAGCTTGCTTGCATTCACAATCGCTTCACTGTCAAACTTGGCATATAACAAATCCTCTGCAGGAAGGTCGCGCACCTTAATCCACTCTACTTCCAAACCAGCTTGTAGAAGTTCACTTTTGGCAACTTCGATCACACCATGTAAGCGAGAGGTTGGAGTTGGACTTCCTGAAATAATCACGACTTTAGCCATTTGATTCACTCTCCATTTGCAATTTGTTAAACAAATGAGACTCCGCTACCTTTGCACAATACAAAGTGGGAGTCTCCTTTGTTCGGTCGACTTTTTTAATTCATAGTAATTCACTTGGGATTATAATAACATGGCTGAATTGGGACGTCAATGCGTTAGACTTAAAAGAAATTCCAACCCGGCATCCACCGTAAAAAGAACGAGTATCTAGAAGGAATCATCATGCCTGATAGAATTGGGTAGAACAGTGCGAACAGGACGAAGACGGCAACTAAGTAGCCGAATACCCATCTTCTTTTGTGCAGAGGACCCTGCTCCAAATAGTCTTTGATGTAATAGGTTAAGATCAAGACTAGGAACGGTACCATCGCAAAATAGTGATAAATAAACGTAAGTCTTGGAACCAACATCCACGGTAAATACTGAGAACAGTAAGCAATCAGCAGCATTCGCAGCAATTTATCTTTACGCTTAATCGCGATGTAGAAGGACATCAGCACTGCAATAAAGCCTGGCCACCACACGAGTGGATTACCGAAGGAAACGATGCTCGAGAGCGTGCCCTGCGGCATAAGCTTCGCTTGGTAATACCAGATCGGACGCAGCATCATCGGCCATTCCCACCAAGGTGACGAGAACGGATGGGTTGCGACTAAATCCTTATGGTATTTGTACATATGAACCTGGTAGCTCACAATATCCTTCAGCTCATGGCCTGGACCTGGAACCATTAGGAAAGGGATATAAGAGAGCGTATAGACACCGAGCGGCACGATGACAAACATGAGTACGCACCAGAGTAAGGTGAGCAGTGTATTTGTGACAAAACGTTTCTGCACACGTTGGAGTAAGGTGATTTCGTCTGCGGAAAGCTGGATGCTTTCCTCTTGTACGTCGATTGTATCTTCAGATACCGCTTCTGCTTCCGTTTCACTCGCAGGCTCGTCTTGCCTGTTCTCGCGCAGTAATCGCTTGGCAAATTGATACTCTCTGTACCGCTCCCATAACGCGATTAATAAAAGCACGGCCAAGCCTGCACCGCCGTAAATCACGATCCATTTGGAAGCAGCACCGATACCGAAGAACAGACCTGAAAGCCCTAGTGGAATTAACGTCGCCCAGAGTTTCTCTCTGAAGAAGCTCAAGGTTGTATAACGATACATGAAATAGAACATGAGCATGATGAAAAATACACCATACACATCAATCGTGGAAATTCTCGTTTGAGCAAAGTGCATGAAATCAAAGCTAAGTAAGAAGGCAGCAATAAGGGCATATTCGGAACGGCCAAACATCCGCTTCGCGAACACATACATAATAGGAATCATACCAACACCGAATAATGTACCGATGATACGCCATCCAAACGGATTTAAACCGAACACGTAAATACCGATGGAAATAAGTATTTTGCCCAGAGGTGGGTGCGTGCTTTCATAAGGCTCGATCTTGTGAAGATGCTCATAAGCCGTTCTAGCATGATAAATCTCATCGAAATACGTGCCATTCATATAGGTAGGTGTAAAAGGAACGACACTTGCCTCATCAAATAAATGAGCAGTTTTACCTTGGTCGGAGGCATTGACATCTTGTTCCTTCACACTGACAATCGGTAAAGGCGTCGTACCCCCATCTCCGAATATCCCGATTTCATGAAGATGCAGCTTGGCACTCTCTTGCGCGTCGATCACAATCTTCACATACCGCGCTTCTTTATTCGCTTCAACGGTGTGCCAAGTGAACACCTTCGTATGGTCAGATTTAACCGCCGTGGCATCTTGCCACTGCTCGCCATCTTTTGAAAACCAGTACGAATAAGCACCTTCCCCGACACCAGCAAAGCTGTTAATGCGTGTGATTTGATGCTGGGCTCCTAGATCAGCAATGACCGTCTCCCCTGCGTTCGTTGGCTGCCAGAATGTCGTCGGGTCCTTATGTCCACCAAGGTGGAACAGCGCAATGATCGTATAAACCACCACAAGAGCGCCTAAATAGATGGCATCCTTACGCGAGAAGAAGCGCCCGCGTTTGCTTCTTTCTATATGATCCTCCTTCCGATTGAAAACCGACTTCCAAAGAGAGGTCTCTCTAATATTTGTTGATTTTACCTGGGGTTCAGCTTCCACCGGAAGCACTTCATGCTTGTCTGCAGCTAGAGGTAATGTCTCCTCCGCAATCCCATCTTGATCTGATTTCACGAAAAGCCTCCATCCCAATATACATGCATAGACAAACATCATAACATTGATCGCCGATACCGTCAGCATCAAAGGATTATACCGCGGAATGTGATAGTCCTGATGAAAGCTCCGTAAGAGTACATCGCCAATATTGATAAAATGCGTGATGCTGAAGCCGATAAAAAGCCATAGAATCCGGCGATCCTTTATATAAATGAAGCTTGTTAAGACTAGCAGTAAGCCGTAGTGTAAATAGCGTTCGTGCATTTTGGTCATACACATAAACATGGCTGTGATAAAGAGGAAAGAGATATATAAGACTGCACCACGCCGATTCTTACCCATCCAATACAAGAAACAGACGTACAGGATGGACAGTACCATCAAGACAAGCCCAATCCATTTATAGGATATATGCCAAAAGCCGGTGTTGATATCAATGAAGTTCCCGCCTAAGAGTGAGAACAGATTAAACGCATTCAGTGACGCATACGGATAGGAAGCTAACGTACCCGAATACAATTCGATCATCCAACCATAGCCTCTGCCCACGGCAAAAGGAAGTGAAAGAACGGCCATTGTGGCCACACCAGTCAAAACGCTAAGCAACCAAACCATCGTATTACGTGCACGTATGACATCGATTAATAGGAAGATACCAAACAGCAGCGCCTGAGGTTTAAGTAATAGCGCAAGAGCGATAAAAAATGCGGCTTGAGGCAGCTTGCCCTTCATCTGCATTAACAATGTTGCAACAATAAACAGCATAAAAAAAGAATCCACCTGTCCCCATACCGCGGAATTCGCCCAAATGGCAGGGTTGAAGGCAAATAGGGCAGCAATCCACAGCGCTTGAATCCAGTTGCGTGCCCCTTCTCGTTTGCTGATCGCAAGGCGAAACAGCAAATAAACGGTTCCGAGATCCGCAAGGATTGCGGGTAGCTTAAGGATGATTAATGAACTCCCACTCTCCCATGGAATAGATAACTTATGATGCAAAAAACCCACAACGTATAGGACATACATGTAGCCAGGCGGATAATCCAGAAAATATTCTTTGGCATTCGTATATAAGTCCTTCAAACCTACCGTATAGGCGCGATCTGCCCACGCCATGAACGTTCGCACGTCCGTATCATAACCTACCCACGCAGGGGCCAAAATAAGTCTAAGTATGAGGCCAATCAAAAGAAGCAAACCTAATAGAAAGAATGTATAGGGAGCTAATCCCCGTTGCTTGAACCAGGTGACCATGTGACATCTCCTTAGCTTTGAACTATCCTCATTATACCTGTCCACACTCTTGCAGAAAAGGAAAAAAGCACCGACGCTAAGGTCAGTGCTTTGGTTCCATCTTTTCGATGCGCTCACAAATGTCATGCAACCAGTCATAATCCCCTGTTAGAGAGGCGCAGAGCGATAGATTTTCTAGTTTTAATCGGTTCCAAACATAGGTCGCGTTAGCTTCCATGCACAGCATTAATTCCTCTTGCTCGCCTCGAGTTAGCTCTCGGCCTCTACGTAGTGTCCATAATTCCGCCATACGTTGATGAACGGCTAACATGGTTCTTAGCCCCCTGCTCCGTGTAGTCGCTTTCATTACGTAGTATTGACAAAGTCAAGGGACTCGAAACAAGAAAAGTGCGAGACCCCACAGGAAAAAGTTCTAGAGCTTCAAGAAAAAGTTCTAGACCATGTGCGTTAATTTTCTTATAATTAAAGTAATATAAAGGCAATGCTACCTAACAGGTACAACCTCGGATTCGAATTTTTCGAATGGGGGTCAGTACCTGTTTTTTGCGTTTACTTTTACCACATAAGAAAGAATAAGTTTTCGGTTCCCGAAAACGTCTTTCTTATTGGCGATAAAACCTACATCTAAACGCGGTCGCTCATCATTGAATGGCCTCGATAGAGGTTTTCTCACAATTACCCAGAGGGGGCTTATTAGATGTCAATGGTCATTGAAGCGGTCTATCACCGCCCGAAATTGAACTGGTCGTATGCCTATGACGAGAAAACCGTTCATATAAGAATTCGTACGAAACGTGATGATGTGAAAAAGGTTTATGTGTATGCCGGGGACAAATATGCTTGGGAGCGTACCTCCGATTATTTTGACATGCGTATTCTAACAAGTGACGCGCTATTTGACTATTGGGAAGCAGCCATTCAGCCGCCTTATCGGCGCTTGCGTTATGGTTTTAAGCTGCAAAATGGGAAGGAGAAGCTCTGGTTAACGGAGCAGGGCTTTTTTCCAAAAGAACCGAAGGATTCAAACGGGATGTTTGAGTATCCTTTCCTTAACCCTGCAGACATTCTTAAACCGCCGGCTTGGGTGAAGGATGCCGTGTTTTATCAGATTTTCCCGGAACGATTTGCTAATGGCGATGCAAGCTTGGATCCAGTAGGTGTTGAGCCTTGGGGCGGTAAGCCTACTCCATCGAATTTTTTTGGTGGAGATTTGTTAGGTGTGCATCAGCACCTCGATCACTTAACAGAGCTGGGGATTAATGCGCTTTATTTCACACCCGTGTTCGAAGCGACGACGAATCATAAGTATGATACACGAGATTATATGAAAGTGGATCCTCAGTTCGGAACCAACGAGACCTTAAAAGCACTAATCGAAGCCTGCCATCTTCACGGAATCCGCGTCCTGCTTGATGCCGTATTTAATCACTGCGGGCGTACCTTCCCACCGTTCGTCGATGTGATTGAAAAGGGAGCTGACTCTCCCTATGCGGACTGGTTCCATGTGAAGGAATGGCCGCTTCGTGTCGATGATGATGGAATCCCTACGTATGAGACGTTTGCGTTTGAGCCGATTATGCCCAAGCTCAATACAGAGAACGAAGAGGTCAAAGCCTACTTGCTAGAGGTCGCTGAATTCTGGGTAAAAGAAATCGGCATCGACGGCTGGCGCCTAGATGTTGCCAATGAAGTTGACCATCACTTCTGGCGTCAATTCCACGACAAGGTGAAGCTCATCAATCCCGATGCTTATATCCTTGGTGAAATCTGGCACGATTCGATGATGTGGCTGCAAGGCGATCAGTTTGACGCGGTCATGAACTATCCTTTCACAACCGCGGTGCTCGACTTCGTGACCACAGGTAAATTAGACGCATACGGCTTCGCCAATGCGATTGGCGCTCAGCTGGCCAGTTATCCGCAGCAAGCTAACGAAGCTGCGTTCAACCTGCTGGACAGCCATGATACCCCCCGCCTGCTCACGCAGTGCGGCGAGGATAAGCGCCGGATGAAGCTGGCCGCGCTGCTTCAGTTCACTTTCCCTGGGACGCCGTGTATTTACTACGGCGACGAGGTAGGGCTTAGCGGCGGCGTCGACCCCGATTGCCGCCGCTGCATGGAATGGGACGCGTCCTTGCAGGACCGCGACCTGTTCGAGTTCTACCGCAGGCTCATCGCCCTGCGGCGCAGTTCAGAAGCGCTGCGCACCGGCGCATTGCGCTTCCTGCACGCCAAGCCGGGCGATGCGCGGCTTGTGTTCGAGCGCGTTAACGAAGATGGTGAGCATCTGCTCATCTTCGTTAACGCGGGCCGACGCTCGGCGCAGCTGAGCGTCAAGGCCTCGGGCGAGCGCCGCTGGCGCGATGCGCTCGCGGGCGACGCCGTGGCGGAGCCCGCCGGCGGCAAGCTGCGCCTGCAGCTGCCGGCGTACGGCTACGCCGTGCTGCGCGCGGAGTAGCTGATCACCGCTGAAACACCTACTCACTCAGCTGTAACGATGAAAAACACGCTTACAGCTGTTCGATCACCGCAGAAACACCTTGCCACTCTACTGTAACAGTGAAAAACACGCTTACAGCAGCTGGATCACCGCAGAAACTCCTTGCCACTCTGCTGTAACAGTGAAAAACACGCTTACAGCAGTTCGATCACCCTAGAAACACCTTGCCACTCAGCTGTAACGATGAAAAACACGCTTACAGCAGCTGGATCACCGCAGAAGCACCTTCCACATTCACACAAAAACCCCCTTCGGCACACTGTTAAGTGTATTCGTAGGGGGTTTGCGGTTTGCGGTTTGCGGTTTGCGGTTTGCGGTTTGCGGTTTGCGGTTTGCGGTTTCCTTGGGAGTTCCCATTCTACCGCTTCAATATCAAACTCGAATAAGCAGGCACAACCAGCTTATTCCCTTCCATCTTCCAACCCTTACTCGTAAACCGTTTCACCTTGGTGAAACCGGTATTCATTTGCTCCTCACTGAGGTCCAGCACCTGCTCCTGCCCCGAGAGATTATGAACAACAAGGAGCGCCTCCTTGGCTTCCCCTCTGACATAAGCTGCAATGTGCTCATTACTCGCCTTAAACTCGGTGATCTTCCCGCCTTGTAGCGCAGGCTCGTCATTTCGCCATTGAATCAGCTTCTTATACTGGTTCAGCAGCGAGTTCGCATCCTTGAGCTGATCAGCTACATTAGGTGCTCCTTCTTTATTGTAACGCGGAGCTTCCCATGTCGTTTGACCTGCACCGCCGGCAGCGGTCCAATGCATGGGCTCACGTAAGTACTCGTCTGGCTTCATGCCAATCATACCAATTTCCTCACCATAATAGAGGAATGGGTTTCCTGGCATGGTGAGCAGCAGGGCTGCCGCCATTTTCGCATGGTCCACATTGCCTTGCAGAGCACTCATGACCCGTGTCTGATCATGATTGGACAGGAATGGCGCATCTATGAATTTCCCACCGGAGCTTTTCTCATATAAACCATATGCCCGTTCAAGGGTAAACGCAATGTTCCCTGCGGTCTCCGTATTGGCCGAGCTAATCAGCGTTTTAGCCAAATCAAAGTTAAAGCCTGCATCGAGGGCATTGTTCAAATAAGGTGCAATGACGGCAATACTATCCCAAATCTCCCCGACCAGATAGGCATTCTCATTCACTTCCCGCAGACCCGCTCGGAATTCTTTCCACCAAGCTACATTTTTCAAGGCAGTCTGTGGATCTTTCTTGGAGTCTGTGAAATCTTCATAGACATGCTTCGCAGCGTCTAAACGGAAGCCATCAGCACCTTGCCCCAGCCAGAATTGGCCGACCTTGATCATTTCCTTGCGAACAGCCGCATTGTCAAAGTTCAAATCCGGCATGCCTTCCCAGAAAATGCCGAGGTAGTGGCTGCCATTTTTAACATGCCAAGCTTTATCGCCAGCAGCACTTTGACCTGCAGCAGGTCTGCCCTGATCCTCCGCCCACGTATACCAGCTACGGAAAGGACTGTTCTTATCCTTTGCCGCTTCGATAAACCAGGGATTCTCAGAGCTGGTATGGTTAACGACCAAATCCATAATAACCTTTATGCCGCGCTTATGCGCCTCTTTGGTTAATGCCTGAAAATCTGCTAAAGAACCAAACTCAGGATTAACCTGATAATAATCCTTCACATCATAGCCGTGATAGCTAGGTGAAGTCATGATCGGCGTTAGCCAAATCCCTTTGATCCCCAGATCCTTTAAATAGTCCAGCTTGGACGTAACCCCATTCAGGTCACCGACGCCATCGCCATTCGAATCTTGAAAAGAGCGAACAAAAATCTCGTAAAATACGCCGTGGTTGCCCCCACTGCTTTCGTTCGCAGTCTCTTTGGAGCATCCTGCCACCAGCAGCGTACAAGCCAGCACTAGCACGCCAAAGCGAATCAGCATCAGCTTAGTGAAACTCTTCATCCTTTAGATGCTCCTGCCGTTAAGCCGTCAACGAGGAAACGCTGTAGGAATACGAATAGAATCGTAATCGGCAAGGCAATTAAGACTGACCCTGTCGCAAATAAGGCAAAGTTACTGCTCTGTTCTTTATCAACCAAGTCGAACAAGCCCACAGCGACGGACCAATGATCTTTGGAGCGCAGTACCACTTTTGCCAAAATAAAATCGACCCAAGCAGATGTAAAGGACATTAATGCGACATACGTTAGCATCGGTCTAGATAGCGGCAGCATGATTCTTATGAAAATTTGCAAATTCGATGCACCGTCGATGCGTGCTGATTCTTCCAAGCTCCGCGGAATCGTATCGAAGAAGCCCTTCACCACAAAAGCTTGTAACAAGCCAGCGGCGGAATAAATCGCGACAAGCGCATAAATGTTATCAAACAATTTGAGCTGTAGCAGTAAGACATAAAAAGCAGTTAAGCTCATGAACGTTGGGAACATGCTCAAAATGAGTACACCCGTCATGATCGTTTTTCTACTTTTGAAGCGGAATCTGGATAAGGAATAGCCACTGATCGTCGTTAGGATCGTCGAGAAGATCATCGTTAACGTAGCAATTTTCAGCGTATTCCAATACCAGGTTGTAAATTTAAAACGCGTAGATGTTAATAGCTCGTGATAGTGGTCAAGGGTTAAGCTTTTCGGAATTAATGTTGGGCTATACAGCGCGGCACCTGGACGGAGTGAGGCTAAGACGACCCAAAGCGCCGGATAGATGCAACAAATCGCGATAATAACCAACACGATATAGCTTAAAAGCAGTCCGAAGGTGAATTTGGATTTTTTGCGAGTTGTACTCATTGGATCATATCCTCCTCTTTGAATGAGCGCGTTTTACGATAGCTCCAGATGGAAAGCGAAGCAATCATAAAGAAGATGATAATCCCGACAGCTGCCGCGATATTGTACTTCTGTTGATCCAACGTTAGCTTATACAACCAAGTCACTAGCAAATCAGTACTACCGCCATATTGGAATTTACCGTTAACCGGATCTCCTTTGGTCAGTAGGAAAATAACATTGAAGTTATTGATGTTACCCGCAAATTGAATAATGAGTAATGGCGCTGTTGTAAATAAAATGAACGGCATCGTGATGAGACGGAACTTCAGGAATGCCGATGCCCCATCCACCTCTGCAGCTTCATACAGATCTTTAGGAATCGCTGTTAAAACGCCCATAATTAGAATCATGGAAACCGGAATACCAACCCACATGTTGACAATAATAACGGTAAGCTTCGCCATAGTGGGATCTGTCAGCCAAGGAAGCTTGCCAAGGCCGAAATAACCTAAGTATTGGTTGATCGGGCCGAACTGGCCATTGAACATATTTTTCATAACTAATAAGGAAACCAATTGTGGAATCGCATATGGGATGATGAAAATCGTTCTCCACATGCCCTTTAGGCGAATGCCTTTTTGATTCACGAGTAAAGCTACCAACACCCCACCCATATAGGTTGTAACGGTTGCAACAATCGCCCAAATAATGGTCCATCCTAAGATGTGGAAAAAGGAATAGCTCCATGTTTTGAACATAATCAGATCATGAAATGTTCGGAAGCCGACCCATTTCAGCACCTTCGCAGGCGGCAGATTATCAGGACCTGAATAATTCGTAAAGGCAATGAGTATCGTAAAAATTATCGGCAAAATCGTAACAAACAAAACGCCAATGATCGGAATGGAAAGGAAAATCTCCGGAAAACGCTTATCCAGTACATATCGGATAGACTGTGCGATGTTCGCTGGCTGCTTTCCTTCTTCCCGCTTCTTTCCCGTCAGGTAAGCGTCTTTAATGTTCATCACATACACGACAGCGAAGAGGAACAGGAGCAGCAGCGTAATCAGCCCACCCAGCATGAGGAAGATGGAATGATCCCCTTTTACTGTTTTGGCAATACCATCAATAGTTTCGAAATGTGTAGKGGTTTTGCCGAGTGTAAACAGCCCCCAAATCGCGTGACTCAGGTTTTTGATAAAATAATTGAGTCCTACAACTTCGATCAGAAGTAGAAGGAGTCCTTTCATATACTGGCGATTATATAATTGCCCAAGGCCAAGACTAATCACAGATAAAGCGGCCGCCATGCGACGATGAGTACCCATTTCCTACAGTCAGCTCCTTCCCTATCCTAGAATGGAATCACCCGCCGATTCCTCGACGGGTGTCCGCAACCTATACAAGTGGTTTTATAAACTCTTATTTTGTTGCCGCGTTCGTATCTTTAATTTGCTTAACCGCATTGTCTAGTGTTGCTTTAGGATCTTTACCATCGTTCCAAATGTCGCCAAGTGCTGCACCCATCGGTGTCCAGATGTTGCCCATTTCCGGAATGGAAGGCATCGCTTGGGATGTTTTCAATTGTTGTAGGAAGCCGTTAGCCAGCTCATCGTTTTTCACGCTAGCATCTTCAGCTGCTGCTTTATTAGAAGGAAGTTGACCGGAAATTTTGAAGTTTTCCAATTGAGCCGCTTGGGAAGTTGCAAAATGAGCGAATAGTTTAGCTGCATTCGGGTATTTCGTATAAGCGTTAACACCTAGAATTTTGATACCTGCAAAGGATACTGCTGGTTTCCCATTAATTGTAGGGATCGGAACTACACCAATGTTGATTTTTGCATTTTTGTAATCAAGGATTGTCCATGGTCCGTTAAGATCCATTGCAAGCGTACCGCTTGTGAATAAACCTTTTTTGATGTCATAAGTCACATCGCCGGATTTAACAGGCAGTACATCCTTTTTCAAAGATGCAAAGAACTTCGCTCCAGCAACGGCACCCTCATTGTTAAGTCCGATATCCGTTTTATCTGTGCCATTTTTACCGAATACGTATCCACCAGGACCTGCTAGGAACGCATAGTCAAAATAGAAGTTTCCGATATCAAACATGAATGCGAATTTGTTTTTGCCTGGATCATTGTACGTTTTAGCAAATGCTACTACGTCATCGAATGATTTTGGAGGTGTCTTCACCAAGTCTTTGTTATAAATCAATGCATATGTCTCTACGGATTTCGGATAACCGAACAGTGTATTATTGAAGGTCGCGCCTTGAACAGCAGCTTCCGCGTTTTCTTTTTTCGTTTGATCCGCGAACACATCATTCGGCAAATACAAGCCTGCAGATACCATTTTACCTAAGTTATCGTGTGGAATTACGGTTACGTCAGCCGCTACACCTGCAGGACCGTCTGCAGTTAATTTAGCTGGTTGATCCGGCGGGTTCACTTCTTCAAATTTAACTGATACTTTATATTTCGCTTCGAATTGCTTCGCAACGGATTCAATGAATGCTTTTTGATCTGGTGCATCCCATACAACTAGTTTGGCACCCGCTTCTGGTTTAAGACCCAAATCTGTATCTGTTGTTGCCGCTGCTGTTGCTGCTGCCGTTGCCTTTGGCGCTTCTGTAGCTGCAGCTGCCGAAGGCTTCGCTGTTTCCTCAGGTGTGGAAGAACATGCCGTAACAGATAGTGCAACAACGGATACTGCTGCGATCATGGATAGTGATTTTTTCATTTTTGTAAAACCCCTCTCATATTAGGTAAATAGTGATTCTTGCGTAGTATTGCGGGTGATTCAACGGCAAGTAAGCGACTCCAAAAAGTTGTGCAATCGTTTGCTCAAATTCCCAAAAAAAAGGCTTACAACTTCTATTTTCTCGAATATCAGTGCTCGATCAGTGTGATTCACTTATTGCAAGCGCTTTATTCACGAGTAATCATACAACAAACCTTCTAGTTTGTGAAAATGTTTGCACAGATTGAATTCGGTGAGTTTTTCCTATTTATAGCTTAATATCTTCTATTTACTCACGTTATCATAGTATTTCAAAAAGTTATTCCAATTACAAAATTAAACATTTTGCACAATGTTTTATGCAAATTGCACAGATGCTAGGCTAACCTAACAAAGCCGACCTCCTTCTGAGACATCTACAAGCTTAATAATCTTAGTGATTTACTTTTGCTGTAGAAATAGCTAACATAGACAATAAAGCATCACGACTCGTGAGCACAATCGTTTGCACTGGAGGTTCGGACCATGTCCGTTACAATTATCGACGTCGCCAAAAAAGCAGGGGTTTCCCCCTCCACCGTATCTCGTGTTATATCCGGCAATTCGCGAATTAGCACTGCAACGATCCGCAAAGTGAAAGAAATTATGGATGAAATGGGTTATCACCCTAATGTGATGGCGAAAAGTCTTGTATCCAAAACAACCCAAACAATCGGGATTCTACTTCCGCGTTCCGCAGAAGAACTTTTCTTAAACTTATTCTTCTCCGAAATCATTCGCGGCGTCGTGACACAATCTACGCGCAGCGGGTATGACCTAATGATGACCACAGGCACATCAGAGCGTGAAGAGGTAGAAGCGATTACTAGACTTGTCAAAGGACGCCGAGTTGATGGTATCATTCTGCTCTATTCTCGTAAATCCGACCCCGTGATCTCCTTCTTACAAGAGATGAAATTTCCGTTCGTCCTTGTGGGTAGAAGCGAGGATTTCCCAGAGGTTTTATCAGTCGATAATAATAACGTACTGGCTGCCTATGATGCGACACGGCATTTGATCGCTCAAGGACATAAACGAATTGGCTTCGTGAGCGGTCCGCCAAACCTCATTGTTTCACGAGATCGTATGGATGGATATGTACAAGCCATGCGCGAAGCGAAGCTGGAAATCCAATCTGAGTGGATTGTAGAAGGTGAATTCCTGCAAGAAAGCGGCTATCGCGCCATGTCGTTTTTTATGAATCTGCCTGAGCGTCCCACTGCACTTGTCGTCATTGATGATATCATTGCCTTCGGCGTTCTTCGCGGTGTAACTGAGCTTGGGTACAAAGTGCCGACTGACCTTAGCTTGGTTGGTTTCAACAATATTCCCATGTCAGAGCTATCTTCTCCACCGATCAGCTCTATCGATATCGGTATCTATCAACTCGGATATACAGCATCACAAACCTTGATTAAAGCTGTGAAGGGAGAACCGATTCATAACAATCACATCATCATTCCGCATCGATTGATGACAAGAGAATCGTCTCTTCATTCCATTCATAGTTAAGAAATTTGTTGGTCAACGGTCCAATCTACGCGCAAAAAGCAAGAAAGCAAGAAAGCAAGAGAGCTCGTCCGCTCTCTTGCTTTCTTATTCTTTCATTTTTGTACAAACATTAAGGAATATGAACTACAGCAATTTTATCAATTGGGAAATAGAATACAGTACCAGCAGCATTAGCGATAACAACATTACCATTTTGGATACCTAGAAATCTACCTTGATGATTTGGTGTAGTACCAGCATGAATCGTAATAACAGTACCAAGTCCAACATGAGCTAAAGTAGCAAATACGGAGCAACTCATTGTGTTTTCCTCCCTTCAATCTTTATATGATATAGTATTCTAGCTTTACACTTTTGATATAGACGAATGAAGAATTGGATAAGTATATTTTAAAAGACTACTATTGGAACACAAAAAAACCTTTCTATCTCTCAACTTCCATTGAGATAGAAAGGTTTTCCATATCTCCGCTTATGCGGAGGATACTTCTTCGGAATCGCTAGCAGAGTCCGTGCCTTCTAGTAAGAATTGCACGAGCTTCACATGCTTTTTCAACGATTTCTCGTGAATGAGGTTAATTTTTCCATTATCCAACGAGCCAAATACATAGATTAATTCTTCATTATCATGTGACCAATCAAAGCCATCTAGCAGCTGCAGGGACTGCGTCCACTCTTCGTTATATTCGCCATTTGGGAATAAGAAACGGTTGGCATAGAGGGCAATACTTTCCTGAATCACACGGTTCGCGGACGTGTATTGCGCCAAGCCCGGCTGTTCTGGCATCATCGGTAGAATCGTATTGAAAAATTGATGCAAGATTTCAACATATGTCGATGGATCATGACGAATTTTACGCTGCAGCTCATAAGAAGGCTGCATTCTACCCGAGAACAGCATCGTCGCTGTCGCATACAACCAGCTGAAGCATGTAAAGTTACGGTTAAAGGAGGTCAAATTACTTCGTCTCTCCACACCCGCTGCCTTCAGATACACATTGTGATCCACAACCTGTTGAATAACCAGATTAAGGGGATCGATGGAATCGAAGGAATGTCCGAGTTCCTTACTAACTAGCTGCACTTTGGAGTTGATGTCGCCGAATAGCTGCTGCTCTTCTTCCTCCGTTAAACCGATATAAATTTGCACAGCCAGCTGTGTTTCCATGAGGTCTAAGCGTCTACCCTCAAGTTGATTAATTGTGCCTTCTGTTTCCTCAACCTCTTGCTTAATCTCTGCATCGTCACTAAACTTCCGTTGCTTAATTTTCAGCAGAGCCAGCTTCTTCTCATAGCGTCGTACTTCCTTCTGCATCTGATCATTCACATAACCAAGTGCTAGAATACGATGTTGGCCATCAAGTATGGATAGCTTCGAGCCATGCCGCAAGAGGAACTCCTTCGCACCCTTGGAGAGTTGGTTCACTTCGCGAAGTGATAGTGTTACAGGACCGAAGAAAACATGGTCCAACTCGCGTTCTTGCAAATAAGTCGAGATCTTCCGGCGCTGCATATTACTCAGCTTCCGTTGAACCATCGGATCGATCATCGTATAGTTCAGCAGGTCCTGAACGCGCAAGGCAACAGTCGAGAGACCGAACCTTTCGCAGAAAGGATGGATGGTCATTTTCAGGCGTAATCCTTCCATTAGCTCACGTCCTCCTTATTCGCAAAACTAGCTTTATAGGTTTCTGCGTCACTGATTAGGAACGCATTTTGCTCTTGATAGAAGCTCTTGATATGATTGTAGGCCTTCATGATACGTGTACGTCTTGGCAAACGATCCTTTTCTTCCCCAGCGTAAATACTATTCCAATTCACATGCGGTAATATTTTCAATGCATGCTCAAGCGCATAGCGATTAAAGCTGCCTGTTTTCGTCGCTTCTTCATGCATGAACAGAGCTAATGCAATTTGGATATTCTCGGACCACACGATTTCACCCTTTGTCGGTGACGGCAAGTGCGTCAATAATCCGTTAAAATAGCCGCCTGCTAGCGAAATAAGCTCCTGTAAATCTTTATCCGCATATTGATAGTTGTTATTTCGAGCAGCTGATTTCATTCGACCTTCAAACAATCCCACAAGAATCTCAATTAACAAGTGGTAGGAGAACAAATACTCTGGCGATTTCCCGCGCTCTGAGAACATATCGACAGTTAGCTTCTGCATAGCAGGTGCTTTCGCCGCTAGCTCAGTTGCAGCCACATGATAGAACCGGCGCTGATCGCGAAGTACAGCCAAGTTACCTCCAAGTTTACGAGGAAGCTTGTTAATGTCTGAGAACAATTGACGTTCTTGACGCGCATTGATATCCAAATACGTCATCGTTGAGATCGGGAAGGCATATAAACGGCGCAGCTTTTCCGTAATCTCTTCCATTTTGTCGTATTCACGACGATCTTTCGCGCGTGCCATTTGGCTTTGCAGCGTTTCCATTATCCGTTGGAATGCCGCCAAGCGATGCTGACCGTCGACAACGTACAATTTTTCAATCGGCTGTAATCGAAGGGCTTGGTGCTCCTCATCGTAATACCCAGCACCTCTCGCTGAGAAAATAATGCCTGGGAAATAGATGGGCTGGCGATCTTCTAAATATAAATTCACATAGTCAATTAACTTGGAGAGGTTCCGCGGAATGATCGCACGTTGTACTTCTAGATCCACCTCAAAAATAGAAAATAGTTTGCTAATAGGTAATGTAGCAGCTATTGTCGCTTGACCGAACGTCTGTCCTAAAATTCCGGGAATTTCAACGAACGATGACGGCTTCTGATCTGCTAACAGCTCCGATAGTGAAGAAATGGCATCCATATGCTTACCCCTTTCAACGTATAAAATTTCTTTTCCTTACACCTAAATATGTCTCTCATTCTCCTATTTTTACCAAAATCTCTGACTTTCATTCTAAGGACCGCAGCCAATCTCCTATACGCCTTGCTGCCTCAAGTAATCGAGTCTCTTCTTGCACTAAAGCAATACGGACAAATCCTTCTCCCTCAGCGCCAAATGCATCGCCAGGAATAACGACAACACCTGTCTGAAATAACATTTCCCGGGAAATTTGTCGAGACGTCCAACCCTTAGGAATGGGAGCCCAAATAAACATCGTTGCTTTCGGTGGAGGAATGACCCAACCCGCATCATTTAATGCCGAAATAAAACCATTTCGTCTCTTCTCATACACACTTGAGACAGTGTGATCGTTTTCCATGTCTTCTTCTAATGCTGCAATACCTGCTGCTTGAATGGCCCCGAATACCCCATAATCGATGTTCGATTTGAGTGTCTTGAGCGCCTTGACCGCATCTGCATGACCGGTTAGAAATGCGATGCGACAGCCAGCCATATTGAAGCTTTTGGATAGAGAATGGAATTCTACGGCAACCTCCTTAGCACCTTCAATCTCCAAAATACTCATGGGCTTATAGCCGTCAAAAGCCATTTCGGAATAGGCAAGATCATGTACAACTAACAAATCCTGCTTCTTGGCATAGGAAATCAAATGCTCAAAGAAAGCACGATCTGCAACAGCAGACAACGGATTGCTTGGATAGTTAAGCAGGATGAATTTTGCCTTCGCAGCCACGTCATCTGGAATGTCCTCTAATTGGGGTAAGAAATCATTTGCTGCACGCAGCGGTAGTAAATAGGGTTCAACACCCGCAAGTACGAGACTTGCCGAATATATGGGGTAACCTGGATCAGGGACAATTGCGATATCCCCCGGATCACAGAGTGAAAGCGCTAAGTGAGCAAGCCCATCTTGCGAGCCCATCAGGGTTAAGATTTCAGTTTCAGCATCGAGCTCCACCCCGAAACGATAGTTATACCATTTAGAAACAGCTTCTCGAAAGGCTAAGCTACCTTCAGATGATGGGTAACCGTAATGTGCAGGGTTGCGCACGGCCTCAGCCATTGCTTCCAAAATTCGATCAGAGGGAGGCAGGTCAGGACTTCCTATACCTAAATCTATGACGTCCACCCCTTGGTTCATAACCTCTCTCTTCCATTCTGCCACTTCCGAAAAAATAGCCGAGCCTAGCTGTTGCAGCCGCTTAGATCCTTTAAATGTCATAGATAGCTTCCTCATTATGTAAGTGTGATTGTCATGAAATAATGCCGACCTGATGAACGAGTTTAATCATATACAGTAAAAATAAGATTAATACCAAATACGAGATACCGAACTTCCAGCGTGTCTTGACTGGCACTTCATAATAATTCTCTTGTAGCCCTAATGGAGAGTACTCCACTTGAACCTGGAGACCTAGGTGCAAGCCATCCTCTTTATTCATACGTTCCACTTTTACCAATTGGACTCTCTTGACGACCGCCTGTACAGGCAAATATGCATGCCCCTCAAATCCAATACCTTGCCAGTACATATTCAAGGTTTGTCGACCGGTACCTGGTCCTTGCAGCTCTGAATAAGTGATATAGTCCAAGTCACGTGTGTGATTCTCACCTGGGATCATATAGCCTTGCTGCAACAAATGATTGGCTGGAAATTCGAATCGTGTAGCAACTGTTACGCGCTCTTCCTTATGTCGATACCGCACATATTTCTTGTACAGATCCCAAGCAAACATCGCCCAGATGATAAAGAAAATAACCTTACTCGAAAAATAACTATCGATGTACACAATGAATACGAGCCCGCCAATTAAACCAAGCAGCCATAACCAACGTGTTACCGCCGTCGAGATTCGTCCGCCATCCAGGGGATGAATTGGCAATAAATTAATCAGATTCAGATAAAACGCAGCGTAAGCAACAGATACGATTACAGCTGAATCCAAATAAACACCTACTCCAAAAGCGGCAACTCCACCGAGGGTGCCTAGAATAGGACCTCCAATACCGATAAAAGCTTCCGTCACCGCATCGGTTGGATGCTTTTTCATCGTGATCAACGCACCAAGAAATGGGATAAAGACTGGCGCCGAAACCGGTAAACCTTTCATCTTCGCTGCAAGCACGTGACCTAGCTCATGAATGAGAATCATGACAACGATACCAATTGCGAACGGTAATGGAGCCAAATAAGCATACGCCCAGATCGTGATGAACATCGAGATGACGGCCCCGCCGACCTTACCAAATTTTAAAGCGGCAAGTAGCAATTTGCCTTGCGAAAGGAGGATGGCGATAAATCCGCCAATGGCTAATGGTGACTTTTTGCGTGCTGGTTTCTGGTTGTCTCCCATGTACACATCACCCTTTCGCCCAAATAACCTCAAATACGTCTTCTTTGAAGCCGACAGTCACTTTCTGGCCATCTGTTACAATAGGCCTCTTGATTAAGCGCCCATTGGAGGCTAGCAAATCAAGCATTTGTTCTTGCGACATGCCAGGCAGCTTGTCTTTCAAATTCATCTCTTTGTACACGTCACCAGATGTATTGAAAAACTTCTTAATCTCAAAACCGCTTAACTTGAGCAATTCCGCAAGTTCCATCGCTGTAGGCGGCGTTTCAAATAAAGGGACCCGATCTGTAATGTCAATTTCGTGTGCTTTCAGCCACTTTACTGTACTCCTGCACGTCCCACATTTATCGTAACCATACACTTTAACTCCCATGTTGTCATAACTCCTTTATGCCGTATGATGCTCAAATAGAACTACTTAAAATTTTGGGCTAATTGCCAAGGAAAGTCAAGTAATTGCAAAGAAAAACCACCCAAAATTGGCATGGTTTTTGAATATTTACCCTTTTTCGTCTAACCATTGCTCAAGTTCGGATAAATCGGCAGGCAAAGGCGCGTTAAACTCTATCCAAACCCTTGTTCCAGGATGCACAAAACCTAGTTTAAAGGCATGTAGCGCTTGACGATTTAACCGTCCGCTAGCTTCAAGTTCAACCGCATACTCCCCGTACTGAGGGAGTGTGTACATCTTATCACCTAACAGCGGGTGTCCTAAGTGTCGCATATGTACACGGATTTGATGCGTACGCCCCGTTTCCAGCCAAATCCGGACGAGGGTTGCCTTCTCGAATTGCTTCACAACCTCATAATGCGTTACTGCATGGTAGCCGTCAGGCCTCACGATGCGCACATGCGGCTCGTCAGGATCACGATCAATGGGCTCATTGATCGTCCCTTTAGGTGAGGCTACCGTGCCCCAGACGTATGCAAGGTACTCTTTCTTCACGAGATGCTGAATCATTTGCTCAGAAATTTGCTGATGAACATAAGGTGTCTTGGCAATGGCCAGGACGCCGGAGGTTTCTTGATCCAGTCGATGCACGGGACGGAAACGGCATGTAATCCCCGCTTGCTGCCAATGATACACGACCCCATTCGCAATCGTATTCACATAATGACCATGCGTCGGATGCACAATGATGCCCGCATCCTTAGCGAGGATGAGCAGATGCTCATCCTCGTGAAGAATGTGCAGCGGAAGATCCTGAGGCAAAATATCCTCGGACTGTTCTTCCTCCATCCGAATCTCCACACGGTCGCCAGCCTTCACTTTGATATTGATGTACTGCCTTTCCCCGTTTACCGTAATCCCACGCTCGGTTAGTTTGATGCGGGATAACAATTTACGTGAGACCATCAATCTTTTTTGCAGCACCGTTTTGAGAATAAAACCCTCTTCCTCTGGCGGGACAACGTACACTAACGGTTCATAGTAGCTCATGATTTACGTTTAAACACCTCAGCACTGCGTATATATTCCACATCAGCAATCCCCTCACGGAAGTTCGCTGTGCGGGCAATCGTGAAGAAAAAGTCAGACAGTCGGTTCAAATATCTGCGCACCTCGGGATTAATCTCCTGCGTGCGAGCCAGGGTAACGACAAGACGCTCGGCTCTGCGGCAAACCGTACGACAAACATGCAAAGTAGATGAGACGGTCCCGCCTCCAGGCAAAATAAAACGTGTGATATCAGGCGTCTCTGCATCATATTTATCGATCCAAGCTTCTAACGCATCCACCATGTCTGCCGTTACTTTATAGGGACGCAAATCCTGCTTCAGCAGCGCGAGATCCGCTCCGCAATCAAACAGTTCATGCTGAACCTGCAGTAAATCAGGCAGTAAATCCGGGTATTTCTGTGGATCCATGAAGCTCATCGCTTGACCAAGGAAGCTATTCAGCTCATCCGTCGTCCCATAGGCTTCGACTCGATCGTCATCTTTGTCCACACGACCACCGATCACACTGGTTTGGCCAGCATCTCCCGTACGCGTATATATTTTCATCTCAGAACCCCTCCCGTTTTGTAGGATGTGTTAGTCCCATCATCTCACAGATTCGCTCCATATCCAAGTGAGCTCTTACATGCTCTGCTAATTGATCAAACGCTGCTTCTCGACGTTCCTTATAACGAAGCCCTTGTACGATAGGCGTTAAGCTTTTATGTGTACGAATCTGATTTAACCATGCTCTACGGAAATCATCATTGTGTAAAATGCCATGGATGTAGGTTCCCCACACACGCCCATCTAGAGAAGCTGCTCCGTCATGATGAAGAGGAGTTGCGGTTTGAATGGAGGCAACTGTGTTTGTTTCAGCGATTTGGAATGGAGCAACGATATCTTGCAGGTATCGCGTTCGCCCCATGTGGATTTCATAGCCGTCGATACTATAATTCTCTGCGAAAAGCGTGCTGACACCTTGTACCCGTACCGTTCGTTTATCAGGTGTGAACACAGTCTCTGTTGGCAGCAGCCCTAAGCCTGCGAGCTCAGTGTGCTCCGATTCGTACCTCTCGGGATCCGAAAGTGTGACACCCAGCATCTGATAGCCTGCACAAATGCCGACAATCCAACCTTCTTCCTCTTGAGCAAAAGAAATAAGTCTCGCAGCCAAGCCCGATTCTTTCAGATAGTGTAAGTCTTCCATCGTATTCTTACTTCCTGGAAGTAAGACCACGTCCGGCTCTCCCCATTCAGCGAGATGCTCAATGTAACGGAAATGCACATCAGATTCCTCTTGGAGTGGATCAAAATCCGTGAAGTTAGAAAGACGAGGCAAACGAATGACAGCGACGTCCAATTGATCTGATTTTATTCCAATACTATTCGGAGACCTTCTGCTTTGTGTCCGTTTGGAATCCAGAGAAGCCGAATCTTCATCCTCAATACCCAGCTGCTGCAAATAGGGAATAACGCCGAGAACCGGCTTCCCTGTGCGCTCTTCCAACCAATCTAAGCCTGGCTTCAGCAAGCTGACATCCCCGCGAAATTTATTAATGATAAAGCCTTGCACACGGTCTCTTTCCTCTGGGCTCAAGATTTCAAGCGTCCCCACAATCGAAGCAAAAACTCCGCCTCGATCAATATCAGCAACCAGCAGAACGGGTGAATCCGCCCAACCAGCCAGCCTCATATTGACGATGTCGCGATCCTTGAGATTGACCTCAGCCGGACTACCTGCCCCTTCCAGAACAACAATGTCATATTGGCTGCGCAGACGTTCCAGGGCACTTTTAACGATCTCTTCGGCTATTGGCAAATAGGATTCTCTGTATGCCCTTGCGTCTAAATCTGCATATGGCTTACCGTGAACAACGACTTGTGCGACCATGTCTTGCTTAGGCTTAAGCAGAATAGGGTTCATGTCCGTTGTAGCAATAATTCGGCAAGCATCTGCTTGCACGCCTTGCGCTCTGCCGATCTCTTTACCGTCGAAAGTGATGTAGGAGTTAAGCGACATATTTTGCGATTTAAAAGGCGCTGTCTGCCAGCCGTCCTGCGTGAAAATACGGCATAGGGCTGCCGTAAGAATACTTTTGCCTACATCAGAAGCAGTCCCTTGAATCATCAGAACGGCTGACTTCGATTCATGCATGATCTACACCACCATTCCTAGATAAGTCGCTCATCATGTTGTGCAGGGCGTGTAGTAAGCGTTCATTATCCGCACGAAGTCGAATGGCTACGCGACAGTACCGTTCATTTAAGCCTGCAAATAACGATGCATCTCGAATGAGAATACCTTGCTGCCCCATATGCTGCTGCGCCTGCTTAACGCTAATCCCACTCGACTCAGGGAATGAAAACAATAAGAAATTCACATCGCTCGGAACGACTTCCAGCCCCAGTTGGCCTAGTTGCTCCGTTAACCAAGGCTTTTCCGCGCGCAACCACTCCCTGGTGGACTGTTCAAAGGGCTCATCATCAAGAACGGCTTCTCCTATGCGCTGAGCGAGATAATTCACGCTCCATTGCACTTGTTGCTCACGCAGTTGCTTAATGAGATCTGGATGTGCCACCACAAAGCCTAAACGTATCCCTGGAATAGAATAAAATTTGGTCATCGAGCGAATCACGATCAGATCGTGACTTGAGGCTGCAAGCTTGAGCAGTGAATGCTCCGACTCCTGAGGAACAAAATCCATAAAAGCCTCGTCAAGCACAAGCTTACGCCGACTCTGGAGTAGACTGGTTAGCACCTCGCGAGGAAGTATTTTACCAGTGGGATTGTTGGGATGGCCGAGGAAAAACAAATCAACAGCGGATAACGCTGCTTCGATGTCATGCCATTGCAGCTCAAATTGATACTGAGGGTGTAACGGGATGTTGGTTAGCCCACCACCTGTTTTGTGAACGGCTTCCTCATATTCGCTAAAAGAAGGCCTAGCAAGGCCAGTCGACCTTGGCTTCAACACACGGATAATCAAATCAATCAGCTCTGCGGCACCATTTCCGACCAGAATGCTTTCGGGATCAATCTCGTATTTGCGGGACAGCTTTCTCCGAAGCTCTCGAACAGCAGGATCAGGATATTTGACGATATCACGCCAGCTCTCTGTCAGAATTTGTTTGACCACTTCGGGAGGTCCGAGTGGATTCATATTAGAGCTGTAATCCAGAAACTGCTCCTTCGGCCGATTAAAAGCTTCCTCTGCCGTCCACAAATCGCCCCCGTGTCCGTAACGCTCTAACATCATGCTCATTCCTTTCACTGTAAAAATTACAAAGCGTTCGTTCCGACGATGACTACGGCAAGTAAAAGCACGCTCTCTAGCAGCTCGTTTAACGCGCCGTAGGTATCTCCTGTAAGGCCGCCTAGTTTGCTGCTGATGTAAGCTGCAATCCCGCTTCCAACTAGCGTTGTTATGGCAGCAAAGCATAGAACGACGCTCCAGCTGGGTAAAGAAATAGGGTTAATCATATATATACATAACGTAGTAGTCAGCAGAGCTACTAATAAGGATACCGTGACATGCTTGCCGCTAACACCACGGAATAGGCTCCCCAGCCCTGAATTCGGCCGTGCATAAGGCCACATTTTAATGGCAGCAACCATGAACCAACGGCTCCAGATGGGTACGATGGCCAGCAGAATAAGTAGACTCGCTCGTTCCCCTAGTTGATTAGCATCCAGCATGGTATATAGCAAGGAAAATTTTAGTAATAAATGAAGCACACACACAATAACGCCCATTGCGCCTACGCGACTATCCTTCATAATCTCGAGCATTTGCTCGCGAGGCCTGTGGCTTAGAATGCCGTCTGCTGTGTCCATCAGGCCATCCAGATGTAGGCCGCCTGTGAGAACGACCCAAATCACTAGTAAAATAATTGCTGCTGGCATGGTTGGCAGCACGTGGGTGAGCCCTCCTCCTGCCAACATGAGAAGCAGTCCGATCACGAAACCGACAAGCGGATAAAAGACGGAGCTGCGTTGAAACACGCGCTCGGTATAGTCAATCTGCACGGGAATCGGCAGACGCGTCAGGAATTGAAAGGCGGCTAGACAGGCACGCAGCCAGTCTACCAAAGCACGAGTATGACGCACAGGAGTCCTCCCATCACTATATAACTGACGCCGTAGAGCATGCTCACGGCGTGCACAATATCCTGCTGCGTCCGCGGACGCAGCGGCCAGCCCAGGCGGGCGCGCTCACTCGCAGCGCCGCCATAGACGTTCAGCCCGCCGAGCTCGATCCCGAGTGCCCCGGCTACCGCAGACTCGGGTATCCCGCTGTTCGGGCTGGGGTGTAGATGCGCGAAGCGGCGAATCGCCGCCGCTGCGCGTTGAGCTGAGAGGCCCGGCTTCGCCAGGGCCACGAGGATCAGCAGGATCCCGGTGAGCCGAGCCGGGATCCAGTTCATGGCGTCGTCCCAGCGGGCCGACGCGGTGCCGAAATGACGGTATCTGTCATTTCGGTAGCCGACCATCGAATCCAGTGTATTCGATGCACGGTATAACATCGCGAGCGGCGCACCGCCGATGAGCGCATAGAACAAGGGCGCGATGACCGCGTCCACGATGTTCTCCGCGACCGTCTCCACGACGGCTCGCGTCAGCTCCTCCTCGTGGAGCGCATCCGTATCCCGGCCTACGATGTAGCCGGTGTACTTGCGAGCATCCGCGAGGTTGCCTTCGCGCAGCGGATTGTAGACCAGATACGCGGCATCCTTTAAGCCTTTGATCGCTACCGTCGTGGAGATGAGCCAGGTTGAAACCGCGTATCCAAGCCATGGGTGTATCTCGTTGGCGAAATATACCAGCGCAAGAACTACTAAGAAGCTCATAGCAACTGTCGAAAAAGCAAGCAGAACGCCTTTCATACGCAGCCATCTCGGGTGGTTACCTGCTAGGGGACGCGTTGTATCTTTTCTCGGATGCAGTCTGTCCTCCACCCAGCGGATCCAACGGCCAATAATAATAACAGGATGAGTGGGCCATCTGGGATCACCAATCATCCAGTCTATTGCGATTGCAGCAGCCGTCATCCAGACGATTTCCTGCCATGTATATATCCACATCAAGGGATCACCATTCCATATTTGCATCTCACAACTACTTTGGTAAAAAACTGCAATTCTACATCATTTCACTCGTAATACGTGTATTAAAAGGGATATTCCTGCGATAATGCAGTTTTTTAGCTTATACCGCCAGTTTTCGGACTATTTCCTGTTAAATTCCTGCACTTTTGCAGGAATGGTGCTCAGATTAAGGATATTACCTTAAAATCCTGCACTTTTGCAGTTTGCGGCTTTTTGACCCGAACAAACAAATCATATCTACTAACCCATCTGGACCAGCATTGTTTACGTGAAGACGGGATTGACTACCTATTTCGGCATACCTGAACAGTACTAATCCAACACATAGGCTCTACTCTTTAGTTCCGTAGGAACTCCAACCGTCACTAGAAACACCTGCTGACAAACTTCTGCCAATCGCTGATTCATCCGTCCAGCCAAGTCTCTAAATTGACGACCCAACGGGTATTCCGGCACAATGCCGTCGCCCACTTCGTTCGTAACCATGATGAGTTGTCCACTGTAGGAGGACACGACGTCCACAAGCTCGTCAATTTTCTTCGTAACGAGTTGAATGGCCTCGCTCTCCTTCTCGTAGTAGAGCAACCAATTCGTCAGCCAAAGTGTTAAGCAGTCTACTAACACTACAGCACCCTCACCGCTCTCGCCGAGCTGCTCGAGACAATCTCGCAGCGCGTACGGCTCCTCTCGGGTTTCCCAGGGGAATCCCGAGTGAAGCCTTTGCTGCTGGTGCAGCCCGACCCGCTCCCTCATTTCCTCATCGTAGATGTGGGAGGTCGCGATGTAAAGCCCTCGCTGGCAGCGATGCATCGCCAGCTTCTCCGCGAAGGAGCTTTTGCCGCTGCGCGCGCCGCCTGTAACCAGAACCGCCATGGCGTCCCGCCTCCTTCTCTCTGCTTCTATCCGTTTGCTGTTAACTTAAGTTAGCAGCTTAATACGCACTCGCATTATAGCTTCAGACTCGCCGCCACCATACATTAACCCCGCGACACACCTGCGCTTTCGAATGTCGCCATTTCCTTCATGATCTTGCCTGCGGCATCGATCAAGTTGAACACAAGCACAGCGCCCGTGCCTTCGCCTAGGCGCATATCCATCTGCAGCATCGCTGCGAGGCCAACCGACTCGAGCAGCTTCGTATGTCCCTGCTCTTGCGATAAGTGCGAGGCGAGCATGTAGGACGCGCTTAGCGGAGCTAAGCGGCTCGCCACGAGCGCCGCTGTCGACGAAATGAAGCCGTCGACTACAACCGGGCAGCGATGCTTCGCTGCGCCCAGAATCACCCCAACGAGTCCAGCGATCTCTAGTCCGCCGACCTTGCTCAACACCTCAAGCGCATAATCACCGCTTGAGCCCGCACTTTCTTCTGCACTTGCACTTGCACTTTCACTCCGCCCACGCAACCCATTCACGTCCAACGCCCTATTCACCACTGACTGCTTATGCAGCCATGTAGCATCGTCGATGCCCGTTCCACGACCAACAGCAAGGCCAGCGTCTAACCCCGTCAACGCACACAAAATCGCTGCACTCGCGGTTGTATTGCCGATCCCCATTTCGCCTGTGGCGAAAAGTCGGTAGCCTTTTGCCACCAAATCGTCCACGATCTCGCTGCCTGCTTGTATCGCCTGAACCGTCTCCTCCAAGGAGAGAGCCGCTTCCTTCGCCATATTGCGTGTACCCATTCTTACTTTGCGAGAGACGAGATTCGGATGCTCCAAATCCGCATTGACCCCCATATCTACACACACCACATCAGCTCCGGCATGTCTAGCTAGTACATTAACAGCTGCCCCGCCATATAGGAAATTGAGCACCATTTGGGGTGTTACTGCTGCTGGGAAGGCACTGATGCCTTCCTCACAAACACCATGATCGCCTGCCATGACAATAACCGCTTTTTTCTCAAAAGTCGGCATGACTTCGCCTGTAATCCCTGCGACTTGGCGTGCGATATCCTCCAGCTTCCCTAAGCTTCCTTGCGGCTTCGTCAATTGGTTCAAATGATCATTAGCCTGAAGTGCCACCTCATGATGGATGGGCTCGATCGCGTTAATCAAGTTATGTAGTGTGTTCATTATCGTCATCCTCCGACCTTTCTTTATTTCCCAGGTTGTAACAAAATTTGCGGTACCTCACTCACAGGGTGCTTCAGGATAATCGGCTCTGTTCCATACACTTCTGCTATTTGTTCACTCGTAATGATTTCTTCAGGCGTTCCGATCGCGATGACCCGTCCCTCATGTACGATCATCAATCGTGTACAGTACTGCGCAGCCAAATTCAAGTCATGCAGCACAGCTATAACCGTAAGCTCCGACTCTTGCTGCCAGGAACGAATATAATCCATCATCTGTATTTGATAGCCGATGTCTAGAAAGGTGGTTGGTTCATCCAGCATAAGCAAGCTTGGTTGCTGTGCCATCACTTTGGCCAGCGCAACACGTTGACGCTCACCACCACTTAAACGCTCAATCGTTCGATCTACGAGTGCCTCTAGCTCAAGCTTAGTAATAATCGCATCTATGAGTCCATCCGCTTCCGTCCTATCGTCACCAAGCCAATTCTGGAACGGATAGCGTCCCATCTCGACAACTTCACGAACCGTGAAGCCAACGGGTGGCAAAGCATCTTGCTGAAGAACAGCAAGCCATTTGGCCAACTCTTTTCGAGAATAAGCAGATACCTTCTTCCCCTTTAAAAACACATTGCCATTCATGACAGGATCCATGCCGGAGAGGAGACGAAGCAAGGTTGATTTACCGCTGCCATTGGGTCCAATGATCCCAAAAAACTCGCCTCGTTCAACCCCAAAGCTAACATTATCCAACACTTGCTGCTCTCGAAAGCTCTGAAAAAGCTGCTCCACTTTAATCATCGTGATCAACCTCTTAACGTTTTCTTATCTTTATGGAGCAGATAGGCAAAAAATGGCGCCCCCAGAAACGCCGTTATAACCCCGAGAGGAATTTCCGTAGGACTAAGCAGCGTTCGAGCCAGGGTGTCTGCCCATAACACATAAATCCCACCGCCAATCGCGGATAAAGGAATGATTAATCGATAATCCGGACCCACTAGCAGTCGCACCAAGTGCGGCACGATCAGTCCTACGAAGCCGATAACTCCAGCCACGGATACAGCAGCAGCCGTTATCAATGTCGAAGCGATCAGTACGATCAACTTCGTGCGCTCCACATGAACGCCGAGATGGGCAGCTTGTCGCTCACCCAATGTAAGCAGGTTTAACGATCTCGCATAACTTAACAGAATCACAAGCCCGATCACGAGATAGGGTGCAATCATATACGTATATGACCATCCCCGCATCGCAAGACTGCCCATGAGCCAAAAAATAATTTCATTAATCGTTTGGTCTGAAATCGCAACCAAGAAGGACACGAACGCGCCTAGAAAGGCTTGCATCACAACGCCGGATAAAATCAACGTCTCCATCTTCAGCTTCCCTTCAATCATCGCCAGCTTTAAGACCAAGAACAGGGAAATAAGACCTGTCGCGAAAGCCACAATCGGGATCGACCATTGCCCGAACCAGGCGAATTGCAATCCGAAATAAATAAGAAAAGCAGCCCCGACAGAAGCTCCTGAAGATACGCCAAGCGAATAAGGATCAGCCAGTGGATTGCGCAGTACACCTTGAAATCCAGCGCCAGCAATAGAGAGTACAGCCCCAACTAGAATACCCAGCAGCACACGGGGAATTCTCACTTTATTAATAATTTGTTCAGAAGATTGCGGCCATTTCACCTCAATATGACTTCCAATCCAAGGAAGATGTTTCCCCAGAATCCCCACTATATGTGATATAGGAAGCTGAGCGGCGCCGATGGATAAACTCACCACAATAGAAAGAAGAAGGAGTATAACTCCTACTCCTCCCCCTAGCATTAATTTTCTTTTCATTATTTCACCAATTCAGGATAGATGCCTTTCGCTATTTCCAGTAGTCCTTCTGTCAATCTCGGACCTGGTCGGCTTACCAAGTTTTGATCGAGCCCAACCACACGTTTATTTTTCACGGCGTCTATGGCATCCCACCCACCGCGCGTACGAATAATTTCTTCCAACGGCTTCTTGCTCTTGAAGTCCGTAATCCCATTAGCGAATAAGATAACATTCGGATTCTGCTGAATGATCTTCTCCTCACTGATTTCATACCAGCCTGCTTTATCGGCAGCTACGTTAATTCCACCGGAGAGCGTGATCAATTCATCCATGAACACTCCGCTTCCCACAGTCCAGCCAGGTGCAAACTCGATGTACACTTTTTTCTTGTTCTCTGGCTTCACATCTTTCACGACATCGACAACCTTCTGACGATCCGCTTTCATTTTAGCAACAACTTTTTCCGCTTGCTCCTGATGATCCGTAATAAGTCCGAATGTTTGAATATTGTTAATAGCATCATCTAGCGTCTTAGGCTCTACTTTAAAAACATTAATGTTCATTGCACGAAGCTTTTCAACCGATTCTGGATTCATAGAAACACCTGTAACAACTAGATTCGCATTAGAAGCAATGACGGCCTCCGTGTTTGGTTTCGTGATGCTGCCCAGCTTTGGCTTCGATTTAACCGCTTCTGGATAATCATCAAAATCAGATACTCCCACGATATTCGCTTCTAGTCCAATCGCGAACAGCGCTTCTGTCTCTGATGGGGAAACCGAAGCAATTCGTTCTGGTGCTTTGTCGAACGTAAATTCTTTGCCAGTCGCATCCTTCACTATCAAAGGATATGTCGTTTTCTTCGCAATGGCAGGAACTGATGACGATGACGATGCCTTTGTTGTTGGAGCCTTCGTCCCATCACCGCCAAGCTTTGATGGATCCGTGATTTCAGTTTCCTTTTTAGCACACCCCGCTAGTGAGATCGCTGTTGCTACCGCTAATGTAAGAATAAGACCTTTTTTAAACCTACCATGTGTCATCGATGGAACCCTCTTCCTTTTTCATTAATTACTGATCCCATCCAACAAAAAAGTCTCCCTGTTCACTAGGAACGAGGGAGACGATAAATCGCGGTATTGAGCATCGAACTAATGCGTTCGCTGCTTCCTGATTTAACGCGATCCTTTTCCTCGAAGGATGTTGTATCGGCACCATAGGCAGGTAACCTGACTCTCCAACCATTCACATGGTTGAATTACAGTGGCGGGACCGTGCCGGATTTGAACCGGCTTCCCCTAAACTAATAACCTTCCATTTGGAAACTTATCAGAACCTATGGTTGCAAATTATAAGATCAAGCTATTTGTCGATTATAGACGTTCTCTTACTTTTGTGCAATGATTTTAAGAACTTTCAAAGCCTCGTCCATTTTCGGAGCATTCTGAGGAATGAACGCGTATAAACCTTTTCCCTCATAACCTTGCTCTTTCATCCATTTGTTTCCTGTGAGCGGAATACCATATAAATGCTTCTCCGCGGCTTTGCCTTCCTCTTTGATTTCGATAACCCCTTCAGGGTAATCCGCTGGATTAATCGTGTCATCTAGTGAAACGAATCCCGCTTGGTTACTCAAGCCTTTGAACTGTTCTTCTCCCAAGATGAAGATCCCGTTACCACCAGCAGCTAGCTCAACAATCATTTTTTCCATTGAAAAAATAGGGGAAGTATTCAGCTTCACAGTAGGTAATTCCCCTACCTTAGCTTTTAAGGAAACTTCCATCTTCTCCGCCGCTTCACTTGGAAAACCGTTAGGTCCCATAATAAATAGCGATACATCTGCTTTCGGCCCACCACAAGCGGTAAGTGTCAGCATCATTCCTAGCATTACAACGATTAGCCATTTCGCCTTCATGTATGTAATTCCCTCCGTCGTGTACTCTCTCTTATCGATAGTCGCCAGAAAAGTCGGTTTTCACCGACTTTTCTTTCCAGATGTCATGTATTCATTTATTTTGTGATCCAGCATCGTACTTAATTCAACAACTGCATCAGATGTCATTTCTCGACCTTCCATGACCATCTGTTCCATTTTTCGTCTCAACGTGTGAATCTCTTCTTCCAGTAAAGCTAGGGAATTTTGCTTCTTGGCATTTCTGGTCAGCCAATGCTGTCCGAACTCTTGCTCGCGAATTTGAAATTGCTTCTGAAAGTTAGTAAGCTGATATTCCATAAAAGCCATGCTCATCCCTCCTTACACTAAGAATACCAGTTTTCGTTCCCTATGAATATATGAATTTATTACAAAAATTTCTTGTAAAAGTTATAACTTTCTTAAAAATTTACCGATTCTCTCTAATGCTTCATTAAGCTGGGAGACACTATACGCATATGAACACCGCAGGAAGCCTTCTCCACCCAATCCAAATACATCACCAGGTACAGCAGCAACCTTACATTCGTAAAGGAGTCGTTGAGCAAATTCCTCAGAGGTTAATCCTGTAGCAACAATACTTGGGAATGCATAGAATGCGCCCTGTGGTTCATGGCATTCAAGTCCTACTTCTCGGAAGCCTTTGACAACCAATCGTCTCCGTTGATTATAGGATTCAATCATACGATCTTTCTCTTCAAGTCCATTCGTCAACGCTTCATGCGCTGCTACTTGACCCATGACAGGTGCACACATGACCGTATATTGGTGAATCTTGGTCATAGCTGAGATCAACTCACGGTGACCGCATGCATACCCCATCCGCCAGCCTGTCATTGCAAAAGCCTTGGAGAACCCGCTAACAAGAATCGTCCGATCCTGCATCCCTGGAACCGCGGCGAAACTCACATGCTTCTGACCGTATGTCAACTCTGCATAAATTTCATCGGAAATGACAATCAGATCATGTTCTTCGACAACTTTGGCAATCGGCAGCCAGTCCTCATAAGTCATAATGCCGCCAGTTGGATTGCTTGGGTAGCACAGAATTAAAATTTTGGAACGTGGCGTAATCGCATCACGAAGCGCCTTTTCCGTAAGCTTAAACTGATCCTTCGCGAATGTTTCGATACCGACTGGCACACCGCCGCTAATGGCCGTGATTGGCGAATAGGAAATATAACAAGGCTCTGGAATTAGAATTTCATCCCCGGGTGTAATCAGTGAGCGCAATGCTAGATCGATCGCTTCACTGCCGCCAACGGTTACGAGCACCTCATTCGACGGTTCATATTTAACTTTAAATGATGTATACAAATAGTTCGCAATCGCTTCGCGGAGTTCAGGAATACCGGAGTTTGGCGTATATTTCGTTCTACCGCGCTCCAAGGAATGAACAGCAGCCTCACGAACGTGCCAAGGTGTGGAGAAATCCGGTTCACCGACACCCAGTGAGATGATATCCTCTTTACTATTGCTTACGAGATCAAAAAACTTCCGAATGCCGGACGGCTTCATGTCACGTACAGCAGGAGCGAGGTAGTCCTGCATGGATTTTTTACTGGATTGAATCGTGGTCTCATCCTTGATCATGGCGCTACCTCTTCCTTACGGCGAAACAAGCATCCGATGATCATCTTCCTGATCTTCGAAAATAATGCCGTCTTGTTTGTATTTTTTCAAAATAAAATTCGTTTTCGTAGAAAGAACCCGGTCTATCGGTGAGAGCTTATTCGATACGAAAGAAGCAACCTGCTTCAGTGAGCTCCCCTCAATTTCTACAAGCAAATCATAGGCCCCTGACATGAGATAAACTGATTTGACTTCCGGATATAAATAGATCCGTTCCGCAATCGCATCAAACCCGCGCCCGCGCTCCGGCGTAATTTGCACTTCAATTAGGGCGGTAACCTTTTCGTCATCTACTTTACTCCAGTTCACCACTGTCGCATATTTGACGATGACCTTATCCGCTTCCATCTCGCTTATCGCTCGCGCAACTTCGGCCTCCGCCGTTCCTAACATGGTGGCGATCAGATCCGCGCTCCTGCGGGCGTCTTCCTTTAGTAAATCGAGAATTTTAAGCTTCAAAGTATCCATGGTTAAACCTACCTTTCTGAAATATGTTTCGTTCATCCATTCATCTTACAATGAATCGCTGTCCTAATTCAATTACTGCGTGAGAAAGATAGGCAGAATATTTTTATATATTTGAAAATTCCACTTCGTTTGGCAAAAGAAATAGCCACCAGAAGAGCTTCCTAGTGGCTTTAACTTAAAAAAGATCCATACTTAAATACCGTTCCCCCGTATCTGGCGCTATACAGAGCACACGCTTTCCTGCTCCTAGCTTCCTTGCTACCTGAATCCCCGTCCACACCGATGCGCCAGCAGAAGGACCAACTAAGATCCCTTCTTTACTCGCCAAATCCTTCATCGTTTGAATCGCATCCTCATCCGATACTTGCACAATTTCGTCATAGACGCTTGTGTTCAAATTAGCTGGAACAAAACCTGGGCTTGTACCCACCAGTTTATGCGGTCCTGGAGTTCCACCAGAAAGCACTGGTGACCCCTTTGGCTCTACGACATAAATCTGGATATTAGGCAAATGCTCCCGAAGTACTTCACCGGTCCCCGTAATCGTGCCGCCCGTTCCAGAGGTCGCAACGAATGCATCTAGCCTGCCCTCCATTTGCTGCAGGATTTCAGGCGCTGTCGTGATGCGATGAATACTTGGATTCGCTGGGTTTTCAAATTGCTGTGGAATAAAGCTACCGGGAATTTGATCCCGTAGCTCCACAGCCTTAGCAATGGCACCTGGCATCCGCAAAGCGGCTGGCGTTAAAACCACTTTGGCACCGTATGCCTTCAGAATATTTATACGTTCCTTACTCATATTATCCGGCATAATCAAAATCGCTTTATAGCCCTTGGCCGCCGCGTTCATCGCAAGTCCTATGCCGGTATTTCCGCTTGTAGGCTCAATAATCGTCGCTCCTGGCCCAAGCTGACCTGACTTTTCAGCCTGATCAATTAAATTCCATGCAGCTCGATCCTTCACGCTTCCGCTCGGATTGAAATACTCCAGCTTCACGTAAAGCTCGGCAGCTTCCGGTTCTAATAATCGGTTAATCGCTACTACGGGGGTATCTCCGATTAGCTCTGTGATGCTGTTAACCATCTTTCTTGGCATAGGTGCCCCCTCCTCATCCCACAAACATGCTACTCACATTTTCATGTTGAAGGCTAGTCTATGTCAAGGCTTAGGCTTGGATGCGGTTAGTTTATTTCTGATGAATAGCCATGAAAAGAATGTTGAGCTCCCAATAACCAGCAGCAGGACATTGATCACCAATGGTTCCTTGCTCCATGAGATGACACAAATAAATAACAACACTCCGCAGACGCGCCCTACATTCAGGGATAGCTCTCGCAGAACAATGTATTCCTCCCTCTGTTTGGCACTCTCTTCATCCGAACCAATCAGATCAAAGACGACAGAAATCATGGGAATGGAGTACATGGGGAAAAAGAGGGCAGACCCTATCCCAAACATCAGTAAGGTACTGAATGTTATCTTCCAAAAGAACGGCAAAATCACAAGAACAACCATAACCGAACCAATGAACATACTCATTTTGCGAAAAGATGGTCGAATGAAACGACCTGCAGCCCAGAAGCTAACTAGCGCAACGGATGACGTAATTAGAGCGAAATTCCCTAAGCTTGCTTCACTTGAAGTCGATATGTATACCAACAACCCAATCATAAAGCCAAATACACCTTCGCGGACTCCTTGGAAAAGTAAAGCCAGACTTACTCGCTTCCAAGGCGTTTCAGATTGTCTAAGTATCCGCAGCGGAAGCAGCCATTCGTAGGTTCCACTTCCATGTCTTTTTTTCAGAAAAAAACTGAAGACAACGCCTAATACAAATATGCCTAGCGAAATGGAAAAGATGAGTCGATAACCCGCTCCATCTCCTAAATTAACAATGAGTAAACCAGAAATCCACGGCGCAATAATACCTGCACCTGCGCCCAGAAGGCCAACCCAACCATTGAATCGATCCCGATTGTCAGGATCCGTCACTTCAAAGTAAACAACGTTGAAAGCAACCCAGAACAAGCCTACGGAGATCCCTTGAACTAAGCCTAACCATACAAAATAATGGACACTGCTCGTCCCCATCCATAGCACTAGCATGTAAAAACACGCTGAGATCGAAACACCAATACGTAAACAATTCATTTTGTTGTGTTCTTTCACCCACTTTCCGGCTAACCAAAAGGTAATAGCCATCGTTAAATGAGTCGTTAAAGTAAACCAGCCGATTAAGGTAAAATCGTTCTTGGCTTTCCACAAATAGACGCCGACGAATGTACCTGACAACGCATTGGCTCCGCCGAATAACGCATGAACAATAAGCAAAAGGATCGCTTGAGCATCCAGCTTCCCCTTGCTTTTCAAATTCGTTTGATTCGTTTGCATACTCCTCCTCCTACCTGAGACCGAATATTGGCTCTTGTTAAGCTTCCCCTTTGGAGTGAAAATATGAGGCAATAGACGCAAAAAACCGAATCCATCAGGACTCGGTTTCCTTTCAAGCGTTGCTATTCCGATTTGATGCGTTCAACCATCAGTAATCGGTCTGTATCTGAAAGCACTTTTTCCACCCTGAAACAAGATGGACACACATAAACATCCGTAGTAAAAGGACCTGTTAGGAAAGCACTTCCTAACGTCTTACGAATACTAGGCGTGAAGGAAGCCCCGCTTGTTACTTCCGTTCCTGCAAGGAGCAAGAACTCATGACAATTCGAGCACTCCGGCGCTTCTTCCTGTTCATCCGTCAATTGTTGGACCTTCTCGCCATACTTATCAAGCGGCTCATCAGAATCATCCCAAGCCAATGATAAATCCTCATCGGTTTCAGCATATTCTTGTTCGTTGAAACGTAGCTTCTGACCCGTCTGTTTGACCTTCAAATCGATACTACGATAATCATTTAATTCATTAAAACAGTGCGGACACTCATCTTCAGGTCCAATTTCCGGATCCCAAACGATCTCTGTTTGACACCACGGACATACAACTTCTTCATTGCTGCTCATTGCGAAATCCTCCACCTAATTGCAATCATGCATATTTCCATACATAATAAACCCCTGCCGCTACAAACACAAGCGCGATAGCAAACAAGGTTCCCCACAGGTATTTCATTTTTCAAGCCTCCAAGACTATGTATGATACTAAGTTACACATGCTCCGACCACATAGGATAAGGAGACTGACAATGTTAAAGATAAGAACCCTACCGCACGATTATCCTTCTTAATTTCCTCATCAATTTTGAAATAAGGTGTTAGGAACTCAAAAATAAAGTAAGCAACTAACAACAGTACGAAGCCATAGCCAGCCCAAACGAGAGAGTGAATCATGGTGTCATTGTTTAAAATAGCAAACCGGAACAAGTTACAAATCCCAAAAATTTTCCCACCAGTCGCCATGGCTACTGATAAATTACCTTTTTTAATTTCAGCCCAATCATCATACTTCGTAACCATTTCAAAGATGGTAAGAAAAATCACAAGCGCGACCACTGCTACTGCAAAAAAAGCAAGCGTTGATAAATACGGGTTACTTAACAAGACATCCACCTCTTCGTTCATATCTTCTCCTGCCTTCCTTTACACAAGTAAAGAAACTTTAACTTCGATTAAAGATCCCTTAGTCCCTATATATGGTAGTAGAGACTGAGTATGACTCAGTCTCTCGCAGGTACAACTAGTATAACATTAGGATTGTTTTTTTTCAGCAAGCTTTGCTCTCATAGCTGCCAGCTCATCATCTATTCCGCTGCTGCTTGCGCCTAATCCATCTAACTCATCGTCTAAACTACGGTTTTTAGCACGAATTTCTCCACTTGCTTGCGCTTCGGCTTCCATTTGCAGAACTTTTTCGCTCATACGATCAAAGCCCTTAGCTGCGTTGTCTGTACCAAAGCCAGACATTGCTTGATTGATTTGTTTTTGTGCTTTTGCTGTTTCAGCACGAGCAATTAACAAATCCTTTTTGTTTTTCATTTTCGTGAATTCGTCTTTCATCTCTGTCAATTGTGCACGAAGTTGATCCGCATTTGTTTTGGCGAGATCATATTGACGCTTCAACTCATCATAACGACCTTGATGCTCTTTCTTATCTTCCAGTGCGCGGCGAGCCAAATCTTCATTCCCGGCTTCAAGGGCTTTCATAGCCTGCTCTGTACGTTTCGTTACCATTTCTTCGGACTCTTCAAATTGCAATTTGAATTTCTTCTCGATCGCAATTTGCTTCGCTACTGCAGCTTCTGCTTCCATGATATCTTCTTCCATATCCCGCAAAAATTGATTTAACATTTTGACAGGATCTTCTGCCTTATCCAATAAATCATTAACTGAAGCCATTGTCATATCACGAAGTCTTTTGAAAATTCCCATCTAAAATTCCTCCTAAGGTTTATTACTCTTTATACCTATTTCATACGCAACACCAAAGAATGAGTTTCATAATAGATGAAAATTATTAATCTTATTTCAATTCAACAACTGTGACCCCAGCGCCACCTTCATTGTAATTGCCCATTCGATAGCTTTTCACGTGTTGATGTCTGCGCAAATATTCTTGCATCCCTGTTCGAAGCACACCTGTACCTTTACCGTGAATTAAATACACTTGGCCAAAATTACTCAAGAATGATTCATCTAAGAAGCGATCTGCTTCAATCAAAGCTTCTTCCATATTCATGCCGCGCATATCTAATTCCATTTTGACATTATCATCACGGGTACGTTTGAGTGTGGTTGCCACTTTCTGCGGTTGCTTAGCCTGCGCCGCGTTGCCTGTTTTCTCAAGATTCGACAACTGCACTTTCATTTTCATAATACCTAATTGAACATTGGCTTCGGTTGTACCCACAAGTTCAACGACGTGTCCTTTTTGTCCCAGTGAAACGACACGCACTTCATCCCCTGCTTCAATTTGCTCGGGGCGCTTCTTCAATGCGCGCACTTGCTTGCTGCGCAGCTCCGGTGTCGCTTGATCAAGACGCCGTTTAGCTTCCACCAAGCGGTGATCCTTCACCCCGCCCGCTTCTTCTTGCGCCATACGGCGAAGGTCAGCGATTACTTCGTCCGCTTCGCGACGAGCTTTGAGAACGGCTTCGCGCGCGTCGCGCTCTGCTTTTTCGAGCAGCTTATCACGTTGCTCGTCGAACTTGAGCTGCTGTGCCTCCAGCGATTTGCGCATCGCTTCAGCTTCTTTACGCAGCTCTTCTGCCGCATTTCGCTCCGATTCTGCGATTAGACGATTCTCCTCAAGGGAAGCAATCATGGACTCTACGCGCTGATCTTCCTCACCCACTTGCGTACGAGCATGCTCAATAATACGACGAGATAACCCAAGGCGCTCAGCAATCGCGAACGCGTTACTCCGTCCGGGCACGCCAACTAACAAACGATAAGTCGGGCTAAGCGTTTGGATATCAAATTCCATACTCGCGTTAATCGTACCTGGCTTTTGATAGGCATATGCCTTCAACTCAGAATAATGCGTCGTTGCAATAATTCGGCAGCCAATTTGATGAATATAATCCAAAATCGAAATAGCCAACGCAGATCCTTCTGCAGGATCCGTACCCGCGCCTAGCTCATCAAGCAGTACTAAGCTTTTCGGTGTCATGTCACGTAGAATGCTAATGATATTGGTCATATGACTTGAAAATGTACTTAAGTTTTGCTCAATACTTTGTTCATCACCAATATCCGCATAAATGGCATCGAACACACACAATTGCGTGCCTTCCTCCGCAGGGACAAACAGCCCTGACATCGCCATCAGGCTCAGAAGACCTACGGTTTTAAGGGAAACCGTCTTCCCCCCTGTGTTCGGACCCGTTACGATAATTTGTGAGAAATCGTTGCCCAACTCCAAATCAAGTGGCACTACGGCATCTGCTGCAATGAGAGGATGTCGTCCTCTTTTAATTTTGATAAAGCCGCGATCATTCAATCTTGGCATTGTTGCCTTTAATTCTCTAGCTAAGCCTGCTTTGGCAAAAGTAAAATCAAGCTCTGCCAGCTGATCTACATCCAAAACAAGAACTTCTACTTGTTCGGCAACCAATTCGGTCAGTGCTCGCAGAATTTTCTCGATCTCAGCTTCTTCTTTAAATTTGAGTTCACGAATTTTATTGTTTAATTGCACGATGGCATCTGGTTCTATATAAAGTGTCGCACCTGAAGCCGATTGATCATGAATCATTCCGCCAAAGCTAGAACGGTACTCTGACTTCACCGGAATAACAAAACGGTCATTCCGAATCGTGATGAGCACATCCTGCAGCATCTTCTGGACAGAAGAATTACGAATCATTTGTTCCAATCTTTCGCGAACTCTTCCCTCGCCCGTCCGGAGCTCACTTCGAACACGTCCTAGTTCGGGACTAGCACCGTCAACAACAACTGCATTTTCATCAATGCAGCTATTGATTTTATCCTCTAATTGTTTATTTTCTGTTAACAAATCCACCTGCGACTTCAGCATAGGAATTGAATATTCCTCATGGGCAGCAAGTACAAATCGTTTCAATCTTCGTGTTCCAAACATCGTAGTTGAAATCTCAAGCAGCTCTGTTGGGTTTAACATCCCACCGATTCTGGCTCTATGCAGTGGAGAGCGAATATCTCTGATTCCGCCGAAAGGAGCATTTCCTTTGAGTCTCTCAACATTAACTGCCTCATCCGTTGCTTGTAAGCGAAGCTTAACGAGTTCAAAATCCCCTATAGGCTCGAGTTTCTCTGCCGCATCTTTACCTAGTGAAGTGGATGCATGATGAGCAACTTTATGTAAAATTTTCTGATATTCTAATGTTTTTATAATTTTCGGATTCAATGTTCCCAACCTCTTTTCTCTACCCTATATTATAAACCAATTGGATCCTGATTAGCTACGGAGACAATGATTATATGGAAGATACTGCTCCCTATAAATATCACAAATTTGGATACACTAAGTTGTGCATCTAATCCTCTGCCAAAAGGAATTGCAAATTGTCACAATCAAAGCATTTTGCATTAAAAAATCGCTTCTTGTCAGTGGATGTTACTCCACGACAAAAAGAAGGAGGTTCACGACATGCATCTT
This sequence comes from Paenibacillus sp. P4_A9, assembly GCF_056402415.1. NCBI lineage: Bacteria > Bacillati > Bacillota > Bacilli > Caryophanales > Paenibacillaceae > Paenibacillus > Paenibacillus sp. P4_A9. The sequence continues at coordinate 61,385 of NZ_JBFUHL010000001.1, forward strand.
CTTGGACATCTGGTAAGGTTTATTGTTTCAGCTTTGGTTTTAATGTTTGTAAGCTGGTTAGTCCCTGGGTTTAAAGTCGGCGGGTTTTGGAGTGCATTTTTCTTGGCACTAGTCATTGCGATCGCGGCTTGGATCATCGAAGGGATTTTCGGTAAACAAATCACCCCATTTGGCAGAGGGATCGTAGGGTTTATAGTGAGCGCACTAGTCATTTGGGCCGCTCAATTTGTTGTGACCAATGTGTCTACGAGCATGATAGGTGCCATTTTAGCTGCTTTAGTCATTGGGATCATCGACTTATTCATTCCAGTGAAAACCCCTTTCGAACAAGGGATCACGGGTAGAGAAGATCGTCGATAAAACCTGTCAGTTTCGATAACTGATAGCCAAGGTAAAGCCACAAAAAGATCGGCCTGCAGCGTTCTTAATCGCCGGGCCGATCTTTTCTTTGTGGTTTCACTAGTTTGTCACTGTATTCTTGGAAATAGGTCGTGTACAATAATATGGAAATCATTATATATACGGAGGGGTATTTATGAAAAAATTTACAATTCTTATGATGGGACTAGCAGTAATTATTGCCATCACTGCATGTGGAAACAAAGACTCCAAAACAGAAGCTACAGCTGCACCAGCTGCATCCACACAAACAACTACAACACCAGCTGCGTCAACGACAGCTACTACTTCACCAGCTGCGACAGCAAAAGCCGCAACGGGTGGGCAACAAGTCGTCCTAAAAGCTACAAATTATCAATTTGATAAGACCGAGTATCGCGTGAAAAAAGGTGAATCTGTCACAATCACACTTGATAATTCCCAAGGCATTCACGGAGCAGCCATTAAAGAGTTTGGCATTAACCTCAACAATGGTAATAAAACCGTTACCTTTACGCCAGATAAAGCAGGGTCATTCCCAATCAACTGCTCCGTCATGTGCGGTACTGGCCACTCAGGTATGAAAACAACACTTATCGTTGAATAATCTAGAGTCCCTGCTTCCATAAGCCTTATCACGATTTCCGTGATAAGGCTTTTTCTATCTCCAGATTGCTAGGTGTATTCAGACAACTTGAAAATACCGTAGATAATGCGGATATAAAAAAACAGAAAAGCATGCTTGCATCCATTTTCTGAACATATCCTGTTCTGCGTATCTAACATTTCTAGATGTCTTAAACAGGAATCTTGCCAAGATACTCGTATTCTTCTTCGGTTTTCTGCTGTTCTCTTCACTACTATACTGTTCAATTTTGTCTTCCAATGATTCTTCTGCTGGTTTTCCATGCTTATTGTTACTCAAACGTGCGTATTGCTTATGTAAAGCTAGTTGAAGCTTTTCTATTATTAACTTAGCTGTTCGATAATTCACGCCAAGTAATCTTGCAAACATTGGAATTGAATAAGTCATTTCATCTTGAATCAATATTCTAATGGCTTTGAACCAGAGTAATAAAGGCAGCTTTGATTTATGCATAACAGTCCCAGCCGTTATCGATATTTGTGTGCGACACTCCTTACATTCGAGTAAGCTGCGTGTCTTCACTTTATAAAATGAATCATGGTCACATCTTGGACAAAAGAACCCATTAGCCCATCGACTTTTCATTAAGAACTTTTCACAATCATCCTCAGTTTGAAAAGCATTATCCATTGAACCTATAAGATGTATTTCCATTAATAGATTCACCCCACAATTAGAACTTATGTTCCCATAATTTTAGTATATCGAACATTTGTTTCCATGTAAAGGAAAAATTGTTCATTCGAGAGGGAGCATTAGAAGTTTCGAAATTTCTGAGATAACTACAATTAACTTTGTTCTTCATTACTCACAGCAACACTCTCCTTAGCGTGATAGCGGCGATCMTGAACCTGAACCATAGGCGAGGGATAATTGCTTACAAATTTGGTGAAATCAACCGCAATTATCTTTGGCTGGGGCTAGTGATGCATGAATACTCCAGGCTGAAATTACGAGTGTTATCTTGGACTGCGGGAATATTTCAACTTGTACTAGGTAAGAACTCCTGCGAGACGACGCGATGTGTGTTAACTTGGACTGCGGGATTTTTCATCAACTTGTACTAAGTGTGAACTCCAGCGAGGCGATGCGGCGAGTGCTAACTTGGACTTGCGGGGTTTTATCAGCTTGAATTGTGTAAGATCTTCTCGAGGGTTAAGTGGTAACCGTGGAGTTGTAGATACTTCAGAAAAATGGTTTTGCGATATACTTGCCCTCCCCCCCCTCTATCTACACCACCTAGGTCCTCGCATAAAAAATAAAAACTACCGCGTCTAGTTTTAAGGGCGGTAGTTTCTATAGGGGGATTCCTTGTTTCCACAGGTCATGGAGTTTACCTGCTACCTGCGGTAGCTCGTTAATCAAATATGGAGCTATGGATGAGCTTGCTAATAGCTTTTGGGGGCCATCAGAAGGAATGATGGCCATGACATTTACTGCAATTACAATGATAAGCAGCGCTTCTGCTAACCCCAGCATTGCGCCGCTCCAACGGTTAATAGCGTTGAGGCCCGGCGTTTTGGCGAGAATATTCAATGCTCTGCCAATGATCACAAGCGCAAGTTTAACACCGAAGAATAGGAGCGCAAAGGCAATGGCATTTAGGATATACGCTTCTAAATTGAGGCCTTTAACAATGAATTCATATTTTTGATAATTTTGATACGTTGGTAGTGAAATTGCACTCTTGAGTAAGGGAGCAAGATCCTTATAAAAATAAAAGGCAACAAGATATGCTAGGATCATGCCCGAAATGGAAACGATTTGAGCGATAAATCCTCTAAAGTACCCAATGAGCAGTCCTAAGACAATAACCGACATCAAGACGTAATCAAGTAGGTTCAGTGTCACTTAGGGCTACCCTACTGGGCTATCAGCTTCTACAAGCTCAATCCATTCGTTGTATTCAATTTGTAGCTTGGCATATTCCTCACGCAATTTCCTATATTCTTCTTTGACAGCTTGCAGCTCTTCTTCTAGAGCTTCGTCGTTCATACTCATCTGAAGGTGTTCTTCTTTTTCCTGTTGAGCTTGGGCCCAAATAAGTTCTTTCTCTATTTCAAACTGTTCTGTGCGTGTCTCTCTCTCCGCCTGCATTTGTGCAAGCAGTTCTTCTATTTTCCCTTGGTAGTGCTGAATGATCGTTGCTTTCTGCTCCTCAAGCTGCTGATTGAACATTGTTTGTTGTTCCACTTCAAAACGTCGAACTTTCGCCTCTTCTTCTTCCTGATAAAGCAACGCTAGAGAGTCTATATCCTCTTGATGAGTGCTAGCTGCAACCTCAAACTCGGCTTGATGCTTCTGTTTAATGGCATGAATCTCAGCATGGTGTCCACGTACGATGGCTGCGATTTCATTATGATGTTTCTTTGTGTTAGACGCTAATTCATCTTCGAGTTGCTCCGAGAGCGATGCCAATTCGTTTTGATGCTTCTCTGAGATCGAACTCAATTCGATTTGGTGTTTCTCTGAAATGGAACTCAGTTCGTTTTGATGCTTCTCAGACATAGAACTGAGTTCGATTTGGTGGTTCTCAGAAATAGAGCTCAGCTCGATTTGGTGGTTCGTTGCGATAGAAGCGATCTCATTTTGATGACTCTCTGTCAGAGATGCAATCTCAAAATGATGCTCATCCGTTTGATTTGCTATTTCGTTCTGAAGCTTTTCTGCGATTGCTGATAGCTCCGTTTGGTATTCATTTGAAATTGATTCTATTTCACTCAGATGGCTATCTGATTTAGCAATTAATTCTGCTTGATGTTCTTCTGTCATGAGAGCTAATGCAATTTGGTGTTCTTCCGCCATAAGTGCTGTTGCAACTTGATGCTCCTCCGTCATAAGCGCTAGCATAGCTTGTTGCTCGTCTGTAAGGGTCTCAATAGCGGCCTTATGCTCTTGTTTCAAGGATGCTATTTGGGATTGATGCTCACGTGCCATGGACGCTTGCGCATCTTGATGATGCTTTGTTATGGATTCAATTTGCGCTTGGTACTGCTTATGGATGCCGGTAATATCAGAACCGCTTTGCTTAGACAATAAAGCTAATGCTTCTTGATGCTGAAGTTCTATGTTTTCTTTGTCTTGAAGATGTAACTGAATGAGTGACTCTTTTTCTTCCTGAAGCTGTTGGTGCAGGCTTTCATTTTCTTTGCTATGCGTATCCGCTGTCGCAGCCAGCTCCAACTTATGCTGTTCAGCCAACTTCAGAAGTTGTTGCGATTTCTGCTGTTGTGCTTGCTCTAGCTGTTGTTTGCTTTGTTGATGCTGTTGTTTTTCTTGGTCTAATTGTTGTTTAACTTGTTCTAGTTGTTGCTTCGCTTGCAGATTTTGGCGCTTTTCTTGGTCTATTTGCTGCTTAAACTGATCTATTTGTTGCGTGACTTGGTCTTGCTGTTGTTTCGCTTGATCGATCTGTTGTTTGGCCTGATCAATCTGCTGTTTGGTTTGAACTTGCTGTTGTTTCGCCTGATCTAACTGTTGCTTAGCTTGGTCTAACTGTTGTTTCGTTTGATCTAGCTGCTGCTTGCCCAGCTCATTCTGCTGTTTCAATTGCAGCATTTGCTGCTTCGTTTGTTCTTGTTCTTGTCTGCCTTTAAGCACTTCTTGTTTTTGTTGTTTTTCTTGTTCAATGATTTGTTGCAGCTTACCATTTTGCTCAGTAAGAAGAGCCTGATTCTTATCATCCTCTTGTTTCAATTCATGATATCGGGTTGTTAGCTTCTCGTAGGCGATTTTAGTCGCTTCCTGCTCTTTCTGCACTTTACTAAGCTCTTCCAAAATTTCATTCATTCGGAAGCACTCATCCGCCATATTTACAGCGGCCAAAACAGCGATTCGCTGCGAATCCAAACGAGGATAGCCTTTGGCAATGCGAAACATTTGGTCATTTACATACTCAGCAACACGCTTCATATGATTCGTGCTTGTATCTGCTTTGAGCTTATATTGGTGTCCATATATATCAACAGTAATTCTTGTTTTATCTTCTGTAGTCAATTTAAATCCTCCCTTAAGATGAAAGGCTGGTCCTATCGAGAATAATTTCGATAAGACCAGCCTATATTCCTGCAACCTATAAGGAAAGTTACACTATTTTCTTAACTCCGCCTCAAATTGTTGTTCAAGTGTTGCCACAACTTTGGCGTGGAGCTCAGTTACTTCTTCATCAAGCAAAGTTCTGTCCGCATGACGGTACACGAGTGCGATAGCTACGCTTTTCCGATTAGCTCCAAGACGCTCTCCGGTATAGATATCGAATACGTGAATGGATTCCAACAATTCGCCTGCAACTTCGGAAATAGCTTGCTCCATAAGCCCGACAGGAACGCTAGCATTCACCACAACTGCAATATCACGTCCGATAGACGGATAACGTGGTAACAATTTATAGATAATCTCGTCGCCAGCAGCTTCCAAAATCGGAGATAGTTCAACTTCAAGCACATAGGTATCTTCTAAATCACGCTGTTGTTGCGCAGTTGGATGTAGTTGACCTACGCGACCAATAACCTTCGTACCTTCAGCGGAAGCAAGCTGAATTTCAGCTGTGCGACCTGGGTGGAAGCCCTCTGGTGCTGCTGATGTGTACGTAAGACCCTTAATTCCTAGGTATTGAACTACACGATCGAAAATCCCTTTGATATCATAAAAATCAACAGCTTCTGACTTCTGAGCCCAATGTGCTTGACGACGTTTACCTGTTAACACGATGGATAACAACAGCTTTTCTTGCGGGAGAGCCGTTAGTGCCGCTTCATCTGTAATGAACGCTTTGCCAATTTCGAAAATGGCGACATCATCCATCGTACGGTTGCGGTTATAGCTAACAACGTCGAGCAAATGCGGCACCAAGCTAGTACGCAGCTGGCTGCGGTCTTCGCTCATTGGCATCGCTAGTGAAATTGGCTTAGCAGTTGGGTACAAACCAGGAATGGCATCTACATGTGATTGTTGATTCACTTCACCTTCATCAGTACCACCGTGTGAACGCGGGTTTGTGAAGGAATATGTGATGACTTCATTCAATCCGCTTTGCGTTAAAATATTCCGAGTAATTCGACGGATGGATTGCTCTTTGGACAGTGACCCAGGCGTTGTTACGCCGGTCATCAAGGTTGTCGGGATGTTATCGTAGCCAAAGAGACGTGCCACTTCTTCGATCAAATCAACATCACGCGTAATGTCTCCGCGGCGGCTCGGCACATGCACGAGCAGTTTGCCTTCGCCAGCTTGCTCGAATGTGAAGTGCAAGCGCGAAAGAATTTGACCCATCTCGGCCAAGGAAAGCGCTGTGCCGAGATAGTTATTCACGCGGTCAGCTGCAAGTTCGATGCTGACCGATTTGTTTGTTCCGCTAGCGGCTTCTACGATGCCGAAAGCGACTTTGCCACCTGCGTATTGCGCAATCAGCGCAGCAGCACGATTCAATGCCGGAAGCACCGCTTCCGGGTTCACTTCTTTCTCGAAGCGAAGGCTCGCTTCTGAGCGAAGACCTAACTGGCGCGATGTGCGGCGCACAGAGCTGCCTGCGAACTTCGCGGATTCAAGCAGAATACGTGTCGTGCCTTCGATCACTTCCGAGTTGGCGCCGCCCATCACTCCGGCGATCGCCACAGGCTTGGTGCCGTCCGTCACGAGCAGCATGTGCGGCTCAAGCGTGCGTTCCACATCGTCAAGTGTAACGAGCTTCTCGCCAGCTTCTGCGAGTCGTACGTCGATGTGGCCATTGTTTAGCTTCTCCGCGTCGAACGCGTGCAGAGGTTGGCCGTACTCCAACATCACGAAGTTTGTGATGTCGACGATGTTGTTGATGGGGCGGATACCCGCGGCCATCAAGCGGTTCTGGATCCACAGCGGAGAAGTGCCTACGCGAACGCCTTCGATCAGGCGAGCCGCGTAGTGCGTGCACTGCTCAGTCGCTGTGATTTTCACGCTGATGCGATCTGCAGCTTTCACGCCAGCAGTTCCTGCTGCTTGCAGCGCAGCTTCCGCATCTGGCAGTTTCACCTCGCGGCCAAGGATCGCCGCGATCTCATAAGCCGCACCGAGCATGCTCAAGCAATCGGAGCGGTTAGGCGTCAAGTCCAGATCCATCACTTTGTCGCTAATTGCCAAAACATCTAGAATCGAATGGCCAATCTCCGTATCTTCAGGCAATACGAGAATACCTTCTTGGATTTCTTTCGGCAACAGCTTGTCGTTGAGCCCAAGCTCTTTGGCGGAGCAGATCATCCCTTGGGATTCTACGCCGCGCAGCTTAGCGCGTTTGATTTCTAGTCCGCCTGGCAGGACGGCACCGATCATAGCGACAGGTACCTTTTGGCCAGCATCAATATTTTTGGCACCACACACGATTTGCAAATCTTCGCCTTGTCCTGCATCAATCACACAAACGCTTAGTTTATCTGCGTCAGGGTGCTTCTCACGGGATTTTACAAACCCGACAACAACATTCGTAACACCTTTATTACGATCCTCGACGATATCCACTTCGATACCGCTGCGGGTTAATTTTTCAGCTAGTTCTTCGGCCGTGAAGCCTGTTACGTCCACATATTCGGATAACCATTGATAAGAAACTTTCATGATTTTACCCTCCTTTTCCTAGTGCTTACACATGTAAAAATTGCTTTAAGAAACGTAAATCATTGGTATAGAAATGACGAATATCTTCGATGCCATATTTCAACATAGCGATACGCTCAACACCCATCCCGAATGCAAAGCCTGTGTACTCCTTCGGATCGTAGCCGCCCATTTCAAGCACGCGCGGATGAACCATACCTGCTCCGAGAATTTCCAACCAACCTGTTTGCTTACATGTACGACAGCCTTCGCCACCACACATTGCACAGCTAACGTCAACCTCAACGCTAGGCTCTGTGAACGGGAAGAAGCTTGGACGCATGCGAATTTTCGTCGCTGGGCCATACATTTCTTGTACGAATTGAAGCAATGTTCCTTTGAGATCACTCATCCGCACGTTGCGGTCGATGACCAGGCCTTCAATTTGTTGAAACATGTGGGAGTGCGTCGCATCGTCGTCATCGCGGCGGTATACTTTACCCGGGCAAATAATTTTGATCGGAACTTCGCCTTTACGCTTCTCCATTGTTCTTACTTGAACAGGGGATGTTTGCGTACGCAACAAAATTTCTTCTGTAATATAGAACGAATCTTGCATATCACGAGCCGGGTGATCTTTCGGCAGGTTCAACGCTTCGAAGTTGTAGTAATCTTGTTCAACCTCTGGACCTTCAGCTACGGTGTAGCCCATCCCGATGAAAATGTCTTCAATCTCTTGAATAACTTTGCTTAAAGGATGCACAGCACCTTGCTGTGAAGGACGTCCTGGTAAAGTAACGTCGATCATTTCAGCGCGAAGTCTATTCTCTGTTTCTTGCTTCGTGTACGCGGCTTGTTTCTCTTCAATAACAGCCTCGATCGCAGCTCGAACATCATTGGCCACTTGGCCGATGACGGGTCTTTCTTCTGCGCTTAACGCGCCCATGCCGCGAAGAACCTCAGTTAATGGTCCCTTTTTACCCAAATATTTAACTCTTAAATCGTTCAGCTCCTGCTGACTGCCAACACCGCTAAGCTCCTGCAGCGCTTCCTGCTTCAAAGCTTCTAAACGCTCTTTCATCGAAATCCCTCCTGAATTAGGCCTCTGAATCGCCCTTTATGAAAACACAAAAAAGACTTTCCGCTCCCTCGCAAGGGACGAAAAGCCGTGGTACCACCCTAATTAGATTCGTCTATGTACAATCGCCAAATAAACGAGTCTCACTTCATTCCAGATAACGGACGATGTGTCCGGTTCCCTCTAATGAGAAGCGTCTAAACGCTTCTGTTCAAAGGACTGCTCAGGAGCGAACTTCCACAGCCTAATTCTCGGGGCCAGCTCTCAATCATCGGCTTACCCTCCCTGTCAAGAAGCACTGCGTACTCTTCTCCGTCAAAGCATTTCCACGTATATGTACCAGTTATTATATGCAAGATACAAAGGATATGCAAGTGCATCAATCCATCCTTTCTGAAAGTTTCAGAAATATCCTATTGACTTCATCCATCGACAGGTTTATATTTTACTTAAATAGTTTAAATGTTTCTCGACTTAATTATTATATTATTTAATTATTAGACAATTCGAACAAATTCATATAAGCAAGGAGGTTATGATTTGGAAGAGGAATTGACGGATTATACCAATCGCTTCCGCACAACATTTGAACAGACTCATCGCAAAATTACCCAAAGTGTTCTTAGTGAACTCAATTCAGAGTTAACGGCTCCACAATTATTCATGTTAGCGATGATCTCCAAGGAGAACACACCGAAACAATCTCATCTTGCCGATAAATTGGGCGTTAAGCCAAGTGCAATTACTGTCATGATTGATCGACTTGTTCAAAGCGGGCATGTCATACGTAAACATCATGAAACGGATCGACGCATTGTGCTGGTTGAAAACACAGCAGAAGGCGCCGCGGTCCTTGCTCAAGCCAACGAAGTCCAAAAGAAAGTGATCGCTCGCGGGTTATCTCAGCTTCCACCTGATGAACTGCGAATTTTTGTAGAAGCTTTTGAAAAGTTTACTTCATTTTATTAATTTTTTATAACATCAAAGGAGTGATACACATGGAAAGTATTCAAAAAACAGCGCCCAAGGATATCTCCGAAGCCGCTGCACCAGAACTTAAAAATCGAGGACTCTTGCTTACCGGCTTGATCATCGCCATGCTCTTCGGAGCCTTGGACGGTACGATTGTCGGTACAGCAATGCCGCGTATCGTTGGTGAGTTTGGCGGACTCGGACTGATGACTTGGTTAACGACAGCATACATGCTCACATCAACAGTCATCGTCCCAATTGCAGGTAAATTGTCAGATCTAATGGGACGGCGTGTCGTATATGTGACTGGATTACTTATCTTTATCGTTGCTTCCGCTTTGTGCGGAATGTCTCAGAACATGACGGAACTCATCTTATTCCGCGGCTTGCAAGGTCTTGGCGGTGGTATCATGATGCCGATGGCCATGATTATCATTGGGGATTTATTTACGGGTAAACAACGTGCCAAATGGCAAGGTGTATTCGGAGCTATTTTTGGTCTATCATCTGTCATAGGACCGCAAGTTGGCGGATGGATCGTAGATGCTTGGGACTGGCGTTGGGTATTCTACATCAACTTACCGGTTGGGGTTCTAGCCGTAATTTTAATTTCACTCGCATTGCCTAAGCATAAATCAGTAGGTAAAGTGAAATTTGATATTCCAGGTATTATCACGATGATCGTCGGTGTTGTAAGCTTGCTTCTTGCACTGACATTTGGCGGCAGTGAATACGCTTGGGGTTCTTGGCAAATTATTGGCCTATTCGTACTTGCTGTTGTGTCTCTCGTTGCTTTTGTTCGTATTGAAAGCAAAGCGGAAGAGCCAATTCTTCCAGTTCGTCTATTTAAAAATAGAACTTTCTCCACGATTAACGGTGTCGGTTTCTTAATGGCCGTTGGTATGTTTGGTGCGATCATGTTCGTTCCACTCTTTATGCAAGGTATTGTTGGAATAAGTGCCTCCGCATCTGGTACGGTTATGACTCCTCTGATGATTACAATGATTGCTGCCAGTGTAGTCTCGGGACAATTGATTGCTAAGATCGGTGTAAAACGACAAATGTTAATCGGTATGCTTGTAATGGCAGTCGGTTTTATCTTTTTAAGTACAATGGGAATTTCAACTACAAAGTTGATTGCCTCCAGCTACATGGTACTTCTAGGGCTAGGAATGGGGCTTGTCATGCCAATCCTAACATTGGCTCTGCAAGAAAGCTTCCCGAAATCCGAGCTAGGTGTTGTAACGTCATCCAGCCAATTCTTCCGTCAAATCGGTGGTACCTTCGGGATGACCATCCTCGGAGCGATTATGAACCATAGATCAACGGTTTTGCTCGAACAAAACCTAGAGCCAGTTGTCAAGCAGTTCCCTGCTGAAGTCGGAACTCCACTCATTGATATGATTCATAAGAACCCGCAATCTCTCTATTCCTCATTATTAAGTCCTGAGGCAATGGCCAAATTGCCAAAAGAATTAGTAGATAAGTTGCCTATTATCAAAGATGCACTCGTGTCCTCCCTGCATCTAGTATTTATCTACGGTCTTGTGTTCGTTCTTCTGGGTGCCGTTCTTACGCTATTCGTTGGGAACATTAAATTGTCCGACCGTAAGTCGAAGAAGTCTGAAGAAAATAGCGAAGATGACAACCAAGCTCCAGCACATCTCGTTTAAAATGAAAAGCTCCCTTCCTCTAACGAGGTTGGGAGCTTCTTTATTCACCTATTCGATTGTTCCAATTTGACTTAAAGGGAAAATACGAAAGACGGCTTTGCCGATAATATCTTTTTCCGCAACAAAAGGTGTTGTCGGCCACAAATGAGAATCATAGCTGTCGTTGCGATTATCGCCTAGGAAAAAATATTTCCCTTCGGGCACAGTTACCTGGTGATAGGTATAAGTCATTGGCGCTTGGATATATGGCTCGTCGACTTTGGATCCATTCCGATATAACGCGCCGTCTTTGATCTCGATCGTATCGCCTGGGAGTCCAATTAGACGCTTCACATAGCGATCCTCATTTCCTTCAAGCGGCGGCCAAAACACAACGATGTCCCCGAATTCAAAATCGGTTAATGGTTTCATTTTCTCAACAATCAACTCGTCTTGTAATTGAATGGTAGGCAGCATAGAACCTGTTGGAACTGTCATCGCTTGCGCAACATACGTATTGACGACAAGTGCGATGAGGAGAGCACATGCTATCGTAGGCACCCATTCTTTCAATAGGCTTATCACATACTTTCGGATCAATAGAACCAACATCCTCTCGTTCTGAATCATTCCCTCTTTACACCGTAACCCATTTATGGAAAGCTTACATTAAGATAAAATAAAATGTTGTTGTATAATGAATTTGGATACCCTATTAAGGAGAGTGCGCTACATGAAATATCGCAGACTTGGCAAAACAGACCTGAAAGTTTCCATCGTTGGTGTTGGCACTTGGCAATTTGGCGGTGAGTGGGGATTAACGTATACGCAAGCAGAAGCAGACGCGATTCTAGATCAAGCCGTTGATCTCGGGATCAATTTGATAGATACGGCTGAATGCTATGGTGATCACCTTTCCGAGTCATTTATCGGTAATTATTTATCCCGCCGCGATCGTAATAAGTGGGTTGTAGCAACGAAATTCGGTCATCATTTCCACGATTTATTCACACGTACTGACGAGTTTAGCGCGGATTCCGTCATCAAACAGCTCGATGCGTCTCTGCAAGCATTACATACGGACTACATTGACTTATACCAATTCCATTCTGGGCCTGATGCCTTATTTGATAACGATGATCTCTGGACTACGCTTGATAAACAAGTACAGGCGGGCAAAATCCGCCACCTAGGAACATCAATCGGCAGCAATGCCAATATTCATCAAACGGCAACTTCAACTAAAGTGAACTCCAAAGCTATTCAAGTGGTGTACAATCGCTTGGACCGCGCACCGGAAGAACAAGTATTTCAGTCATGTATAGATCAAGATCTTGGTGTACTCGCACGCGTACCGCTAGCTAGTGGTTATCTAAGCGGTAAGTATAAGCCAGGCGCCGTATTCAGTAACACGGACGTACGTCATCGTCACGATGCTGAAAGCGTCAGACAGAAGTTGGAAGAAGTTCAGCTCATTCAGCAAAATGAAGTACCTGAAGGCATGGATATGGCCAAATGGGCATTGGCTTGGTGTTTGAAGCACGATGCTGTCACATCCGTTATTCCAGGCTGYAAAAACCCTGAGCAAGTGATTGCGAATGCCGCGGCAACAGAGCTTATCAGCGACAATCATCCGCAAGCTTGGAAAGCCTAGAGAAGAGGAAGGATTGACTTCGCCATGCCTCACCATCAGCACGATGAAACTTGGAAGAAGCTTCATGATCACCTTGACGAGTGGGTTGCTAGTAGTAAAACGCACACTTCTGAAGGTCATGTTGCTTCCTACATCCCTGAGTTAGCGAACGCTTCTGGGGATATTCTTGGCATTTGTATTATGGATAACGAAGGGCAAACCACCAGCTCTGGGGATTCTGACTTTCGCTTCACCTTGCAAAGTATTTCGAAGGTTTTCACTCTGATTCTTGCACTGATGGACAATGGCGAAGACGTTGTATTCTCTAAAGTTGGCATGGAGCCGACAGGTGATGACTTCAACTCGATGTTGAAGCTTGAGCTTGTGGAGCCTGGCATTCCGTTCAATCCTTTAATTAACGCTGGAGCTATTGCGATCTCCTCGTTAATTGCAGGGCATTCTACAGAAGAACAGGTTGATCGTATCCTTCATTTCTTCAGGGATATTGCCGATAACCCTACCCTTACTATCAATCAAGACGTGTTCAAATCCGAGTCAGATACGGCTAACCGCAATCGTTCCTTAGCCTATTTCCTCAAGGATAACGGTGTCTTGGACAAAGAAGTTGACGATGTGCTTCGTGTCTACTTCAGCCACTGCTCCGTCGAGGTCAATTGTTCGGATCTGGCCAGAATGGCTCTTGTTCTCGCTCATAATGGCGTGGATCCGATTCGCAAGCAACGTCTCATCCCGCGGCGCTTCGTACAAATTGCCAAGACGTTCATGTTTACCTGTGGTATGTACAATGCCTCTGGCGAATTTGCCATGAATGTTGGGCTGCCTGCCAAAAGCGGCGTGTCCGGCAGCATCCTGACGATGGTACCTGGACAATATGGCATCGGCCTCGTAGGACCCGCACTGAACCGCAAGGGAAACAGCACGGCTGGTGTGCATCTCCTCGGCATTCTCTCTCAGGAATTCGACTGGAGCTTATTTTAAGCTAACTAGTTGCTTACAAAAAGAACCTTCCCTTTTGACTGTTTGGCAGTCGAGGGAAGGTTCTTTCATGTTACCATTATTGCATCGATTGCTTAATTCGTTGAAGGGCCTCTATCAACTCATCCACTTCATGCTCTTTCAGTCGAATCGTCACATAGTTCGGTGAAATGCCGCCGTCATTGATCTCTATTAGCGCAGTATCATCTTTGTCATCCAGTTTGACTGACAGATGGTCTTTATCTAGAATTTGAACCCAAGCCATAGTCATCCTCCTCGCGACTCTGATCAGCCTTTCTCAGGCTTAATACACAATAAAGTCTTTGGTATACACAGTCTCATTGTCTTCTGTATCCATCACGCGCATTTCTAGCTCCCATTTCCCGCTAAAAGGCAGGTAAGGACCTTCCGATTTGTAGCTGAATTTAGCAAATCCGTACGATTCCTCTTCCTTACTATCCTTGTATATCGTTAACGGAACAGAAATCGGGGCGATCTCCTCATCGTCTTTATTATGCAAAATCAAGAGTACCTGTTTAGGTTGGCCTGATTTTTCAGGCAGCCAAACTTTGGCAACAAACACGTTATTACCAGGTACCTTAGGTGTAATATCCACCGAAACGTGGACCTTTTCCCCCATCTGATGCCACTGAAGCGGCTCATTAGCCGGGATCGGCGCCATATACGTAAGGAGTCCAACAAGGACAACAATAATGACCATAAGAGACAGATCTAGCTTCACCCAGATGATCGATTGATTCACTTTCTTCTTGCGAAGGAAGAGACGAATCACGAACCCCATCAGTGCGACGAGCACGACCACGCCTATTTTTACAAGCAAGAGAATACCCCAAGTTGTGTATGTCAAGTAACTCAGACTCGGCAGGAATATCAAGACGGAAATAGACCCTGAAACGGTTAAAACAAGAATCGAGATCAGTGCGAATTTTGAAAACTTCTGCATATAGCTGCCGAGATCCATCTTGTTGTGACGCCATTTCGCATACAGCAGAATTAATCCGCCTACCCAACAGGCTGCAGCGACAAGATGAATGAAATCCAGCCCAATCGTCGCCCACAAGGGCGAAAAGGAGGCGGCGTGACCGCTAAAGCTTTTGACAGCCAACAGAGCCAGAGACCAACCCACATCTACCCAAGCCAGCCTGCCCAGCATAACAAAGCCTAGGAAGGATAACGCGAGAAGCAGCACCCAAGAAATCCCGATATTCGTTGAGCTTACCAGCTGCCATATTTCATCCACACCGCCGCCGCCCAATAAATCCTCGATATGTGTAAAAATCAGCAGCAATAGGGCAACGATATGAGCGCGTTGGAGATTGAGCGTCCACTCGGAAACCGACTTCTGTGCTTCTTCCCCTTGCGGTCTCACCAATCGTAACCAGAATGCCCAACCGGTCAAAGCTAACAGCATCAAGAACCATAAGCCCCGAGAGGCGTATTGCAGCAAGCCTTTTGTCGTCAACGGACCCGCACTATGATTGTGTCCCGTATGTGCGGAAGGCACATCAAGAACTTCCTCCTGCGGCGGATTGCCGATTGTGATCGGATAACTTCCACCCACGGGATGACCGTCTGCTGAGATGACGTGATAACTAATTAAGTACACGCCTTCTGCCAGCTTCGGCAAATCGAGCTTGATGCCCATCTGATCCTTATTCATCGTCGCTTTGCGGTTCGTTATCTCAGCTCCGCTATGATCATAAACCTTAATATAAAAGAGCCCGTTATCTAATTGTTCATTGAACGTGACGGACACTTGCGCTGGCGAGCTTTCGAGCTTCGCCCCCGCTTCCGGTGTCGCTTCAACTAATGAAGCATGCGCAGAGGCAGATTGGGGCGCAATGATCGCACTCAATAACATGATCGCTAACACAGCAATTAAGCTTACAGGCAGTCGTAGGAACCAATTCCTGGTTCGTTGTTTAAATAATCTCGTCATCAGTATCCCTCTAATCCGCTATCGGCCTACGGCCAGCAAAACCATCTTGCTCCCCGTGATAATAACGAATCTGATCCTCTCCTTGCTTCCAACACAGCAACACTTCTTGTCCATTCATAACCGCTGGAAAATCAACAAGTCCTGAATCGATATCCTTCAGCTCAATGCCCGTCTTTTGAAAGCTTTGTATGAGTCCACGCGCTTCAATTTGAAGAAATTCCAATGCAGCTTCCATGACAAAAAAAGGATCCTTTTCCGTACCAGGCATCTCCGCGTATTCATTCTTCTTATGGCGTAACTCCATATATTTGTCCTCAAATTCACTCTTCAAGGCTTGCATTTTCTTCAGTTCCTGATCAACAAATCGCAATAGACCATTAGCCTCTTCCAAAGAGAACCATTTCTTCTCCGACATAACGCACCTCCATGTCCTTTATTTTAGCAAAAAAACGGAAGAACTACGAATTCTACTAATCCGTGTGGGGGTTATCGTGAACGTGATGATGGCCATGGTGGTGACCGTGATTCTGGCTTGAGCTATGCTCGTCCACATGCGTAACAGACAGCTCCGCGTAGCCAACACCTTTTAAAACCTGGATACGTTGCTGCAGCTCTCGAAGCTTCTCCACTTCACCGCGAACTACGAGTATTTCCAAGCATTGCTGATGGTTTAAATGGATATGCATGGTCGATATGATGGCATGATGATAGTCGTGCTGAAGCTCCATTAAGGTTATCGGCAAATCTCTAATTTCATGGTCATAGACCATGACAATCGTACCTGCGACCATTTCATTAGGCTGCATACTGCTTGAGGTTAGAAGCGCCTTGCGCGTAAGATCTCGAATGGCCTCCGAACGATTATCATACCCTTGTAACGCAATCAACCGGTCGAATTGCTCGATCAGGGATTGCGGCATCGAAATTCCGAAACGCACTAGATTGTCTTTATCCGACATTCATCTTGCTCCTTCATTGATATCTTTGTCTATATTCCTACTGTAGCAGAAAGCGTTGGAGTCGCAAACCTCCATAAGGGAGATACGACCTCGCAAAACCCTTCCTCATTAGGCAAAAGCAAAAAAAGAGGGCATCAGCCCTCTCAACCTAGACGAGTTTCATTAACTGTTTGACGCGATTCTCCAGCTCCACGAGTGAGAACGGCTTCGTCATATAATCATCAGCACCCATTTGGAGGCCTTTCGCCACATCCGCTTCCTTCTTCTTTCCAGAAAGCATCAATATTTTCATATCTTTCGAGATCGCATTAGCATCTGTCTTGATCTTCTCCAATATCGTAAATCCATCAAGGCCAGGCAAGATTCCATCCAATATACAAGCGTCGAAGACTTGCATAGTCAGCAACTGCCAAGCTTGTTCACCATCTGAAACTTGCGTAATTACAATCGGCAAGTGCTCCAATTGGGAATTCAGAATCGCCCTTAGAATCGGATCATCATCCACAATTAAGAGTTTTTTCTTCTGCAGTTGTGCATGCGCATGAGCGACAAGCTTCGTAAATTGTGCTCCTTCATCTTCTAAGTCGGCAATTATAATACGATTCTTGCCCTGTTGCTTCGCTTGATACATCGCATCGTCAGCTTTATCTACCCACTCCGCAACCGTCATACCCACTTGCCATTCAGCTACACCGGCCGAAAATGTGATGGAGAACATTTGACCATCGTTCTGCGCTACAGCTTTCACACGTACTGTATCTAGAATAGCTTGCATAATAGATCGACCTTGATCCACACTCGTATTCGGAAGTGCGATCACGAATTCTTCTCCGCCAAAGCGAGCCAATAAGTCCGTCGATCGCAGATTGACCTGCATCAAATGAGCTAATCCTTGCAGCACCAAATCCCCTACGTGATGTCCATACGTATCATTGACGCTTTTGAAGCTGTCAATATCGATAAACACAAGAGAGATTGGCGCTGGGTAGCGCTCAATACGCTGCAGCTCCAGCCCAATTTGCAGATCAAAATAGCGACGATTAAACACACCAGTTAAAGGGTCGCGGAAAGCCAACTGTTCGAAATTCCGAGTCCGTTTGAGGAGACCATAAATACGTGCCGCCAATTCCTCGTATTGGAATGGCTTGGTCACATAATCATCCGCCCCCAAATGAAAACAGCGAACTTTATCGCTTACATCGTCCCTTCCTGATAACACAATAAGCGGCAGCCATTTCAGTGTAGGATCTTCCTTCAGGAATTCAAACAATTCATAGCCTGACTGCGGGTGCATCATAAGATCTAACGTAACGAGGTCATACGTATGCTCACGAAGTAATTTCTTGGCTGACTCTACATCAGCGGCTTCATCAACCACACAATCATCGAGTTGCAAACGTCTTGTCAAATAGAAGCGCAGCGCGTCGTCATCATCGACTAGCAATATGCGGCTTTTCAAAGTTCGCAGCATGGAACCCGGGGCAGGGTCTTGCTCCTCATCCATCTGAATTTCCGTTAAGCCGATGTCCAGCTCCATTTTCAACTCAAGCAATAATCCGACCGTTCGCTCTAAGCTTTCATAGACAGGGCTCGTCGACAAGAGTAACTGATCATCCTGCTTCTGTTCGGCTAGGGTCCATTCCCAATTCCGTACCAGGTCTTCCGCAAGCTTCCCGATTCTCACATAACCAAAAACAGGCGCACTGCCTTTGAGTGTATGCGCAATCCGATAGCATTGTTGTAAATCCTCCAGCATTGGCTGGGCTTGAATCGCTGTCATCAATGACTGAAGCTGATGCAGCTGCTTGTCATATTCACGAATAAACAGCTTTCTTCCTTGTTTAAGAATTCTTGCATCTCGATCAGATTCTGAAACTGAATCTTTGGATCTCTCTAAGTTTGTATGGCTCATAACAGACAATCACCCTTTATAAGCTTAATGAGAAAAACTTCTACCGAAGTACTTTGAGGATGAGCGACCGCGTTCTAATGTTTTTTAGCGTTGCAACAGTTGCCCTATGGTGTCTAACAATTGAAGTGGACTGAAAGGTTTCACAATGTACGTGGTGACTCCAGCTGCCTTAGCTTTCTCTTTATCTTTCTCCAGTGCTTTGGCTGTTAAAAGAATAACCGGCAAGTCCCGATTCACATTGTCGCTTTGTCTCAACCAAGAGCAAACTTCTACGCCCGTGCGCTCTGGCATCATGTAATCCAAAATGATTAAATCATAGGCTTCCTTGCCCAGCTGATCAATCGCTTGTTGACCATCTTCAACCTCCGTGATGACGTATCCTTCATCAGATAATGTTTCCGTCAGTAGAAAGCGAAGCGCCAACTCATCATCGGCTAGCAAAATTTTGTAAGCTGACATTTTCTCTCTCTCCTCGAGTCCATAAATTATTACTAATTATAGCATCATATCTGGGCCCAAGATAGGAAAATGTCGGAAAAACTCGAAAGAAATCACGCTTCCTTAGGGTGCAGGTGAACCTTCCATGACGAGCCATTAATTTCTGGCAGCCCACGAGGGCTTGTCCAGCAATAGACCCAGCCTTCCCGCTCTCCATTGACATCCTTCACCCAAATTCGCTCATATTCATTATCCGCATGATTTGGACCATAGTAAGTTTCCAAAACATCCATGGCCGCTAACCCTTCATCGGTCACTTGGATCCATTCCCCTTCAACCCTACGATCATCCTCTGTACGAACTAACGCCGGGTAGGGTCCTACATCATATAAACGTCCATTGATCGCTCCAGGTTGCACATCTAGTAAATACGGACAGACAACGGAATGGTTACTCTCCCCCACAAGTAATGTTCCATACACAAATACAGCTATCATCCCTACTCCTCCTAATCGTCTACAAGCTCTATATGAATGATTTCGTCGTGGAAACGATGATTTCCTAGTTGCAAGGCAACACCAAGAACAAAAAAAAGCAGCATCACGATGGATGCTGCTGCTATGCCTGATTGGCTGTTAATTCGCGTGTTTTAACGATAATCTTGCGGATGCTGTCTTCGGACAAATGAAACACCTTGATCAGCTCCAAAACCGTCGAACCCGTTTGATACAAACGGAAAATCTCACGATTTCTCCGCTCAATGATGATGCGAGTGCCGTTATTTTCTCCCCAACCAGCACGTTTCTGCTCTTTCTTAGGGATATACACGATTTCGCCTTGGATATATTCTTGTAATTGTTTTAATAGGTTAGGGGGAAGAACATCTTTCCCGTTCTTGTAACTCATGGATGAAAACCTCCTCAAATTGTACAAAGCTTAACTTTGACTGATTTGCAGAGAGTATCTTCATCGCCCCTTAACCTCCTACCATTCTCAAAAATGGAATAAAAAAAACACGATCATAATCGTGCCTGTCGGTTGTATATGCAATTATACAATTCAGGTGAACGGTTATTCCACGAATGATATTCAGTTAGGAGACGAGTACCTCTGCGGCGGCCGCAACATTCATCGCTACTGTCATTGTCATTGTGTTCATTTATAAAGCACTCCCTTCACCATAGTTTATTGTGTGTTCACATCGTGTTCACATTTCTCATTATATGTAAAAAGCTTCTCGCTGTCTACTCGTTCGTTAAAGTTATGCGAGGGCCTAGGGGCCCCCGCTTGGAACAGTGATCTCTGCTTACGCAGAGATCACCTCTGTTTGCGTTGTAATCACTTTGATCACTCCTTTCCGAAGGCATGGAAGCCGGCCGGCTACATCTCTATTTACTCATATTGCCGAGCCACTCTCAAGTGAAAGAATGGTTATAGGGATTCTTTCCTTGGGGCGGAGCGCTAAAGTGGAGGAAATTGCTCTGCTGCACGGGAATAATTGAAAAATGGGGCGCTGGAGAGGGGACGAAAGTGCTTTAGTTGAAACAAAACCTTCTTCGTCGATCCCAACCCAGGGCTCCGCGAAATAACTGGAAAAACTCCAGCTAAATTCATTATTTCTAAGAAAAAAATCCAATTAAATGGAAATACTCCAGCTAAATTTCGCTTTGCGGACGCTCAATGGCGAAATTAGATAAATTAACTACATGAAATCCAGTTATTTCCTCTATACAAGGAAAATCAGACTGAATAGCTGTAGTTTTTCCAATTATTTTACTTTTGAATGGAAATTTGGGAAGCTTCGTTTCGCTGCGGGATACTGTGATGTAGTCAGCTTGATTGTTGGGATAAGATGGTGGTGAGGCTGGGTTGGAGGTGACGAGAGTATGTAGGTTCATTTGGGAAGTGAAGTTGCTTAGTTGTTGCTTAATTAGTGGAGTGCATTGGGACTACTTGTGATGGTGATTTGAGTGGCTTCTGCTGCTTGGAGAGCATTAGCTTGGTACGTAGGTATCTTGTGTTTCACACGTAGAAAAAAAGGACCTAGCGTCTGCGCTAGGTCCCAATCGGCATGACTGCGATGCCGCTGCTGTTCAACAGCGCGCGGATATCGCGCGCGAACTCCACGGCGTGAACGCCATCGCCGTGGATACAGATCGTGTCCGCGCGCATGCTCAGGTCCTCTCCCGTGAGGGAGAGCACCTTGCCTTCGCGGACAATCCGCTCCACCTGCGCCGCAGCCTCGGCGGCGCTCTCAAGCAGCGCCCCCGCCTGGTCGCGGGGCGTCAAAGAGCCGTCCCGCTGGTAGCTGCGGTCCGCGAAAGCCTCGCTCGCGGTCCGCAGCCCCGCGGCGGCGCCCGCCCGCAGCAACTCGCTGCCGGGCGGGCCATACAGCGTCAGCTCCGCGCTGACGCTGGCCGTCGCAGCCGTAATTGCGGCGGCTAGATCATGGCGCTTCGCGGCCATGTGGTAGAGCGCGCCATGCGGCTTGACGTGCTGCAGGCGCCCGCCTTCGGCGTGGACGAACGCCTGCAGCGCCCCGAGCTGATACAACGTCAGCTCGTAAGCCTCTGCCGGCGTGATCGCGATCTCGCGCCGGCCAAAGCCCTGCAGATCGGGCAGGCCCGGATGGGCCCCGATCGCAACGCCCTTGCGCATGCACAGCTGTACCGTGCTGCGCATGGTTGCGGGGTCGCCTGCGTGGAACCCGCAGGCGATATTGGCGGAGCTGACGAAGTCCAGAAGCTCCGCATCGCGGCCGAGGCGATAAGCGCCGAAGCCTTCGCCCATATCACAATTCAAGTCAATACGCAGCATCACTATTTCACTCTCCCACTTAAAATAATGCCACCCCAGCATCATTCTTCACTCATTCTTCACTCATCTTATTCTTTTCCCATCTCGAGGAAATAACTGTATTTTCTCCATTTAATCGAGGAGCGTTTAGGTGAATTTGTAAGATAACTGTATTTTCTCCTGTTAATTTTTAGCATTTCCTCATTCACGGAGAGATTTAAGGGAAATTAACTGGAGTTTTTCCATTTAAATGCCAAAAGTATTGAAAAGTGCCGAAATAGCAGGAGTTTTTCCATTTAAAGTTACTGAGGGGAAAAGGGTGGCACGAACTGCGATGGATTCCCACTTTGTCCACATTTCCCAAGGGTTCAACCCGTAAATTTCACTTTCCCGAAACATTAACTGTGCAAAATCTACTCTCGGTTTTTACTTATTCCAGTTCCCTCAACCAAGCCTTCATCCCCGCCGCCAGCAGCTTGAGATCCATCGCCTGTAGCAACAACTGCTCCTGCGCTTCGAAAAGAGTAACTTCTTGAAAACGCAATGTTCCACCTGGCTTCACCTGAGCAACTAACGGAAGATCTGCAGTTATCACATGACCGATTCGAGGGTAACCGCCTGTTGTTTGGCAATCTGCCAGCAATAGAATAGGTTGTCCGCTTGAGGGGACCTGGAGCGTACCTCCTACTACCGCTTCCGAGATCATTTCATACGAAAAGCCAGCTTCGAGCTCAAGCTTAGACTCACTCGACAACCGATACCCCATTCGATCCGATTGTGAGGTAACCAGAAAACTTTGAGAAAGCAATTTTGACCAGCTATCTACAGTAAACAAGGAGGCTTCCTTGCCTCTCACGATCCGTATAATCGGATCGTCGCGATAATCAGGACGAACCATTGTACTCACGTACTTAGTTGCTCTCACTGACTTGTTTTCACTCTCGTACTTATTTCCACTCACGGACTTGGTTCTCAGCTCAAAGCCTTTCATGAGCTGGAAAGCCCGTTCATCCTCCTTAACTTCCAATACATCTCCAGCACGAAGAGCTCTTCCCTCGTATCCACCCATACTCGCTCTCAGGTAGGTGCTGCTGCTTCCCAGCACGTAATCCGCCTTGAAACCACCATGCACGGCTAAATACGCTCTACAACCGCGTGCCGCGTAGCGAAAAAGCAGCTCACTTCCTGTACGAAGAACGAAGGGTCGCCACATTGGGGCTGAAGTTCCATCCACTTCCGCTTCCATATCTGCACCGCAAATGGCAACAAGCATATCTCTCCTTGCAACCAATGCAGGCCCGCTCAGTGTCATTTCTAAGGCCACCGCTTCGCGACCATTGCCTACCAACAAATTCGCTGCGCGGTGGGCAAACCGATCCATCGGCCCCGCCACGATCACACCATGTTTCCGAGAACCATAGCGCCCCTCATCCTGTAACGTGGATAAAAGGCCAGGTTTCATTACCTCAAAGCTCATTGCTCGCATTCCCTTCTTCTAAGGCATGAAACTGCTCCGATGTGATGGCTACAAATCTCACTTGGTCTCCGACCTTTAACAAGGAAGGTGGATCCGTATCCGGACGAAATAAACGGAGTGGCGTTCTGCCAATGAGCTGCCAGCCACCCGGTGTTTCAAAAGGGTAGATACCTGTTTGTGCCCCGCCAATACCCACGGAGCCGACTGGAATTTGTGTGCGAGGCACTGATTTCCGCGGTGTCGCTAGCCTTGAATCCATACCGCCCAAATAAGGAAAACCTGGTGCAAAACCAATCATATACACGGGATGTACGCGAGCAGTATGCCATGTCACGATTTCTTCTGTACTCACCTGATGGTAATCCGCTACTTCCACAAGATCAGGCCCATACGCCGCCTCATAACAAACAGGGATCTCAACGATCCCTCCTAGCTGCACAGCTAAGCAGTCTTCCTCCCTGTACGCATCTAATAACTGCTCTATGTATTGCAGAACATGATCATAAGGAAACCAAGTCGACGTCCTGTTGGCGGGCCCACTTTTTAACACAACTTCGGAAGCATAGTTATAAATGTGGAAAGCATCATAATAAATTGTAATGGTTGTATAGGCGGAGACTAGCTCAATGAAGCCCTCACGCCAGTTGTTCTCTATATAATTCGCTACCTGTCTTACCTTATGAAGATTCATTAACGAAATGTCCGCGCCTAGTCGAATCACAATCGCCGAATCTCCAAGTGGATGGCATTCGTAGACAAGCTTGGTCATGCAAAACGCTGCTTTTTCAACCAATTTGCACAAACCTCAGGCCAAACATACGCTTCCGGATGATCAACTGCGATCCCAATCCCGTGGCGTCCTGACTCAAAAACATGCAGATCAAAAGGAATCTTATTACGGCTAAGTGCACCTGCAAAAAGCAAGCTATTTTCTACCGGAACCGCTGCATCATCCGCGGTATGCCACAAGAATGTAGCCGGCGTATCCGCCGTTACTTGAAGTTCATTGCTTAAATCCTGGACTAACTCATCACTGGCATCTTCACCAATCAGATTTCTTCGCGAACCTTGATGTGCGTTCACACCGAATGAAATGACAGGATAACACAGCACCATAAGGTCAGGACGGGAGCTAATCTGCTCAATCGGATCAGAGGAAGTCTGATCTCCTGCATCGTAATGCGTACCCGCTGTTGCGGCCAAATGCCCACCAGCCGAAAAACCAAGAATACCAATGCGGTTTGCATCGACTCCCCATGCCTCCGCATGATGTCTCACAGTTCGAATAGCACGCTGTGCGTCCTGCAAAGGTACGGGATGTTTATACGGCGCTACACGATAATTCAGCACGTAGGCGGAAATGCCTAGCCCATTTAGCCACTTGGCAATTGGTTCCCCTTCATGAGGGGCACGCGCGCCGTATCCGCCACCTGGACAAACAATAACTGCTGCGCGCAAGCCATCTCCCTCGGCTGGATATAAGGTTAAGCTTGGACAGCCTTGATTTGCCTCACCTTGACTATCTTGTGTAGCTCCTGGCCATAATTCAATCGTTGTCACTGCGTTCAATTGTGAAACCCCCTCATGCGATTAACGTACTAAGTTAATAATAGCCAATCCTTATTCAGTAGAAAAGCATCTATTTTAACTATAAAGGAGTGATTTAAAATGATTGTAGTTACAACAGAAAATATTGCCGGTTATGAGGTAACGGAGGTATTGGGCAGTACATTTGGCGTCGTCGTGCGGGCCAGGGGCATTGGCGGAGATATTATGGCCTCGTTAAAAGGTTTAATTGGCGGAGAAGTCACGCAGTATACGCAAATGGTCGAGGATGGCCGCAAGCAAGCAATGGACCGACTGGTCAAAAATGCAGCTGCCATGGGCGCCGATGCCATTGTGATGATGCGTTTCGATAGCGGAGATATTGGTCAAAACATGAGCGAAATCGTTGCCTACGGCACTGCCGTTCGAACGCGAAGGCTGTGAGCGGGATTATAACCATTTTGCTAGTATACGGCTTGTGGATCGTTGGCTTCATTATTTTATTTCTTCTAGGCTATCTCGTTTATGACAAACGCTACAAAACAGATGGTGCCGCGACACCCCAGTCGCCTCCAAATGGTTTTTTATTCACCAACGAGGTATTCATTGATCCCAAAGATGGATTTACCTATCGGGTCTACTATAATCCTCGAACAGGGGATCGTGCTTATATTCGTGAAAATTAACCCATTTAACAACAAAAAAAGCCTTGCAACAGCTGAGAACCTAAGATTCTCTCGCTCTTGTCAGGCTTTTTATATGCAGCAATATCTACTCCCAAATCACTTTCCAGTTATGGTTGATACTCGCTTCGATCGTACCTCGTTCCATGATATACCCTGCCAGCAGCTCCGCTACGTCCGTTGGAATATCCTTGATCACCGGCTTATTCTGGAACATTGCATAGTTGCCCCCGCCAGCAGAGCGATAATTGTTCATCACCACATCGAAAGAGGCTTCAAGATTAATCGGTTGTCCCTCAAAATCCAGCTGTACAACCCGATTCCCGACAGGACGGGAAATGTTCAACGTGTAGGAGATTCCCTCCCACATATCATAGTTGTAATGAGCAGGCTTCGGCTCCATGAACGCCTTACTTACTTGAAGACCCCCATTTTCCGAAACTTCAAAATATTCGGCAGACTGCTCCAACGCATCTTTAATATCCTGACCCGAGATTCGAATGACCTTTAGCGTGTTCGGATAAATATAGTTGGAGACGATATCCCGCATGGTTATGTCAGTCGGAAATCCTGGTGACACGTTATCGAATAACGCGGTGTTAGAAATCTGGGCACCTGAGAGCTCCATTTGGACTTTGTTAATAAACTCAATCAGTGCATTGTCCTGGGTTCGAATTTGCAACGGATCTTTCACTAGCATGTCCCCCGATAGCTTACCGATGGGCTGATCCAGCCATAATTGTGTCTTCGCCTCGTAGGAGCTGATTTGCTCCAACAGCACCTTGTCAGCCTCCACATTCGCAACAGTTAAAAGCTCGGATTGCTTGGAAGCAATAGTCCAGATCCCTTCCACTTGCTCAAGTACGATGTCCACTTTCCCAAGTGTAACGCCCGCTGTGCCTGGTTGAACGATGGTTACACCGTTAATTTCGGCGCCAGCAATACTTCGGTGCTGATGTCCTGTGAGTAGAACGTCGACCCCCTCTACCTCCATACACAGCTGATAACCTTGATTCTCGCCTGTGAGCGGCTCTGTAGGCTCTCCCGTTGCGACATCTCTTTCAAAACCGCCGTGATAGGAAACGACAACGACGTCTACACGCTCCTGCTCCTTGAGGAACTGTACCCATGCACGAGCTGCTGCAATAGGATCCTCGAAACGCAAGCCTAGAATATGTTTCGGATCTTCCCAATTCGGAATGTAAGGCGTTGTTAAACCAAGAACTCCTACACGCACCCCTTCTGGGGATTGTTTGATCAGATACGGCTTTCCGAAGAAGGGCTCTCCCGTCTCCACACTCACGATATTGGCACATAACCAAGGAAAATCAGATTCTTTGACTGCTTTCTGCAGCACATCCATGCCATAATTGAATTCATGATTCCCCAGGACAGCCCCATCATATTTCAAATAGTTAAGACCGAGCACCATGGGATTCATGGGTTCATTATCCAACCGTGCATGGTGATAAGCTAAAGGCGTTCCTTGGATGAGGTCTCCGTTATCGATCACAATCACATGAGATTCCTTCGCACGTTCCTGTGCAATTAATGCAGAGATTTTCGACAAACCCACATCATTGGGGTTATTATTTGCGTAATGAATGGGAAGCATATTCCCATGGAGGTCGCTTGTTTCTAATATCGTTATGTGACTTGTTTGTCGTTGCTCAGCCTGCGTCAAGCAATTCACTCCATTCTTGATTAATTGTAAATTTTTACATAAGCATTGTCAGTTTAACAAATACTTCACACTATCTTCCATATCGCTTATGTTAATGTTATAGTACAACATAGATAAAAAGTAAAATATTTAAACGGAGGTCAAAAAGAGATGAAAAAATTAACAGTACTTAGTTTATCCATGGTTATTGCGGCAGGTGCACTGGTTGGTTGCGCGAAGAAAGAAGAAACAAAACCTTCTGCATCAGCTACAGCAGCGGCAACGGCTACTCCAGCAGCAGCTGCAGGATTCGTTCCAAAAGAACTTAGAGTACAATTCGTTCCTTCCCAAAATGCTGAAACACTTGAAGCAAAAGCTAAGCCGCTTGAAAAATTGCTTGGAGATAAACTAGGAATCCCGGTTAAGGTTTCCGTTTCAACGGATTACAACGTCGTTATCGAAGCTATGTCTTCCAAACAAGTTGATGTTGGTTTCTTGCCACCAAGTAACTATGTTGTTGCTCACGATAATCGTAAAGCAGCTGATCTTCTTGTACAAGCACAACGTTTTGGCGTAGATGATGCAACAGGAAAGCCGACTACTGAGCTTGTCGATTTCTACAAATCGATGATTGTTGTTAAAGCAGATTCCCCAATTAAATCCGTAGCTGACTTGAAAGGTAAGAAAATGGGCTGGCAAGGTGTTACTTCCGCAGCTGGTTACGTTTACCCAGGTCTTGTTTTGAAAAATGCTGGTGTAGATCCTGTGAAGGATGTAACAGGCATTCAATTCCAAGGTCACGACAAAGCGGTTATCGCACTGCTTAACGGTCAAGTTGATGCGGTTGGGGTGTTCCAAGACATTCGTACTAACATGTTGAAGGATTATCCGGATATCTTCAAACAAACTAAGGTACTTGCTTTCTCCGATAAAATTCCAAATGATACGATCGCTGTTCGTTCCGATATGGATGCGGCTTGGAAGAAGAAAATTCAAGATGCTTTCATCGCAATTGGTAGCGATCCAGCTGGTAAGCAAGTCATTATCGATGTCTACACTCACCAAGGTTATGTAGCTACAACGGATGATAAATTCAACATCGTTCGTGAAGCTAACAAAGCAATGGGCTTGAAATAAGACTTCGTCTTTAGTAAGATGAACTAACATACAAAACCACCGCAGCATGATGCCTTACATCCATGACGCGGTGGTTTTTCTCTTCTAAATTTTACATTCTATACCAGACTTTCCTTGCATATTATGAATGTGGCACGCCCGTCCAAGCTCATCGTTTACTTTTAACTATCAAACGTTCACTAAGTCGGTCGTGTCATAACTCATTGTGGGGTGAAAAACGGAATGTACGAAATGCTAATCATGCGTAAAACAGAAGTTATTATTCGGTGCGGCACCGATGAAGTAAAGGGAGTCATTTCGCAGTATTATCCAGAATTTCAGCTTTTAAAAATAAACAACATTATGATCCCGATCACGTTGATTGATCAAATCGAGATCTTAGGTCCAGACGAACCTATCTACCAAGCTTCCCATCGTCTTCGTGAGCCTCGTATCCTCCACTTGGTTGCTCAAGGCGGGGTCATCAGTAAGTAGCTGGCTCTTGAATGAATAAAAGGCATCTCCTAAGGTCTACGACCTTCAGGAGATGCCTTTTTCTTTGTCATGTATGTTTGCTTGCTATACGATCCGTTTCCGCAAAGTACCTGAGATATAGTCAATGAGAGAGACTGTAACGATAATCCCAATCAAGATAATACCTACACGCGGCCACTGCCTTGCATTCAGTGCGAAGATTAACGGTGTCCCGATCCCTCCAGCACCAATGACCCCAAGCAATGTCGCAGAACGGACATTAATTTCGAAGCGGTACAGCGTATACGAAATGAAATCTGGAATGACCTGTGGTATAACTGCGAACGACATCCGCTGCCAGAAGTTCGCTCCAACGGCCGTCATCGCCTCTGTAGGACCCATATCCATATTCTCTATGGCCTCGGCGTAAAGCTTGCCTAACATCCCCACAGAGTGCAATCCAAGCGCCATAACACCTGCATACGCATTAGGTCCGACAGCTTTAATAAAGATCAACGCCATAATGATTTCCGGAATCGTACGAACGACGCTGAGGAATAGCTTCCCAGTACCTGAAACAGCACGGTACTTGCTCATATTCGCCGCGGCCCAGAAAGCAAAAGGCAAGCAGACAATGGCTGATACGAAGTTTCCTAAATAGGAAATCGACAAGGTTTCAAGGAGGGAACGCAGTAAATCTTCCCCTTCAGGAATATAGACATATGCCCAGTCAGGATGAAATAATCCATTGATCATTGCTTTGGTCAGAATCCAAGTAGTTGGTTGGAATCCTGTTAATTCCAAGCCAGTTAACGCCCATACAAGAAGACCGATCACAGCCACTAAGCCAATAATTTTATACGTGTTAGCTTGCGTTTCAGACATCGGCTTCGCACTGCCTTTTAACAAAAACGTACGGAATCGTGTGCTCACCAAATCAATGATGACGACGATCAGCAGCGTATAAATAACAATGGCACAGGACTGATCGTACCGGAACAGATCCAGTGTGTTTTTGAGCAATAAGCCAATACCGCCCGCGCCAACCAAACCGAGAATCGCGGAAGCACGAATGCTCACTTCAAACGTGTACAGAAAATGTGCTAGATACGTAGGCGCAACTTGTGGCAAAACACCGAAACGGATTAGCTTGAGCTTATTAGCTCCAACTGCGGTCATCGCTTCAAGCGGACCAGGGTCAATGGCTTCCGTTGATTCATAAGAAAGCTTTGAAATAATCCCAAACGTAAAGAAAATTAGCGCTAACGTACCTGCTGTAGGACCAAAGCCTACTAATACGGCAAATAAGGCTGCATATAGCAGATCAGGAATGGTACGCACAAAATTCATAATAAATCGAGCTGGATAGGACAACCATGGTGATGTTGTTACGTTACGAGCAGCCAACAGCGCCATTGGGAACGCAAATAACGCTCCAATAATCGTACCCAGGATGGACATTTGTATCGTTTGTGCCATCGGCTTCCAAATGTCTGCGAAGAATAGCCAGTCTGGCGGGAACATTTCTGCGACGAATTTCAAAATCTCCGGCGTACCCGTTGCTAATCTTGTCAGCGTGGCATCCGTCTGATAAATACTGCCGATCAAGAATAGCACCATGATCGCGATAATCATATAAAACTTTGTGCGTGGAGGCTTTTTGACAGTTGCTACACTCATTCCTCCTGCCCCCCCAGCAGTTCATCTCTCTTGATCGCGCGGCCGTAAATCTCGGAGAACACATCGTCCGTCGCATCGGCAACAGGTCCATCATACACGACCTTACCTGCACGAAGTCCGATAATGCGCGTTGCGTACTCGCGAGCCAAGTCGATAAAGTGAAGGTTAACGACCGTTGTAATGCCGAGGTCCTTGTTAATCCGTTTCAGGTCATCCATAACCTGACGAGTAGTGAGCGGATCCAGTGACGCAACGGGCTCATCCGCCAGGATGAGTTTGGCTTCTTGCGCGAGCGCCCTGGCGATGGAAACGCGCTGTTGTTGACCACCGGACAATTCATCGGCGCGCGAATACGCTTTTTCCCGAATGTTCACCCTCTCCAGTGCTTTGAGCGATAGCTCAATATCCGCTTTAGGGAACAAACCGAACATCGTGCGAAGTGTGGAATGGTAGCCAACGCGACCGGAAAGGACGTTACGAATTACGGTGGATCTTTTGACTAGATTAAAGGTTTGGAAAATCATCCCGATATCTCTACGCATCCGACGCAACTGAGCGCCGTTCGCTCTTGTAATGGATTTCCCATCGATTAGGATTTCACCGCTTGTTGTCTCATGTAGACGATTAATTGAACGAAGCAGCGTAGACTTCCCAGCCCCCGATAAACCTACAATAACTACGAACTCTCCTGGATGTATGGTAAGGTTAATGTCATTCAAACCAACAGTACCATTTGGATAAACTTTAGAAAGATGTTTAAACTCAATCATATTCGTCCTACTTTCTTTTACTCAATTTCGAAGTGCTCGACAGACTACTTTCAACGAATAGATGAAAAATCCTTTTTTCTAGCATTGCCTTTAGAAAAAATTCATATTCCATTGTTCACCATGCACAATAAAAGGGCCCCAAGCGCGCTCGCTGAGTCCCTTAACTTCTATGGATTGTATTTTGCTCCCCAGCGTTCCTCGATTCTCATGCCTTTCCAGACGGCAATCGAAACGATCCAGGCGATGACGAACATCCCAACCAGAATAAAGCCTAACGTACCAAAATCAATCTCCTGCAACCACGTCCAGAACGTACCTTCCATACTGAATTCTTCGGAGAGCACCTGTCCGAGCTCGATCACACCAATGATTAATGCCGCAACCACCGCAAGTGCTGTAACGGTCAAATTGTAGTAAAGCTTACGCACTGGCGTATGAAAGGCCCATTTGTACGCTTTCGTCATGAACATACCGTCAGCCGTATCGAATAAGCTCATCCCAGCAGCGAACAAGAGCGGAAGTGAGATCACGCCTATAAACGGGATCGCATCCTTCGCCGCGTGCGCGGATATCGCCAGCAACGCGATTTCACTTGCGGTATCAAAGCCTAGACCGAAGAGAAAGCCTAACGGATAAACATGCCAGCTTTTGGTGATGAACGAGAATAACGGTTTAATCAGCCGTGCAATAAAGCCACGTGACTCTAATAACTGTTCAAACTCGTTGTTGTCGTACTTACCGCCGCGAAACTTCAGAAACATTTTATACAAGCTAATGAGAATTAACAAATTAATGATTCCGATGATGACGAGGAAAAGTCCTGAAACGGAAGCGCCGATCACACCGCCGAAACGCTGCATCCAAGGAAGCTCTCGTTCTGCCCATGTCACGGAGAAGGCAGTCACAATCGCCATGATGAACACGACAGATGAGTGACCCAGCGAAAAGTAAAACCCAACGCCAAGCGGATTTTTCTTTTGTTGTACGAGCTTCCGAACTGTGTTATCAATAGCAGCAATATGATCAACGTCGAACGCATGACGGATGCCTAATGTATACGCCAGAAGTCCAATCCCCCAAAAGGCTGGAGATGTTTTGGCAACGGAATATAAACCGAACAGCCCCAACACATGTAGGAGAATAATAAAGCCAACGTATCCAGCCCAGCTTTTTCTCTCCTGTAGCAAAGATTTCCACATGTTCGTTCAACCACACCTTCCTCATTCGTGTTACGATTCATAAATAATGTAGCACACGTGTGCATGAATTGAAAAGTACCCTGCTGATTAATTGTGAAGAATTCTAAATGATATCTGATATAATAGAAACCGTTCCAAACATACAGCCATTTTATCCTATGAATCATAACCCATTTTTTATTTCAAAAAGGAGCTGAACCGTGCATGTCCATGCGTAAATATAAGCTTTTTACAGTGCTGGTGCCCGTCTTTATTATAGGTGGCTTTGAATATATTCGTCATGAATTTCTACTGCGCTATTTAACGATGGAAGCCGGAAATTTCACGATCACGGTGATTACGCTGCTCCTTTCGTACCTCTTCGCATCATGGATGTTTACGAGGATTGAACGCAGTAATGAGAAAATCCTTCTCAGTGAAGCCCGCAGAGCGGTCTTTGAAGAACGTGAGCGGTTGGCTAGAGAGCTTCATGATGATTTGGCCCAAACGCTTTTCTTCCTTAATGTGAAGCTGCGACAAGGTGATATTGAAGAAGCCAAAGCAGCTGTTTCCGAGATCGACAATTCGCTGCGTCAGGCTATTTTCAATCTACGAACGCCGCCAGAAGAAGGAACATCGTTTGGACAACGCATTCATACCTACTTAGAGAACTGGCGATTGGTAACAGGCATTGAACTTCAGAAGACCGTGCGGATTAAAGAACACAGCTTCTCACCAAGTGAGGAAGTTCAACTGTTCGGCATTATGCAGGAGGCTTTCACGAACATTCGCAAGCATTCTATGGCAACAGATGCTACCTTTCTTTTGGAAGCTGACGACGATCACTGGCGGCTGCACATTACGGATAACGGGTGCGGCATGCAGCTGGGCTTAGCATCGGATAAGGGCAAGACCTACGGCATCGACCTCATGCAGAAACGGGCTTCCGAGCTTGGGGCAACGCTTGAGCTTCAGAGTGAGAAAGGCTTCGGCACGGAACTGATCGTACAAGCCGAAAGAGAGGGGATCAGCTGATGCTCGATCTTATGCCATTTCGCGTTCTTATTGTTGATGATCATCCATTAGCCCGCAAAGCGATACGAAGCATGCTAGCGTCATGCGCTGATTTCTTTATCGTTGGAGAAGCCAGCACGGGCGAAGATGCCATTCGACTTTGCGGAGAGCTTGCTCCCGACGTCGTCTTAATGGATATCCATATGTCGCCAATGGACGGATTACAGGCGACACGACACATCAAACAAGCATATGGCTCCATACGCATTGTTATGCTCACGGTATCTGATGATGTCGCCGATCTCTTTACGGCTTTGCAATTCGGCGCGCAAGGGTATTTGCTCAAAAACATGGATCCCGAGGAATGGCTTAGCTATCTGCGCGCCCTGCTCGACGATAATTCAGAGGTGGCCCGAGGGATGGCCGACAAGCTATTCGGGCGCTTCCGCTCACCGGTAGGTACGCACACCGAAGGCCCAAGCCCACATATGCTTACTTCGCGTGAACAAGAAATTACCGCTTATGTCGCGCAAGGAGACAATAATCGGGTGATTGCCGAAAAACTGCTCATCTCCGAGCATACCGTTAAAAATCACATGAAAAATATTCTGGTGAAACTATCTCTGGAGAATCGCGTCCAGCTCACCGCTTTCGCGATTAAGCACGGGTTGACACGAAAATGACATAACTAGTCGAAAAGATAGCCCACTCGAGTCATACTTTTATGCTTGTCTATCAGGTAAGATGGACAACATGGTAAGAGTTGATATTGAAAGGGGAATATTATTCCATGTTTAAAAAGCTAATGTTAACCGCAAGCTCGATGATGATCGCATCCATGCTCCTCGTGGGAATCGCAAGTGCTCACGTCGTTGTATATCCGAAAGAAGCCACACAGGGCAGCTATGAAGTATTTACCGTTCGTGTACCGTCTGAGAAGGAAAGCGCAACGATGAAGGTTGAAGTCAAGTTCCCTCTGGATTCAGTGGCTGTTTCTCGCTTCGAGCCTAAAGCTGGTTGGAAGTATGAGATCACGAAGGATGCCGCGGGCAAAATTGCAGGCGTCATTTGGACAGCAACTGGTGATGGACTAGGAGCAACTGAGTTTGGTGATTTCAGCATGCAGGGTAAAGTGGCTGATACCGCTTCTCAAATCATCTGGAAAGCCTACCAGACCTACAAGGACGGCACTGTCGTGGAATGGGTTGGCGCAGCTGGTTCAGACAAGCCCGCTTCTGTGACAACCGTTAAAGCCAAAGCAGCGGCTGGTGCTACAACGGATAGCCATGGGAATGTGACAGCTGGCGCGGCGGATGCTACGGATTCTGATTCCGACACCTCGCTTTATCTATCCATCGCTGGCGTGGTGCTTGGCGCGTTAGCTTTGATCGTATCATTGACAAGAAAACGCAGATAAATGACGTTCATGCAATAAACCAAAAAGCCCTGAGCCATCTGCAAGATGCAGATAGCCCAGGGCTTTACTCGTAGTCAAACTAACTAATTCCGCTCGTATATCCGGAAATAATACTCGTATGGATTCTTCTCGTTACGCTCACCTTGCTCACTCGACACCAACGTCCATGCGGACAAATCCAAGTCAGACATAAAAGTGTCTGCCTCGAACTCATGCTCGATGAAAGTGATGTACATACGAGTCACGCTGGCGGCAAAGAGCTTGAATACTTCCGCACCGCCGATCACGAACAACTCCTGATCACGGAAAGCGGCTTGCGCTTCATCCACCGAATGAAGGACTTCACAGCCTTCTGCGTGGAACTCCGTATTTTGCGTAAGAATGACATTGCGTCTTCCGGGAAGCGGCTTGCCGATGGATTCGTAGGTTTTGCGGCCCATCAGGATGGGATGACCCATCGTCACGTTTTTGAAAAATTTCAGATCCCCTGGCAAGTGCCACGGCAGCTTATTATTAACGCCAATGGCTCGGTTACGATCCATGGCAAAAATGAATGAGATACTCATACGGCGAACACTCCTTTCGTTACAATAACTTCCTTAAATCGCAATTGGCGCCTTAATGCCCGGCTGTGGCGTGTAGTTAAGAAATTCAAAATCATCGAATTGGTACTCGAAAATGGAAGCTGGCTTCCTTTTAATCTGAAGGGTCGGCAACGCCTGTGGTTCCCTGAGAAGCTGCTTATTCACTTGTTCAATGTGATTCTGATAAATATGCACATCGCCGCCGTTCCAGATCAGATCCCCAACTTCCAGATCGCACTGCTCCGCGATCATATGCGTTAAGAGGGCATACGACGCGAGATTAAACGGCAGACCTAGGAACGTATCGACAGATCTCATTTGAAACATACATGATAATCGGCCATTTGCTACATAGAATTGAAACGCATAATGGCACGGCGGCAACGCCATGTGATCCACTTCCGCGGGGTTCCATGCACTGACCAAGTGTCTGCGTGAATCAGGATTCGTTTTGATTTGATGAATCAGCTTCTCGATTTGATCGATTACCTGCCCGTTCGGCGCAAGCCATGTACGCCACTGTGCACCGTATACGCGGCCAAGGTTCCCCTCTTCATCTGCCCACTCGTCCCAAATCGTAACACCATTCTCGCGTAAATATTGGACATTCGTGCTCCCGCTCAAGAACCACAATAGTTCATGAACAATGGACTTGATATGCAATTTCTTCGTTGTTAAAAGAGGAAAACCTTCTTGCAGATTGATTCGCATTTGACGTCCAAAAGTAGAAATTGTTCCTGTACCGGTGCGATCACCCTTCTCTACACCATTATCTAAAACATCCTTTAGCAATTCTAAATAAGCTTTCATAATTCAATCATTCCCCACGCTTTCGAGTATATTTTTCTATTATAAACATTATCATCCTTATTGAACATCCACTTCGACAATTCATTCCAAAATCCACTGAACTGTAATAATTGGCACCTTGTTTCAAGGTGCTTTTTCCTGTAGAGTATGATACATTTTTTTAGAAAGAAGAGGTTCGCAAACTCCCTCTCTAAAAAACTATGAAATGAGGATTTACCCATGGCAGGCAGAAGTAATGAAGATTTGAAAGAGATTACCCTATTAGGCAATCAAGGCACGAAGTATGTGTTTAACTATGACCCTACGCTCTTAGAAGCATTTGATAATAAACACCCGGACCGGGCTTATTTCGTCAAATTTAACTTCCCTGAGTTCACTAGCCTATGTCCTGTAACGGGACAACCGGATTTCGCCACACTCTACATTTCGTACATTCCTACGGTCAAAATGGTGGAGAGCAAATCCCTGAAGCTTTACCTATTCAGCTTCCGCAATCACGGTGATTTCCACGAGGATTGTGTCAATATCATCATGAATGATCTCATCGATTTGATGAATCCACGATATATCGAGGTATGGGGCAAGTTCACGCCTCGCGGCGGCATCTCTATTGACCCGTACTGTAACTGGGGCCAACCAGGTACGAAGTACGAAGCTATGGCTGAGCATCGCTTGATGAATCATGATCTGTATCCAGAGAAGATTGATAACCGTTAGGATCGTAGAAATGTGAAAAGCTTGGTCAATCCCCAGCAGTGAACTGGGCTTGACCAAGCTTTTTTTCATACAATCAGCAGATACACGTCGTCTTTTTCTTGCCTATTCGCCCCATGCTCTCGATTTTCTGAATGTAATCTGTCGCAAGTGGTACCTTACAAGCAGTTTGCCCGACATCCACGTGTACCTTGCCGATCTCCTCGGCTACTTCTATCGCGGTATCAAATAACGGGAAGCAATAGGCGCCAACGGTAATCACAAAGCTATTCATCACATAACGAACACGGTTGCGTTCCTGATG
This sequence comes from Paenibacillus sp. P4_A9, assembly GCF_056402415.1. Lineage (NCBI taxonomy): Bacteria > Bacillati > Bacillota > Bacilli > Caryophanales > Paenibacillaceae > Paenibacillus > Paenibacillus sp. P4_A9. Next base: position 98,798 of record NZ_JBFUHL010000001.1, read on the forward strand.
AATCGTTGTTCGGATCTGTTCTAGCAGCTCAGTGATCTCTGCTAAATCAAGCTTTTCGTCCGGCGTGATCGAGATGTAATTCGTATAGGTGCTCCAGCCGCAGGCAGCCAACATTTCATCTGGGTCGTGCAGCCACTCTCTCGCTAATTCCAAAGCGTAACGGCTTTCGGCAACTACCCCCGCAACCGAGCATTCAGCCAACATGTACCAGTACGCGTGCTTCGCCCAGTCTTCCAGCTCCTGCTTCGACATGGATTTCGGGTCGATCGACAGTCCTGCTAGGTACATGGCATCCGTATTCCCGGTTTCATACAGGGCCAACGCGAGCTCGCGATCTTTTTTCACAACTTTGACCAGCTTCTTCATATCCCCAATTTTAACACCGAAAAAAGGATCCTGTGCACCATGTCGAATTAACGTGTTCTTCGTTTGTTCACTGCCTAACTCTTCCAGTCGTGCCAGCACTTCATCTAAGGTCATAAAGCCACCCGCTTACCATCCATTTTTGCTTATTGTATCATAAGGCACTTTGCTCTGTGAAATGGATGATACGGGTTAATTATGTTTGTCCTTGCCCCGCATGACCGTCAATTGATATGTCTTCGATGTGGAATCTTCTGCGGTAACTACAATGTCAATCACATTAACACCTGGATGCAGTTTAATCGTGTCAGAAGCCGCGCCACTTGCTACAGACGCTCCGTTAACGGTCACTGTAGCTAAACTATCCGATGTGATCGGTGTGACTTGGATTTTAGAATCCTCCGTAGGCACATTGACTGTATAGTTGGTTAGCAACGGATCAAATGCAGGAGTTAACGTACCCGAGCTGATCGTTAGGTCGCTTAAATTCGCATTGTCGGATAATAGCCGTGTTACCGTTAGTCGATATGTTTTCGCTGAAGTATCTTCTGCGGTAACTACAATTTCAATGACATTTTCACCAACTTGTAGTTGAATGGCACTGGAAGCCGAGCCGCTAATTAGAGGTGCTCCGTTTACCGTCACATTAGCTCCAATGTCAGAGGTTATTGGCGTAATGATCATTTCGCTCGTTGTTTTAGGCACGGATAACGAATATTCCGCCACTGCTGGGTCAAACATTGGGCTTAAGGTGCCAGAGCTAACCGCTAAACCACTTAAGGTATTGTCCGTCGAAGGCCATACCTCCGTAGCCGTAACGCCAGCAGCCCTATCATAATTCATGCCAATATTGTTCAAAATATTTTTACTAACAAGAATGTTTGTACCTGCTTGCAGTTGAATGCCATTTGTATTTCCGGTTACCACATTACCTTCAATTTGTACGTTTTGTGGGTCACCCGCTCCGATAAAGTTAGCATTTTGATCACCTCTATCATGTTCGAGCAAAATTCCCCAGTAATTCGTCGCCGTATTATTTCGAATTGTGTTATTCACAATACGAGTTCCTGGTCCATTCAAAATATTGATTCCCACCGCATTATCGACCGATGTTGTGTTTTCAATGATATTGTTCTCAATCAAGGTATCTGGTGTACCCATCGTAACAACAATGCCTTCACGCGAATTACGGATCACATTGTCATGAATATGATTATTCGGGCCCGATTTACTATGATTAGATGGAGCAGTCCCCCCTGTATTCCCAAGGCCTACGCCGCCGCCAGTCAAAATATTCTCGATGGTGTTGCCATACACATCATTTAAGTATTCCAACTCGCCGTGGAGATCGATGGAATCTAATTTGGTATTCATATAATGATTGTTACGCAGAACATTATTGTGTGCCACATTTTGAATAAGGGAACCATGTCGTAAATAAGGTCCTTCAAACGTGGAGTCTTCCACAACATTCCAATACGTATCATTGGCGAAACCAAGTCGGTCTACCTTCGGCATCCCTTGAATGGAAGTTCCATAACCTGCTCCGCCTCCACCTAGATCTGTGGCATTACGGAAGGTACTATGGCGAACGATTACATCATGACTGTTCTCAATGCGAATCGCCATACGTCTAAAACGTTCCACGGTAACATGATCAATCGTCACATTAAAGGATGGGATCTCGCCATAGTTGGCTACAGCAATGCTGCTATCAGGACCGCCCGCATCGGGATTGTTCGTCGCATGCTCTAATGAAAAGTTGCGATTCCAAGTGGAGGTGATCGTCAAGTTAGACACCTTAATATCGTGTTGACTCGATGACTTCACAACGGAGCTATTTTTAATATCATCGATGCTTGACTTCAATATAGTGCTAGCTTCACTTTCACCGCGTAGATTTACGCCGGACTTCAGCTTCAAATTCACAAATCCATCAGGCGAAGTGATTAAGTTATACACGCCGTTGGGCAGATAGACTTCATCTCCCGGTGAAGCGGCATTTATAGCATTTTGAATAGCAACACGGTCATCATTCGCATTATCTGCAAGGTCAACACCATAACTGGTTACATCAATTGTTGCACCAGTGACAGGATTCGGTGTATGCAGTTCATGTACAGTGCCATCTGGATTCGTTAATCCTGCTTTGGTGAAAGGAACTGTCCCCGCAGGTGGTGCAGGTGTAATATTCGGAACAATGGCAACTGGCGTATCACCCGTAACATAGGGTGCATAGATCATGACATCCGTTAAGCTGGTAAACGTGCTGCCATCTGAATTTCCATGTCCAATGATGCGTACGAAACGAGCGTCCGTATCTGGGATATCAAAAGCTTGCATATTCGCTGTGGTCGCGCGACTGCTTCCACTAAACACGTTTGTCCATGCTATAGCATCATTAGATGTTTCAATATCTAGTCGCGTAGAACGTAGGTCACCTTTATAAAAGGCAATGCCTACATACCCAATTCGTTTGGTTTCCCCTAAATCAAACATCACATACTGACCATCACCCGAGGCTGACCAGCGACTAAATAAGTTATTATCTAGCGTGTTGCTTTCTACATTCCCATCGCTGCTGCTCGCGTTAACCTCGACGACTGGAATCGGCGTAACGGGTGCTGACAAAGTTGTCGTGTTGTAGATTAACGGCTGCGTGGAAACATTGCTGGCAACGTCTATCGCATAGACCGCATAGGATACACTTGTATTCGGAGACAAGCCTTGAGCTGTATAAGTCGTAGTACTTCCCGCAACCGTAGCTGTAAGCACATCATTTTGGTAGATGGTATACGTTGCAACGGAGCTATCATCTGCTGCCGCTGGCCAAGCTAGTTGGACAAAATCTGTTCCGAGATTGATCGACTTTAGCGCAGCATCGGGGGACCATTGTGGTGGCGTGCTGTCACTTTGTACGACTCGCTTCACAAGAAGCTGCGTTTCTGGATTAGAAACGGAGGTATTATCTTTGGAATAGAAGTTAACGGATTTCCCGGTTAACAACGAATCAGCGACTACAAACGTCACTACCCCATCCGCTAAATGACGTCTCACATAATCGGAAACATCGATATCGTGATAAATCGGTTTTGCTCCATTTAAGGTGGTAATCGTAAATTGACCTACTTGTTCCATTTGTGATAGATCTTTTTGAAGGGCAGTGGCATTGTTCCATGTAAATGTATTTTCCTGCCACGAATTATCGGTAAGACCGAAAACTTGCAAATCCGCTGTGGTCAGGCTGCTTCCTAGTTTAGCAGATACTTGCAAAATAAATTTATAGCTTGGATCTGAAGCAGCTGTCACATCAAACTTCATATACATCTGTTTCTTTTGCGTACTCGTTGAAGAGATGCTAAATAGCCCATCCGTAGATCCATTCTTTTTATCATAGTTCGTATCTGCCAGTGGTGGTACAGCGGTATCTCCACTCTTCCACTGGATCGCAGCATCAGCTGACGGAGGAAGTGCATTTACGACGACCTCAACATCTGCCGCCATCCCTGCTACGGGCAGGAGTAGAGACCATATCATTGTAAACATGAGCACAATCGCAAGCTTTCTTTGTACAAAATGAAATTTCATTGCAGCAAAACTCCTTATCCTTAAAATTTCGACATATTGTAAGCGTATACAAAAATAATGATACTCGCTTTCCACTCGATTTAATTGTCATTTATTTAGGTCAAGGAGTGACAAAATTAGGATTTCATAGAAAAAAACCGATCCCAGAAGGATCGGTTTACTAATTTATCTTCCACAATCATTTAGTACAACGGCTGCGTTTGATACACAGGCGGATATGGCTGCGGGCATTGCGGGTATGGCATTATATCTCTCACTTGATTGGACGTATAATGTTTGGTAGCAAATTGCGTATGGTATAAATATTCAATTACGTAGATAGAACCGCCTTGTACACTGCATAGAATGCCAGATACACCAGTACCATCCATCAGGGAAATACCGACGGGCTTTCCGATTAAGGCGTAAGCTTTTTGCTGAATGGGCATAAGTCATCAACTCCTGATGTACCGTATGCCGCCAAGCGCCCAAAGGTTCAAGCTCACTTCAACCTTTCTACGCCTACACGTCCTGAGAAAAAGGTAGCCCCTCCGCCCATATCCGCTACGCGGTCTGGCGTTAATGCATTCACGCGGGTTTTGCTTCCGGGCGCATCGGCCCAAAGCCCTTGGCTAACAACAACGCCGCTTTGCACATCGCGACCTGCAGTAACGACCAGCTCGCACTCGCCGCGCTCGTTCCATACACGTGCGACATCGCCACTCGCCAAGCCTAAAGCCGAGGCATCGTCTTCATGCATATGCAGCTTCGGTATTTTCTCCATTCGGACATGCTTCTCATTATGCGCAAAGGTTGAATTCAAAAAGTTATGATTCGGTGCCGGAATGAACATAAAAGGTAAATCGCTGTCTTCGGCAAGCGGTTCATAAGTCGGAAGCGCTGGAAAGCCATTACTCGCCATTTCGGCCGAATACAGTTCGATTTTGCCGCTTGGCGTCCGCAGCTTCCCAGGAAATAAGGGCAAGATCTCTGCCTTCATGAATCCGGAATCCAACAAGGCATCGAACGATATGTCAGCTAAAGCAGGATTGCTAGGATTGTTCAAAGCCTGACGAATCATGTCCTCATCACTGTCACGCAGACCTTCATCCTCGTAGCCCATCTTCTCGGCGAGCAGCCGGAATACATCCACATTCGCTTTACTTTCGCCATAGGGCAGGATGACAGGGAGTTGGAGATGAACATAGTGGTGCCAATACGAGCGATAAAAGTCTGTATTTTCAAAAGAGGACGTCGCTGGCAGCACAATATCTGCATATTTAGCGGTCTCTGTCAGGAACAGATCATGCACAACGGTGAATAGGTCTTCACGCAGGAGCCCCTCTTCCACTTTATTCGCATGGGGAGCGACCAACGCGGGGTTGGAATTGTATACGTATAGCGCATGGATAGGCGGATCTAGCTCTAGCAAGGCGCTGCCAAGCAGGTTCATATTGATTTGACGCGCTTCCTTCGAACGCAGATCAGGCCGCTGTAACGCCGCTATGTTATGCTCCAAGTGGGCGCCATTCCCTTTGATCGCGCCGCCGCCTTGATGCAGCCATTGGCCCGTAAGCGCCGGCAAGCAAGCGATCGTCCGCACACACATGCCGCCGTTATCGTGATGCTGAATGCCATTCCCTATGCGAATAAAGGATGGTGAAGTCTCACCATATAAACGAGCGAGGCGATAGATATCCTCAACGGGTACGCCTGTAATCTCAGATACGCGAGTAGGGTCATACTGCTTGACATGCTCCCTAAGTTCCTCATGCCCGATGGCATATTGCTGTAGGAAAGCCTCATCCGTTAGATTCTCTGCAAATAGAATATGCATAATGCCAAGTGCCAGAGCTGCGTCCGTTCCAGGCAAAATAGGAATGAACCAGTCCGCCCAGCGGCCTGTTTGGTTTTTATGCACATCAATGACGATGATTTGCGCGCCATTTTTGCGGGCTTTCTCGGCCAGCATCACCTGATGCATATTCGTGCTGACCGCGTTGATGCCCCACATGATGATCAGCTTCGCATGCACCGTATCTTCCGGATCGGTCCCATAGCTGCCGCCCATCGTATATTTGTAGCCCACGGTGCCCGCTGATTCGCAGATCGAGTACATCAGACGGCTCGCTCCCATGCGATGGAAGAAGCGGCGATCCATGCCTTCCGTTCCAATCCGCCCCATGTTGCCGTAAAAGCTATAAGGCAAGATAGATTCTGGACCTTTCGTGGCAATCAGTTCCTTCCAGCGATGGGTGATGGTGTCTAGTGCCTCTTCCCAGGTAATCCGCTGGAAAGAGCTCCATTCACCCTTGGGGCCGATGCGTTTCATCGGGTACTGCAGTCTTTTATCATCGTAAATACGTGCTGTCATGTTGCGAACTTTGTTACAAATAGCCCCCTGCGTCACGGGGTGATCAGGGTCTCCTTCTATTTTCACAATCTTCCCGTCTTCTTTATGAAGCAGCAAGCCGCATTGATCTGGACAGTCCAGAGGACAGACAGCTGGAAAGATACCTTGTTGTTTTTCGGTCATTGTTGTTGTCAACGATGTACGCATGATGTGTTCTTCCTTTCACCTTCAATACATCTACTATATACCGAAATGAAGGGAATTTAAAACAAAAAGCCTGCGGATACTCCCACAGACTTCTCAGTTATTTTTTTCTCCCTAGGTTCAGTTCCTTCATAATTTTTCGCCCTGTCGGCGTCTGAGCTAAGCCGCCTTTGGCCGTTTCCCGATGCTTCTCAGGCATCGCTGTCCCCACTTCGTACATCACTTGGACGACCTCGTCCGAAGGGATGACCGATCTGACTCCGGCCAATGCCATATCGGCTGCAGCCATGGCGTTCACGGCACCGAATCCGTTGCGTACGATGCACGGGATTTCGACCAACCCGCCGACTGGATCGCAGATGAGTCCCAATGTGTTCTTCAGTGCAAGTCCTACGGCATGCATCGCTTGCTCTGGTGTGCCGCCGCGCAGCTCGACAAGTGCGCCTGCCGCCATTCCGATGGCAGAACCGACTTCTGCTTGGCATCCGCCTTCCGCGCCAGAGACAAATGAATTGTTGGCGATCACATACCCGATCGCGCCTGCACAGAGGAGGCCATTTACCAAGTGGTCATCTTCCCAGCCAAAACGCTGCTGAGAGCTAATGAACACACCTGGGATAATCCCGCATGAGCCCGCTGTTGGCGTGGCGATGATTCGCCCCATCGAGGCGTTGACTTCCGAGACCGCAAGCGCATAGGCCATCGCTTTGCAAGCCTCTTCACCGAGCGAAGCTTCGGTCGTTGTTAAATAGCTCGCCACACGTTGCGCATCCTTCCCCGTTAACCCGCTCCGGGAAGTCGTGTCCTCAGTCAGGCCTTTGGTCACGGCCTCTTTCATAATCTGATAATAGGCGCGCATTTTATCAAACACATACTCGGGCGGCTTCCCTGACTCATGGCTCTGATCTGCCAGCATGACTTCCGCAATAGTTAAGCCTTCCAACGTACACAGATCGGCTAGTTGTTTTAATGTCCGGAATCTCATTCGTCGCCTCTTTCCGCAAGATCCACTATTTTAACGTCGGTGATCATACTTAACTTTAGTAGTTGTTCGACCAATGAGTGTGAGATGGCTGCATCCGTTTCAATGACCGTCATCGCTTCTTGATGGCGCCCCTTCCGGTCCAAATCCATGAATCCTATATTAATTTGGTTGCTGCCTAACAGCGTCGTAATATCTGCGATCATCCCTGGACGATCATGATGTGAAATGACTAATGTCGGATAATTCGCGGTAAATTTCACGTCGAATTGATCCACACTAATAACTTCTATATTGCCACCTCCGATGGATGCGCCTTTCATGCTAATTTGGTGCTTTTCTGAGATAAGTACAATGCCTACCGTATTCGGATGATCGGCTTTATCTTTACTAATATGAAAAACGACAGCTACGCCTAACGCTTCCGCTTCTTCGGCCGCCCCCGGAATACGTGGATCATCCGTTTCAAAATCCAAAATCCCGCCAATTAGTGCAAGATCCGTGCCATGCCCGCGATACGTATCCGCGAATGAGCCATAAAGCGTGATCTCTGCTTTGAGCGGCAGTTCGCCCAGCAGCTGCCTTGCCACGCGGCCCAAACGAATCGCACCAGCCGTATGCGAGGAGGAGGGACCGATCATCGAGGGACCAATGATGGAAAACACATCTTTAAAACGCATCACACAGCGCTCCAATCCTAAGGTCTTACTTACTATCTTATCCTATTGTATGAAAGGGGACATATAAAAGACAAGACTTTAAATTGACGAAAAGAACCGACGTTTGGGTTATTTTGGTGCACCAGTGAATTGACGTATTTATCAAAACGATTGCTGCCACTTTATTGATTCTCGGCAGGTGATGATCAGAAGATTATCTCGCCTAACGGACATGACGGACGTTATTTCAGCCATATTATCTCTTTTCTGAATCTAACGGACACGACAGTCGTTATAGTGGCAAAGATGACCCATTACTGCCTACTTTCCAGCGAATAGAGGCTTCTGTGTCCGTTAGCGGGGGCGGGGTGCGCGTCACCCATCAACACAAAAAAACAACCACATCAGCCCTAGGCTAACGTGGTCATCTCTAACACATTAGTACACCTCAACCTCAGCAAACGCCATTCGTTAGCGATTCGCATCGGTTTTGAACAGCATTCCCCCACGGCATGTCTAGACACCTTTTTCTAATGACGCAACCGAACGTCACCTGAAATTCCCCATTTGACGAAATGGGCGTAGTCCACCTTCGTTTGTTCAGGAGCATCTGGACGATCAGCAAAATTTTTGACACCTTTAAATTGATCAGGGCTCGTTAAATAACGGTCTCCATCCACATGTCGGTGAGGGCCGTACACATTAAATGTACTCGGGTAAAGCAGCACCTCCAGCTCATAAGCGCCTGCTTGAATCCCTTGCGGTAGAGGCACCGACCAATTCGGTCCCCAGCACCAACCTAGCTCGTTCCCGTTCAGTTTCACAAAAGCTGCATCGGACCAAATACCCGTAAGCTCAATAGCTACATGTTCCATTGTGTTCAGCCGGATGGATTTCCTCACCGCAATTGGCGAGCCTGCAAATGGGAATCCTGCTGCAATCAAGTTGCTGCTGTTGATCTCCGTTGACAATGGTGATAGCTCGAGTGCCCCCGCCAACATCCATTGGTGCTCGTCCTTCTCGATCAAAGACCCCCTGCTCGTGACGAGGAATTGACCCTTGAGGAAAACAATCGGACATGCTTCTCCCTCAGGCAATGGCGTTACCTCTAAAGTCAGTTTGGTTTTATTTGCTATAAGAGATGATGGGATGTAAGCCTCGAAACCGCTTGTCGTTGGCGACACCTCTAACTCCTCACCATTCATCCAAACCGCGCTTACAGCATCATGCAAATAGAGTGTCATCTCACCAAATGCTTCTGGACGATTTACGCTTAATTCTGCTTGCAGCTTATTCGTCCCATCCTGTTCCAACAGCTCCACATAAACCTGGTTCATTTGCGGTGCTTGAGCTACCCACGGCGTCTGTTTCAAAGATGAGCTTATCAATGCAGGTGTCACCGTTGTTGATTTAACCGGCAGTACGCGCTCCCAATCCTCCGAATCACAAACTGTAACCCCTGCTGCACGTAGTCTCTCCTCCATAGCAGGATCATTCCAGCGACAGCCGTCTGCAATCAGCACATGGGAGTATTCACGCATGCCGATCCGCAGATTTCCTTTGACGAAAATTCCCGACTCCTCAACAACCCGCTCCTCGGTCAATTCATAATGAAGCCCCGCCGCATAGCAGGACTCTACGAGCGTAATCAGCTTCGCATCGAGGATGCCTGAGGTGCTGGCAGGAATGTTAGACCCATCATGTTCATTCATTTGCATAGCATCCAACGAATCAAATGTCGCCATAATCCCACGGGTTGGCGTTACGATCACGATGTCCGGCTTCTCACGCAAATCCGGTAGCTGAGCAGCTTGCTCCTGAAGGGAAGCCAACAGCGCTGGGAAAGCTTCCTTCCAAGTCAGATGACTCGGCATGGAAGGCGGCCAGTCCTGCACCGCTTGCGTGGTGAGCTTGAGTTGGTTCAAGTGGAACACAAAATGTTCCACGCCGTGACTAGCTAGCCACATCACGTAGTTGGTGAAGGATTCAGGCGAGACCCCCCAGCCGCTTCCTCCCATGGCTTCAACCAGCGCGCCATCTCGACCTTGCTGCATCGCGACCGAGTGCGCAATACGCGGGTAAAAGTTGTTGCCAGGGAAGCGCTCCAACGCATCAATGGCTGGTGTCTCTACCTGTTTTAACACTTGAAACGCTGAGCCGCTATAGGACAATTGGAAAAAAGGGCTTTCCTCGGCTTTCACATGGGCTGTGAATTTTTTGCCATGCTTTTCGCACCAATCGGCTACAGGCTTATAGAAGCTAGTAACAATTGCATCCGTTAACATTTCCCAATAGCGTACACGGAAGATCTCGTAACCTTCGCCACTCGTAAATAGTAATGGTAGTTGAGACAGCAAAGCTTCGCCATACTTCTCCTCATAAAGCGCTGGAAATCGCTCATCCCAAGGGATGGCGCCTGTTTTGACCGTGATGCCATGTCCATCTAGAAAGGCAACTTCATCGGAGAAAAAGCCAGTCACATAATCAAATGCTTCAGGAAGCAAGCCTTTGCGATAGCCCTCGTGAATGATATCGATAAACGTGTGTGTAGCCAACGGATCTAACGATGAAACAGCAGCATGTTCCCCGAATACGAGTCTACCGCCCTGCTCATCGGAGAGCCAGTTGACGTACTTACATGTGGAATCAGGTAACCTCTTGATGACTTCACCGCTTGCTGTGCCAGACGGCCAGCCATTTTCATCGTAAATCCAGAAGATCATCCCCATCGATTTCGCATATAAAATCAAGTCTGACAGAATGGCCAGATACTCATTACTCATATAGACAGGTTTATTAGGATAAAAGCGAGGATGAAAAATAACACCCTCCAATCCCGCTAATTGGAGTTCGTCAAGCTGGTCTTGCAGCTGTTTCAAATTCAATTCATCGTTAATCGACCAAAAACTGAGGAATGACAATTTATTTCTCATTTTCTTACACCCTTTTCCCCTATTGAGAGTCTATTTCGTATTACTTACTATGGGTATCTTATAGCCATCAAGCCAGCTTCTCAATATACACTTTTTCGCCGTGTAGCTTTACTAAATAAGTTCTCTGTAATTCCTCATTATTCCACGATACTTGAATGGCATCTCTCGTCAGCTCTGCCACTTCCAGTCGACCCTGAAGCTTCTCGCCTGTGCTAGGATCATAGTGCAGTGCCTGAACAAAAATCACTTCCTCTTCCACAGTAGCCACTGTAAGAAGGGATGTCCTCTGCCCACTCGGCGGATTCTCTGGCGTCAACGCGGTGTATATCGTTGTTGGCAGCGAGCACCAGACGTGCTGCTCCAATGTACCTTCGCTCATCTGGTATCCAAAAGCAGATACATCTTGCAACAGCTTCCGTTTCTCCTTGAACCATTGCTGATCTAGTCGGCTTAGCTGATCTTCCGACGCTGCCCATTTGATAGCCTCGTCATTGCTCAGCAACTTTCCACTAAAGTGATTCGTCAGATGGACCTCACGAGTCGCCGGGACGGTAACTTGCACAATATCTAACAGATGATCCTCAGCTAAAATGTTAATTCTCCGAATTTGAGCCCCTTCATAGGCGTCGACGTCCCATGGATTGAGCTCAGCTGGAAGGATGATACGATCCTTCATCACATAATCATCTGCCAACCAATCCACGGTGGTTTCCAGCCATACGCCCCATGCCTCTTCGTGCATTTGAATCAATTGCCCGTCGCGTGGCGGCTGATCTGCCCCATCGATACTTACGGTGTTATGCGAATACGTATGCTTAAACCAGCCGTAATGGGCAGGAATCCCATAAGCCGTCGTGCCTGGATCAATGAGCAACGGGACATTACCGCGCATAATGGATAGCCCCAATCGATCCATATGATCGTGTTCACCACCGAACCGGCTATGCTTCACGATCACATGCCAGCCTGCTTTATTCACTAACTTGGTCAGCCCACTCGCGGGTAAGGAACGTGTTCGCTGCACTCCATGCCCAAGCAACTCGGATTCCTCCGTGTATCCACCCAAGTCTTGTCCGAACATCAACGCATAGATCGAATCTCGCTTCGAACAACGAGCGCTTTTAATCCGTGAATCTGCATCTGCTGTACCATAAGCCGTATTCAATAACGAGCGATACATGCCATCTCCGTAGATATCGTTGGCAATTTCATAGAATGGCGCATACGTGCCAATGTGATCGCCCAGCCCAGCATCATTGATCGTCGGCATAACGCCGCTCGGCAGAACCAACTGCAAGGGGTAATCGAACATCGCTTTCAGCGATTTCTTGTGCCAGACATCCCACGGCGTCCCTTCCGCAATTAAGGCGTAGTGCAGCAGGGATTTAAATGCATAAAAGTGATACTGCACATTCCCTTCGTACCATAAACCATCCTCGAAAATCCCACGATCCAGCTGATCATGTAAGCCATATTCTCCCGCTAGGCCCGCATCAACAATTTCTGTATCGCCAAGCAACAGGCCAAGCGCGGCAATGGCCGATGTAATCAACACCGAATGATTATGAATTTGTTTTTCTTTGTGTGCAATGAGAAAACGAGCACAGGGCTCAAGCAACCCTGCCCGAATATGAGCGACTTCATCTGGTGTCAGATGCTCCTGAATGACATCATAGCCAAGCGCTAGATCCGTGATCCAATGTGCTTCATCTAAGGTTTGGGCAAATAATTTGCCAGGCCCATTGTAAGGAATATCCCCGTGTATCGTATACGTTTCGTAGTGATCGGCGTACGCCATCAAATAGGATTTAACGAATTGTAGTCGTTCCACATCTGGTTCTATCGCGTACAGCAAAGCAATGTGATACACAGCCTTACCGATCTGACTATGTGCAATCGATGTCCAGCATCCATCAAGCAGTTGACTATGCCGCTCCTTACCGCAGGTTGAACAACGATGAAGAAAAGGCTCGTTCCACTGGAAAGTGAGCCGAGTCCCATCTTCATCACAATAATAGTAGTGCATCCATTCACCTTGCTCATGGGTGCGGATGGCGAAGGTGATCTCCGCCGCTTCCTCCGCATCCCGTCTTAGCAGCTCCATCGCAGCTTGAAATTCCGAGCTGCCTGCGTTCCTCCGCAGTCTCTCCACACGATTGATGTCCATGGTCAGAAGTCCTCCTAGCCTTTCAATGAACCAGCCGTCATTTGCATGAACGAACGATTCGCAATCATGTACACTACCAACAACGGCAGAATCGATAAGCAAGCTCCCGCCAGCATATAATGCGTTTGAACCGCTGCTGATGAGCCGTACCGCAGATAAGATAGCCCAACAGTAAGCGTCTGTAACTTGGGATTCGTCATCGTGAACACTAACGGACGCAAGTACTCATTCCACGCCCCGCAAAATGTAAACAGCGCACCGACCCCGAGTCCTGGACGCATAAGGGGCAAAATAATTCGCCAGAAAATACCGCTATTGGAACAGCCATCGATCCGCGCAGCCTCGTCTAATTCCCGGGAAATACCTTGTAAGAAGCTTAATAAAATAAAGAAGATATACGCGTGTCCACTGATCAGAATGAGGACCACGCCCCATAAATTCGTATGCAGGTGCAGCTTCACCATCAGCTCAAACTGTGGTCTAATCACGACAGCGCCGATCGAAATGAACATCGTGGACGCTTGAATGGCCACATACAGCTTTTTGCCAGGAAAATTCATACGTTCAACCACATAAGCTGCCATGGAGGCTACAGTCAGTACACCGATCGTAGTTGCTCCACTCAGGAACAAGCTATTCCACGTAAACCTAGCGAAGTTAGCCTGCACCCAGGCCTCTTTATAATTGGCGAAATGCCAGGAGGACGGAAATATTTTGCCCCCCTTGGTAATCTCCAAATTAGACATGAACGAACCTAGAAAGGTAACAACTACAGGAAAAACGATAAGCAGGGCTGTGGCGAGTAAGAATATCCAGAGCAGGACCCTACCACCTGATCCAACTATCGAAAATGGCTCCGTTTGTTTCTTTATATAAACAGCAGGTATCGCTTCTGACACTTTCATATTCCGAGTCTCCTTCCTATTGCAGTTTGTTCAGACGCCTGGACATCGCATGATAGATCAACGTGACGATGCCGACGATAACAGCCGTCACGAAGCCTACAGCACTGCCGTAGCCAAATTGTGGATCGGCCAATGATCCTGATGGTGTTGGGAAGAAGAGCTTGTAGACATATAAATACATCACTTCTGTCTTTCCTACCGGTCCGCCTTCTGTCAGCACCATGATGCTCTCATACCCTTTGAGCGAATTAATAATCGCAAGCATAATGACGATCTGGAGCACTGGTCCTAACATTGGAATCGTTAAGTACCAAAACTGCTGCCATTTATTTGCCCCATCCAAGGACGAGCTTTCATACACATCGTTCGAGATATTTTGAAGACCAGCTAGAAATAACAGCATGTAGTTACCCACAGCCCCCCAAACCGCAATGAGGATCGTTGTCAGCATCGCATGCTTAGGTCCGAGYCAATCGATTCTTTCAGAGATGATGTGAAACTTTAATAAATATTGATTGAGAATACCGTTATACGAGTTGAAAATGATAAAAAATACAACGGCCATCACAGCCGAGCTAATGATTGTAGGCATGAAATAGATCGCTCTTAGCCAGTTGCGTCCACGGAGCTTTCCATTCAAAATAACAGCAAGCACTAAGCATAATGGCAGCGTAATAATGAGCTTTCCACCTGCATAAACAAAAGTATTTAAGACAGAATGCCAATACTCCGTATCTTCCCAAAGTCTTCTGAAATTATCGAACCCGATAAAGGTTGGAGCCGCGTAGCCTTTGTACTCATAAAACATATATCGAATCGCCCAAGCAATCGGATAGACGCCTAGCACTATGGTCAGCAGAAAGCTTGGAAACAAAAATAAGTATGAAAACCCGATCTGGCGTGTTCTGTTCATCTCATTCCCTCCTAAGATACCCCAAAAAGTGAAGCTAAGCTTCGATGTATAGTCCGTTCGCATCGAGTATTATCTCGATCGGCGTCTAAACTTACCATTCAAAGCGGTCATACTTCGCCGAATTGCTTCGATAAAAGTTTAGACATTACTTTCCGGGGGCCCCTTCAATTTATTAACGCTAAGATGAGTGCGAGAGTGGAGTTTCAGCTCCACTCTCGCTTTATATCTCTTCAATTAGCTCTTATTTCATCATCAATTTCATTGGATCGAAGCTTGCATTTGGTGCTACTTTGACATCGCCCTTAGTGACAGCTTTATCAAGAGCATCGTTATAGCGTTTGTTCAAATCTTGAATAATTTGATCCAAGTTGCCGCCGCTAATCATATATTTAAAGAACGCGTCATTGTATTTCATGCCTTCAACCGTAACCGTTGGTTGAAGCGGCCATGTACCGTCATTTCCGATTGGCAAGAAGCCGTCGATACCTTTGATTTCTGGTTTCTTCGCAACGGAGGATACGGATGGTACCATGGACAAGCCGAAGCCTTTTTCATGATACGTTTTCAATACATCATCTGCATACATGAACTGCATGAACTTCCATGCTTGATCGGCATTTTTGGTTGTGTTGCTGATCGCTAGCCATTGACCGCCCAAGAAGGATGTTGCTCCTTTGATCGTTCCATCAATCGTTGGAACTGGTGCAGCAGCYCAGTCAATCTTAGCTGGGAACTGGTTMGCGTATACGCCTGGCTCGGAGGAGAAGGAGATATACATCCCGATTTTGCCTTCCGCGAATTGTGCACGCAGTGGATCAATATCCAAGGATTCCATACCTGGCAATGTGCTGCCGTCATCTACCATTTGCTTGAAGGATTGCATGATATCTTTGTAGCCTGTAAAATCAAACTTCGCTGTTTTGAAATCAAAACCAAGTCCGCCGTAGCCGCTAGCTTCTGCGATCACTCTCGCTGAACGACCAAGGGCGCTATCCGGGCTCTTGAAGTTCTGAGCAAAGCCGTAGGAGCCATTCGCTTTACCAACTGCGGTAATTTTCTTTGCATCCTCAACCATTTCTTTCAATGTTTTCGGAGGTGCCGCAATACCTGCTTTTGCGAAAAGCTCCTTGTTATAAACGAGACGAAGCGTCGACCCGTAGTTAGGAAGGCTGTACATTTTGCCGCCAATTCGGTTGAAATCATCAATAACTGGGAATTTCTTCTTAACAGCATCGGTTACGTAAGCATCAATCGGTTTGAGGTAACCTTTCGTAGCAAAGGGTTGAATCGTATTTTCTTTGACACGAATAATATCAGGCGCTTGTCCGGAAGCAAAAGCAAGATCAATCGCTTGGTTGAAATCCTCTGTCTTTACAACCATTTCAACTTCAATATTTTCGCCATTCGTCTCGTTGAATTTTTGTACAACACTCTTAATATAGTCCATATCATGACGGTCACCCGTCCAATAAGAGAGCTTCGTTTTGGCTTTGGCAGGAGCCGCGCTTGCCGGTTGATCGGATGCTTTCGCAGACGCCGCTGGGCTTGCTGCTGTTTCCGTCTTGGAGCTGCAAGCTGCTAAACTACCCGCAAGTGTTACCGCTAATGTGACCGTCCCTAATTTTTTAAACATGTGTGAGCCTCCCTTAAAATCTGTTGTTTACACTTCTAATACTAAAAGAATTTCCATTCCCTGATAATGAGGTCAACTCTTGAATGAGGGCAGATATTTCTATATGTTGCCCCTCTTCCTACCCAAAAAACAGGCAAGCCCTCACGGCTTGGAGGACTTGCCCAGTGACATTTCTTTAAATTCCGTCGGTGTAAGCCCAGTCTGCTTTTTGAATACCTCACTGAAATAACGCCGGTGCTCATAGCCAAGCTGCTGTGCGATTTCCTGGACCTGATAATCCTCGATCAGCATCGATTTCGCCCGCTCCATCTTAGCTTGTGTAACGAACTGCCCAAACGTCGACCCTGTTACTTTTTTGAACAAATTCGAGTAATAGCCCCAACTTAAGTTCACCTGCTTCGCACAATGCTCCAGCGTCAAATCGAGATCCAAATTCGCTTTGATATACTCAGCCGAACGGTGAATAATTTTCTGTGACTCGCTAGCCCGTTCTTGATGAATCAGACGGCAGCCGATTTCGCACAGCTCAATGAACCACGCGCGATATGCTAGGATAGCGGCTCCGCTGTCTCTGATTTCAAGCGTCTTCGTTTCGAATTCGGCTAGGCTAGGACGAGGGAATTTCTCCACCAGCACGCGCAGCATCCGCAGCACAAGACCTTGCAGGAGTCGCTCCACGACCCCTGGTTCGGGGAGAACGGAAACTTTCCCCATCTCGGTGAAAATGGTCATCGCCCACGCTACGCATGCGTCCCGATTACCAGATCTGAAAGCGAATAGAAACTCATTCTCGCTATCCTCGGTATAAATCCACTCCACAGGAGCTGCTGCGGCATCCGTATTATAGCTGAATGCGCCATTCCCTCCCGTGTAAAAATGATACGATAAAGCGCTGAGCGACTGCTGATAGCTTTTCGGCAGCTCTTGCACGGTCTCTACACAGTGGCCGATGCCAATGGAGATCGTGAATTTGGTATGACGTGCGATGTTCGAGCAGCATTGATCTGCGATCGCAATCGGCATTTCGCTATTCGCCACGTTGAGAATACAAATATAACGATTGAACCCCTCACGAAACACAACCGCTGCCCCGCCCAAGGCGATCGTCTCTTCCACGATATTTTGCAAGGAAAATCGAACAAGCTCTAGCTCTTTCACAGGTACTTCGCCATATTTATCGGTAAATTGATCAATTTGAATCGTCATCACTGCAAATGGCGGCTTCAGCTCATTAATATCTAGAAAGTCCGATAATCGCGCTAACTCCGCATCATTCGTTTGATGGTACACGAGTAAGGATAAGTACTCCTGCCGGAGGGCTGGCATACTTTCTTTAATCTTTTGTTGAAGACCAATCAGCTGCGTACGGCTTAGGTTCTCTTGCTCCCAAACCTCCTTGGCCTTTACGACCGCTTTCACTATCTGATCAATGGAGAAAGGCTTTTTTACATAGTCTAATGCGCCATATTGGATCGCTTTCTKGGCATAATCGAAGTCTGTATAGGCGCTTAAAATGATAACCTTACTCGTCGGCAAGATCTCCATAATATTGCGCGTCATTTCCAAGCCGTCCATTTTGGGCATACGAATGTCCGTTAGAATCAGATCTGGCTTCGTTTCGCGAATCACTGCAAAGCCTTCCTCACCATTCGTAGCGCTGCCCACAATCTCGATACCGTGATCTTCCCATGGAATCTTCTTCGTAATCATATCCACGACACTTCGGATGTCATCCACAACACATAGCTTAATTAGTCGGTCCATGGAAATCCTCCTCTTGGTCATACCGTGGCAGCCACAAGTCGATTTGAGCTCCGCCAAATGCATTCGCCCCGATCTCCATCCGTTGCTCAGTCCCATAGTACAGCTGTAGACGCGTGTAGATATTGCGCAGTGCATAACCATGCTTCGAGGTTGTCGGGTGCATCATGCTCTGAAGAAGGAGCTCGGGAACGAGTCCGTGTCCATTATCCTCCACCGTGATATGCAGCCAATCGCCATCTGCTCGAGCTGAGAGCTGAATTTCTCCACCAGAAGTCATGTCTTTGAATCCGTGCAAAATACTATTTTCAATCAGCGGCTGTATCATAATTTTAGGTACAAGGCAAGCTTGCATCTCAGG
The DNA here is from genome assembly GCF_056402415.1 of Paenibacillus sp. P4_A9. Classification (NCBI taxonomy): domain Bacteria; kingdom Bacillati; phylum Bacillota; class Bacilli; order Caryophanales; family Paenibacillaceae; genus Paenibacillus; species Paenibacillus sp. P4_A9. The sequence continues at coordinate 117,599 of NZ_JBFUHL010000001.1, forward strand.
CTCAACTTCCATCCGGAAGACGAATAAATTTTCATACGACCTTTGCTGAATCGCCAAATATTGACGCACATGATCCACCTCATCCGCGAGCGTAATCAAATCCCTGCCCCCGCTTAAGCTCAATTGGAACATATTCGATAAGGCCAAAATCATTTCATTCACATCATCGTTTTCACCTAACACCGATTTACAGTAAATCGTATTGAGCGTGTTATAGAAAAAATGCGGATCCATTTGCGCAGACAACGCTTTAATCTCCGCCTTTCGTTTATCGCGTTCCCGATTTTTCACATCCTCAATGAGCTGCTTGATCTCATCCAGCATGCGGTTGAAACGGAATCCAACCTGAGAGACTTCATCCTTATAAACGCTTTCAAAACGCACATCCAAGTCATTTTCCTCTACCCGCTTCATCAGCTTTTGCAGTCTGAACAGCGGTTTCAACAGGATGAGTGTTAAATTGTTCGTGATGAACAGCGAAACTAGGATGAATGCAATGGTGGCGTACGTCGTTGCCTGCTTGATGCCATTTAATTTGGCCAGCAATTTATCCTTCGCCTGAACCCCGACAATCATCCAATCGTCCTTGACGTCCAGTCGCGCATAATTCACGAGGTAGTCTTTACGATCAGAATCGCTATAGAAAAAGGAACCCTTCCGCTCATCTGTCAGTTGCTGGACGAAATCAGGACGTTGAATGAACGCCTTATCTAGCGTACGGTCCGAGTAATTGATATCTTCGCCTTGCGAATCAATGAAATAATAGTGCTTATCAGGGCTCGATAAATTCTCCATAAAGAGATCACGCAGATCGTCTTCCTTCACATTGATGACGACATAGACATTCGTTGGCTCTTTATTTAGATACGAATCTTCACTGACCCCCTCTGCGACGAGAGAGATCACCCGTTGTTTCCCCGTAAAGAACGGATCAACATGCCCTTTACTCCAAAACCCTCGCTTCAAGAGCTGAAACTGCTTAAACATATCCGATTGGTAAAAGGAATTCGCATTATTCCGCGCACTGGAGGTCGGATAGAAATCCCCGATCGGCGTGGCGATGAGAATACTCTCAATCATAGAGTCGTTGAATTTCACTTGTGAAAAAACGTACTGTAAGGCAGTTAATGACTTGTAGTAGCTGGAACTATCCTCATTCTGGACATCCTTCATGAGTTGCTTGAAGGCATCGCTGAACATCAGTGCTCGAACAGCAGTACCGATATTTTTCAGTCGTTCATTGACGATTTGCGCGGATTGATTCACAGTATCTTGACTTGACTGCATGGCGTTGCGCTGAATTTCTTTAGACGCGATCAGGTAGGCGATGCTCCCAGTAGCCACCAGACCCACCGTGATTAAAATGACAAAGGTAAACCATATGCGTTGCTTTAATGAAAAGGAATGGAACATCCGTGGTAGCCACGACCAGATAGCAAGCTTATTCATAGGCGACGTTAGCACCTTTCCTGTGTGTGAGAAGATAGTCTTTATCTATTCTATTATAGTATAGGCCACTTTCCGTGAGCAGGGGGAAAATTCAAGATGGAGGGCAGCTATTTCGTGATTCCACTACAAAAACAGAACATATGTTCTTTATTTTTCTGAGCAAATGTGGTAATAATAAGAGGTAGACATTTTACACTTCAAATAAATCAAAATTTAAGGAGCTGTTTATTGATGTCCGTACGTTTAACGCCGTATTTAGTATTGCCTGGCACTGCGGGTGAAGCTATTGCCTTTTATGAGAAAGCTCTGGATGCGCAAGTGCTATTTAAGCAAACCTTCGGTGAGATGCCTGAGAACCCTGATTTCCCGCTTGCTGATGAACAAAAAGGCCTCGTTGGCCATGCCATGCTGCAAGTCGGCGAAAGTCAATTGATGTTCTCGGACACGTTCCCAGGTCAACCCGTTCAACAGGGAGATCATGTGACGATTTGTATTACAACGAAGGATGCAAGCAAATCGAAACAATTTTTCGAAGCGCTCAAAGAAGGCGGCACGGTTATCATGGACTTGCATGAAGCATTCTTCAGTCCTGCTTACGGACAAGTGAAGGATAAGTTTGGCGTGACCTTCCACCTGTTTACCGAAGGCGAAACGATGATGTAAATATGAAAAACGGCTCTGTTCGCAGGATTGCGACAGGGCCGTTTTGTTTGTATTCATTATTAGTAAAACTGACGGAGTACAACAGAATCAAAGTGTTTTTTTTCGTCTATTTCACGTTGCTCACGGTTTACTTGAAGCCATGAACTCACACATACAGCAACAATCCCTGCAAAGAGTAGACAACCTAGTATTTTCCACCAAACACTGCCTGCGACAGAAGGATTGGCCCCCATGATCAAAATCAAGATTGGTAGGAACCACATGATATTCCCGATATATATCCGAATCACATTTCGTTTTAACAAGCTGCTCTATCCCCTATTTATCTCTGATATGGTTTCACGTTCCGTATATCTTTCGCATCACCATATCACTTTAGGACCGTCAACTTCGGCTTGGCCGTCGTCCAATTTGTGGAAATAGACATAAAGGAATTAAATCGTGTTATTCGGAGTATCCACGAGATCAGGATCAACGGTATTCGTGCTCCCATTGAGCACGTTCTGAACACTTCCAAAGCTGTCACCCGGCGAAAACGAGTTGGCCCCCGCAAAGATTTTGGAGCTGCTGGTAAGATTAATAGCAAAGGTGTCGCCAATCTGGACATTGGAGCCCTGAGCGACGTTTAGGATTTTGATTCCACCATTAATAATTGCAGGCATGCTCCGGCCACTCCCTTCCAAACTCCTAACCATTGTATGTGTTCAGGTGCCTATTGGTCACTTGTAGAGGAAAAGGAGGGGTGGAGGAGGTATTTAGCCTTTTTATATTTATATAAGCCAAACTAGTAAAATATGGTATAATAGACTCGTACAGCACGACCTTGGGTGCGGCATTTCTCCAGAAAGGAGGAGGATGCCATGGAAACTTTCCAAGCGATTATGATTATGTTTGCGTTCGGTATGTTCATTCTAGCGCTGCTAACATATATCGACAAAAGAAAGTGACCCACTTCTAGGTTGGTCGCCTTAGTGGGTCACTTCTGCACGTATTCAGTTACCCAGGAGAATCTCACCCAGTCTGTACTGGAGACGGACCGCGAATCCGTCTCTAACTATTTTTACTGTAACATATTCTATATATACATGCAATTGATGTCTTAATCGAAATCATACCGTTCCTCTTTCCATGGATTTCCATACATATGGTAGCCGTTACGCTCCCAGAAGCCAGGCTTATCCTTCGCCATGAACTCGATGCCTCGCAGCCATTTGGCGCTTTTCCAGAAATACAGATGCGGCACAACCATTCGCACAGGCGCACCATGATCAGGCGTAAGCAGCACACCATTATGTCGGATACCCAGAAAAGATGTCTCTAACAGGAAGTCTTCCAGCGGAAGATTCGTCGTCCATCCATGCTCGGCATGCAGCATCACATGCGTTGCTTCTGACTTCAGCTTCACCTTACTCATCAATTCAGACACAGCAATACCTTCCCAAACATTGTCCAGCTTGGACCAAGTCGTCACGCAGTGAATGTCATTCGCAAATTCCTTGCGTGGCAGCGCCATAAAGTCCTTGTACGAAATGGTGAACTCTTCCTCCACCAAACCGAACAACCGCAAATCCCATTTGCTCATGTCGTTGTAGTAGGGCACGGACCCGTAGTGCAGCACAGGCCAGCCTTGTGTCAGCGTTTGCCCAGGAGGAACACGATCACTCGGATCCTGCGGCTGCTTTTGCCCAAATTGCATAAGATGCCTCCCTCTTCCATGTACCTAAATCGAAGCAAACCCTAGTCGTTACCGATATAGGAGCCGTATTCCGCAGCGCTTAACAAGCCTTCCAATGCCTCTGGTCCTGAGATTTCTACCTCAACCATCCAACCTTCACCGAAAGACGCACTGTTTACAAGCTCTGGCGAGCCTTCCAACGTGCTGTTCACGGCTGTTACTTTGCCTGTTACCGGGCAGAAAATATCTGAAACCGTTTTGACCGATTCCACACTGCCAATACTCTCATTCGCTGTAACCGAAGCGCCAACTTTCGGAAGCTCCACGAATACAATATCTCCCAATTGATCTTGTGCAAAATCGGTAATCCCTATGCGAACCACCGTATCCGATATCGTCTCTACCCACTCGTGCTCTTTGGTGTATAACAAATTGGCTTGTACATTACTCATCAGTCCACGCCTCACCTTACTTACAAATTTTGCTTTTAGCTTAATCTACTGGGAACATCAAAGTCAAGATGGACATCCTCGAAGAAGCAATTCCTATTGAAGCCTAGGGTGTACGACCACTAACTTAAAAGTTACTGTTGACAATTCACACCGATTTAGGCGCATAATGAATATAATATGGCTAATTAAATATTGGCGAATGAGGATACAGGGAGAGACTGCGGAGCACGTTGGCAGCGCCGAAGGAGTAAGCCCAAAGTGGTGAATCTCTCAGGCAAAAGGACCTGTATCGGACGCGACTCTGGAGAGCTTCGAAGCCTCGTTAATCACGGGAAATCGGACACCCAAGGGGAAACTTAACGGTTGAACGTATATTTTCTACCGTTCTAGGCAACTCTCAGGTACAAAGGACAGGGGCAAAAGGTATGTTTGTGTTGCATACCTTTTGCTCCTTTTTGCATTTTCGAAATAAGTCCGAGGAAGAATAAGACAATTGAAGGTGAGGTTATTAGCATGCTGAAACGAACACCGCTCTTCCCCATCTACGCGGAATATGGCGCGCGAATCATTGATTTTGGCGGTTGGGAACTGCCAGTGCAGTTCACTGGCATTCAAAAGGAGCATGACGCTGTCAGGGGGCAGGCGGGGCTTTTTGATGTATCGCATATGGGCGAGGTACGTGTCCAAGGCCGGGATGCCTTTGCATTTTTGCAACGACTCACGACGAATGATGTAGCTAAACTGGTAGATGGTCAATGCCAATACAGCCTCTTGTGCTATCCGAGTGGCGGTGTAGTCGATGATCTGCTCGTTTACAAGCGGAGTGATCTCGACTACATGCTGGTCATCAATGCGTCCAACATCGACAAAGACATGGCTTGGCTAAAACAGCACCTCTCAGGTGATGTTCAGTTGACCAACATTTCCGAAGAAACCGCAATGCTTGCGCTGCAAGGGCCTCGGGCAGTTGATATTTTAGCTAAACTGACAAACGCACCGATTCAAACAATAAAAACATTCCATTTCCTCCCCGAGGTAAAAGTCGCTGGCGTGTCTACGCTGCTTTCCCGCACTGGCTACACGGGTGAAGATGGCTTCGAGCTTTACGTTGATCACAAAGATGCGATCTCGCTTTGGCAAAAACTGCTAGAAGCTGGTGAGGAGCATGGGCTCATTCCCACAGGCTTAGGTGCACGGGACACGCTTCGCTTTGAAGCGAGACTCCCTCTATACGGACAGGAGCTATCCGCCGATATCACGCCGCTTGAGGCGGGATTAGGGTATTTTGTGAAGTTAGCTAAAGGCGATTTCATTGGGCGGGATGCCCTGCAGGAGCAAAAGACCAACGGCGTGCCGCGCAAGCTCGTCGGCATTGAAATGCAAGAGCGCGGCATACCTCGTCCGCATTACGCCGTATACGCAGAGGGTAAACAGATTGGTGAAGTAACAACTGGCACGCAGTCTCCAACGTACAAAACGAATGTAGGCTTAGCTTTGATCGACGCCTCGTATAGTGCCTTGGGTACGGAAGTGTATGTTGAAATCAGAGGCGCACAAGTGAAAGCTACCGTCGTCTCTACCCCTTTTCACAAAAAACAGAGCTAGAAATTATCCCCGAATCCGGGTCGGAAGGAGCACCCTTTGTTATGAAACATCGTTATTTACCAATTACGGAGCAGGATCAAAAGGAAATGCTGGAAACGATCGGCATCTCTTCCATGGAAGAAATGTTTAGTGACATCCCGCAGCAGGTGCGATTCCAGGGTGAACTGCAAGTGGGTCAGGCGCTCAGCGAGCAAGGTTTGCTCCGCTATATGCGCGAGTTGGCAGGGCGCAACGCGGATTTCCAGCGCTACGCCAGCTTCCTCGGCGCTGGCATCTATGATCATCACCTTCCGGTGGTGATCAATCACGTGATCTCGCGGTCCGAATTCTACACCGCGTACACGCCTTATCAACCGGAAATCAGCCAGGGGGAGTTGCAGGCGATTTTTGAATTTCAGTCGTACATCTGTGAGCTCACCGGCATGGCCGTCGCGAACGCCTCAATGTACGATGGCGCAACGGCGCTGGCCGAAGCTGGCGCCCTAGCAAGCGGCGCGACGAAGCGCAGCCGTCTGCTCGTGTCCCGCGCGGTGCACCCGGAGGCGCGCGCCGTCTTGCGCACGTCCGCCCGCGGGCTGAACTTGGACGTCGTCGAGATCGCGGTAACACCTGAAGGTGTAACCGATCTAGACGACCTCGCGTCCAAGCTCGAGATCGACGCGGCCGCCGTCATCCTCCAATCGCCGAATTTCTTCGGCTGCTTGGAGGATCTCGCGGCCGTGGAGCCGCTCGCGCACGGCGCGGGCGCACTGCTCGTCGTGAGCGCGAATCCGCTCACGCTCGGGCTGCTCGAAGCGCCGGGCAAGCTCGGCGCTGACATCGTCGTCGGCGATTGCCAGCCGCTCGGCATCCCAGCTGCGCTGGGCGGGCCGAGCTGCGGCTACTTCGCCGTCGCGGAGAGCTGGATGCGCCGCATGCCGGGGCGCATCGTAGGCCAAACCGTGGACCGCGATGGCAAGCGCGGTTTCGTGCTTACGCTGCAAGCGCGGGAGCAGCATATAAGGCGTGAGAAAGCCACGTCGAACATCTGCTCCAACCAGGCGCTTCTCGCGCTTTGCGCATCCGTGTACTTGTCCACGATGGGCAAGCAGGGCATTCAAGACGTTGGCGCGCTCAACGTCCAGAAAGCTCATTACGCGGTGAATCGCCTCACCGCGTCCAACCGAATAACTCTGCCGTTCACAGGCAGCTTCTTCAATGAATTTGCCGTCAAGCTGCCAGACGGCACGAATGTCGAGGAGCTGAATCGTCAGCTCCTGCAACGCAACATTATCGGCGGCTACGATCTCGGCCGCGACTACCCAGAGCTGGCCGGCCATATGCTAATCGCCGTCACCGAGCAACGAACACGCGAAGATATCGATAGCTTCGCAGCCGCATTGGAGGAACTCGTATGAACAACGAAAAAGCACTCATTTTTGAAATGAGCCATCCAGGTCGCGTCGCCTATTCTTTACCGGAATCAGACGTTCCTGATATAAATCTGACGGAACTCATCCCTGCTAAATTCCGTCGTCAAGTCGAACCTGATCTGCCGGAAGTGTATGAAGTCGATGTCATCCGCCACTACACAGCACTCTCTCGTCGCAACTTCGGGGTAGATAATGGTTTCTATCCGCTAGGTTCGTGTACGATGAAATATAATCCTAAAATCAACGAAGACGTTGCCCGCTTCCCTGGCTTCGCTCATATTCACCCGTATCAGCCGGAAGAATCGATACAGGGCGCGATGGAGCTGCTCTACAATCTCCAGCACGATCTTGAAGCGATCACGGGCATGGACCGCGTAACCTTGCAACCCGCGGCAGGTGCTCATGGGGAGTGGACTGGACTTATGATGATCCGAGCTTATCATGAAAGCCGCGGCGAGCACCGGACTAAGGTCATTTGTCCAGACTCGGCTCATGGCACCAATCCAGCCAGTGCAACCGTGGCTGGATTCCAAACCGTGACGATCAAATCCGATGAGCGCGGCCTCGTGAATCTCGAGGAGTTGCGCAAAGCCGTCGGTTCTGATACTGCCGCACTGATGCTCACGAACCCGAACACACTCGGCTTGTTCGAAGAGCAAATCGTCGAGATTGCCGAAATCGTGCATGCCGCAGGCGGACTGCTCTACTATGACGGCGCGAACGCAAATGCCATTATGGGCATCACGCGGCCAGGGGATATGGGTTTCGACGTTGTCCATCTCAACCTGCACAAAACGATGAGTACCCCGCACGGCGGCGGCGGCCCAGGCGCAGGTCCAGTCGGCGTCAAAGAACGGCTAATTCCTTTCTTACCGACACCGCTTGTGGCCAAGCGCGAAGATAACAGCTTCTATTTCGAATACAACTATCCACAGTCCATCGGTCGTGTCAAAGGCTTCTACGGCAACTTCGGCATCCTCGTCCGTGCCTATACGTACATTCGTACACTTGGTCCGGAAGGCTTGCGCAAAGTATCCGAATACGCCGTGCTGAACGCGAACTATATGCTGGCTCGGTTAACGCCGTATTTCGACGTACCGCATCCTCGCTTCTGTAAGCATGAATTCGTGCTGTCAGGTAATCGGCAGAAGAAGCTGGGCGTTCGTACACTCGATATTGCCAAAAGATTGCTCGACTTCGGCTATCACCCGCCGACCATCTACTTCCCGCTCAGCGTGGAAGAATGCATCATGATCGAGCCGACCGAGACAGAGAGCAAGCAAACGCTCGATAGCTTCATCGACACGATGATCGCCATCGCGAAGGAAGCGGAAGATAATCCAGAGTTGGTCAAAAATGCCCCTTACACGACTGTCGTCAGCCGGATGGATGAAGCATTGGCTGCTCGGAAGCCGGTTTTGAATTGTACCTGCGGGTAATCGGGGATGACAGGAAAAGGCTGTCCCTGAAGTAGAAGATTCTACTTTAGGGATCAGCCTTTTTTCCATTTTAAGGATACCTACTGGTAGTTACATACCTGACCATTGCACAATCAAGGCATTTGCATCTGCGAGAAGAATAGCTTTGACGCTGCTATCTACATCTTTTCCTACCACTGCTTTATTCAAATGTTTCACAAAGTCCTCCATATGCTTAGCAGCCTGATCTGGTCGGTTCATTTCCAGTTTATGCTGTGATTGCTTCAGGGTATTGCTCAACTGCGATGTTAGTGATTGGCTCAGAAGCGAATTATAGCGATCAAGCAACTGATTCATGGCACCTACGCTGGTTGTCACTTGGATTTGAACATCTTTCTGCATCTTATTCCCAGCTTGATCTTCAACTACGATACTTGCCGTATGACTGCCTACCCTCCCCACAAAATCGATGACCACACTCGATCCTTTTGTCAGATCTACCGCATAGACAGCACCGCTAACCGTAATTTGTGCAAAAGCCAGGCCCGACAGATTATCGGAGACTTGGAAGGTTAATGGAAGGTGGTCATCAAAGGAGTCTCCCTCCATTAAATCATTGCCATTGATCAGTAGATTAAAGTCTGGAAGTGTTGCGTCTACTTGGAAAGTCACCTGTTTCACATCTTCCACATTCCCTGCTCTATCTACGGAGTAGTACTGAATGGTATAAGTTCCATCTTGGGTTAGTGTAAAAGGTCCCGCGTAATCCTTCCACTCTGCCGTATCCCCGAATGTGTATGCCGTCTTGACGACGCCGGATACATCATCCGCAGCATTCAGTGTTACGACATTCGTCGTGTACCAACCGTTGTTACCCATACCTGCCAAACTAAATTCGGTAACGGGCTTGATTTGATCTAATAGGATGTTGATGGAATCTGACTTCGGTGATTCTACGGATACGCTGGTTGAAGTGACCTTATAATAATATCTAACAGCCGGGTCAATACCACTATTCGTGAAGTTCGTTGCTGCTCCCTGATAAACAGGCGCATAGGTTCCATCTGCACTAGTTGATCTGTACAGCGTATAGGAAGTAGCTCCTATAGCTTTGTTCCACGAAAGCGAAGCGGAATCGGATGTTGTCGAACTGACATGCAGTCCCATTAAAGGATCATGCGTCTGTGTGTTGTCAACAATCATCAACCAATTGATCAGTGGATCCTGTGATGCCGTATTTCTCACTGTAACCGTGATTGTGCCATCCGTCACGTCAACAGAATTGCCATAGACCGTATTGGATATGAACGTGATGGCATTCTTTTTCACCCCATTAATATAGAGGTCTGCCTTTCTGGAGGCATTATTCCAAATATCATTAAAGCCTGTGTACACCGTATATGAACCATTTGTCACCGTAAACTTGTAGGTTAGGTCCGTACCTGCTGGGGAATTGCTTACATTGCCACCATTCAAATATCGAAGTGTTGAGAACATTTCTCCACTAGCTGAACCTGCTGAATTCGAATTCGTTCCTACATAGCCCCAAGGCATGGAATCGGCTGCATTGTAGTCCTGTTCAACAACATCCTTATTCATAAGCGTATCCTGAAGGTATGAGGTCAACAGATTGTAGTCACTCGTCGCATAACCACCGCTATTTACAAAATAGATGGTCTTATCAGGTACTGCGTATATTTTAAAACGTAACGCTTTGTTGTTAAACTGCGGAAGTACAGCCTGTAACGTATACAAACCTGGAAGAGCAAACGTACTCGCCGATATGGGCTGTGAGTTGACTGACCAGATTACCGATGTTGTCGTGGCATCTGCAGCACCACTTGGGATAACTTCGATCTGAGTCGGTAAATCAAGCAGCGTCCCCGTAGCAATAACCTCAGGCAATTTCAACTTGGCGTCGAACTTACCCATACTGTTTAATACATCTGTGGTCCAGCTGCTATACCATCTTATCGAGATATCCGTACCTTGCCCAAATTCAATTGGCAGCCAAATATATTTGGCACCGCCATTCGTCGTAAACTGCCCGCCATTCCAATCATCCCCCACATAGATGAATTTTCCTTTAGCGGGGTCAACTGGAATAACAGCTGTCGTTTGAGATTTAAAGGCTGTCGTTGGGTCTGGATCTGATGATAAGGCTCGGACGAATGGATTAACCGGCGTTGACCATGGACCAAACATCGTATCCGCAACGCTGAATTTATTTTCATTAGCAGACCATCCCGTTGCGCCAGAAGTTAACATGTAGTACTTCCCATTGAATTTGAAAATAGCTGGAGCTTCACGCTGAGTACCTGGGAATACTCTCACATAATCAACACCGTAAACCGACTTATAGCTTGTATCACGGACTGGTTTACCGTTGGCATCGACATTGCCGTCCTTGTGCCATCCTGAAACGTCAGAATAATCATCCAGCAGCTTGGAAATGTAGATGGTTAAGTTTTCTTCGCTGGAATAGATGAGATAAGCCGTACCATCATCATCCTTAAATAGATTCATATCACGTGCCATGCCTGGGTTACCAGGTTGATAATCGACCTGCCCCGGTGGGGCTTGATCCATACGGTAACTCTTCTGGTAGATGAATGGCCCCGTAGGTGAATCACTTATGGCATATCCAGCTTGCGCTTTTCCATAATTGGCATTGTTATTATAAGGGTCTTTATCCCCGTCAATATGAGCCCACATCACATATTTATGGGTTGTATCATTATAAATAACTTTGGGTCTTTCAATAATCCGGCCCGCTCTAATATCTGCCCAGATATTTAATGTATCGGTTCTACCCGCATACAGCGTGGAAATGAACGGATCGTTCGTAAAATCGTCCATCGATTTGACCATTGTGAGTGCCATGCCTTCATCTTTCCAATTGTACAGATCCGTGGAAGAGTACACTCTTACTCCCGCTGAAGGCCATGCTCCCTTGTGATACTCGCCATACCAGTAGTATTTTTGTGTTTGCTGATCAAACATAATACCTGCTCCATGGGCATCAATCGGATTACCACTGAGATCTGACCATGCCGTCCCAGGTGTAATGGCCGTTCTCAAAGTGCCTACGCCAAGCGGATCTGATAAGGCAGACGTGATCCCATCAATAACCGCAACGATTTTATAGAAGTAACCTGTGCCTTGTGTTAATCCAGTATCCGTATACACGGTATTCGGACCGCTGTATATCAAGCTATAAGTGCCAGTCGCACTTGACGATCTGCTAAGCTTATAGGTAACGTTTGTTCCTTGCACGCTGTCCCAACTTAATGCTGCAGATGTGGAGGAACCTGAAGCAGCTGCAAAGCTTCCAGGCGAATCATACTGGTAGGTTGTAGCCTGCACAATTGCTGAGGGTGATTCTCCGATCGTGTTATAAGCGGTTATACGATACGTATAGGCAGTGTTTGCGTTTAGCCCTGTATCTGCATAGCTTAAGGCCGTTCCGTCATACACCTGGGTGAATGTGTTGTCTGCACCCGATGATCGGTATACCCGATAACCTGTCGCTTTCACAGCTGCAGCCCAACTCAAATTAATTTTCGAGGAATTGACAGCTGCTGCCGTCTGTCCCGTAGGTGCAACAGGTGGTGCAGGCGTAGTCCGTATACTGAATTCGGATGACCACTGGGATTCCGTCAGGCCTCCATATACAAATGCTATTTTATAATAGTACGCGGTATCAAAAAGCAACCCCGTATCCACAAAACTGTTGGTTGTGCTGTTGGAGACAAAGGTGTAACCGCTGTTCGATGTCGTTGACCGATAAATATTGTAGCTGGTTGCTCCATCAACTGGCGCCCAGTTCAAAGATATCGATGAATTGGTTTGGGTGGCCGATTGCACGACTGACGTGTTTACAGCTGGTGCATCTGTTACCATCACATCATCCAAATAGATGGCTTGCCATTTATTTCGGATTCCGATTTTGCCACTTGGGAAAGTCGTATCCGACTCATCAAAAATAAGCTTATCAACGCCATTGTTTACGATGTAGCATCTGATGGAGTTTCCAACCGTAACCATTTTAAGTGTGTACCATGTGTTTTTGTTCAAAGGATAACTCAAGCTTCTTATCGTTGTATCCGCACCGTTGATTCTTTTGGAAAGAACTAAGGCAGTGGTCGTTTGCATTTGAAAATAATAAAAATTTCTATAGTCCTGAACACGCGCCAGAATTCCCGGATAAGCCCCGCCAGCCCCCGTGTAGAAACGCATGGTAACAGTAGAATTCGTCCACGTAGCATCTCCTGCGGTAATAATCCCTTCCCCGGCGTCCGTCTGATTTAACATTTTATTACTAGCGTCTGTTGGGTCCGTATTCACTTTCCATGTTCCAGAGGTTGCAGTCCATACCGGATTAGCCGTATAATCACCATCCGAGAAATCATCCTGGAAATAAGTCGTAGGTGCTGCGGGTGCCGCTAAAGCTTCTGATTGATCGACGAGATTAAGAGATGTAATGATTATCAATAGCAAAAACCATCCTAACAGTTTGTGCTTTTTAGGCATCATGCTCCGTCTCCTTTGGTTGTTGAGTTGAGTTCAGTTTAGTTCAGTGATGAGTGCTGCAACCTCCCGTACATCGAATTTCGCCATGCGATTCCATCACTGCTTGTTTATAGTTTAAAACTATTGGCCATGTCTTCGTAGTCAAAATTTCTTATAACACTGAAGTATTCTTCATTACCGAGGATGAACAAAACCTACTTCTATGAACTCTCTCGCCTTTTTAAAAGAATGTTGCTTGGATTCTACTATTAGACTTTTTTGCACGCTAAAAAAACATAAAAAAAAGCCCCCATCTTATTGGCAAGATGGGGGCTCGGATATAGTTGACTTTGGGTTTACGGACGTAAGCTTCACTTTCAGAGCAGCCTCACACCGACAGCTTCTCCACCAACTGGTGCGAAGCCAACACGAGATCCCCCCGAATGCCGCAAGCATTCGGATCATCCAGCGAGCTCAAGAAATGTTGAACGACGCCAGCGAAGCCTCTGCGCTCCAGCACGGTGTCCCAGCTGCCGAAGGTGCGCAGGCGCGGAGCGGCATTTTTATCATAAAAGACCGCTGACTCCAAATTCGTCACCTCGACGGATCTACCGCTGCCGTGCAGCTCCACTTTTTCCAAATCTACGCCAGCTTGTCTCACCATACTATAGGAGCCAATAGCAGAACCGAACCCTAGCATACCTGACGCATGAAGCAGCTTGCCACTCTCATCGACCTGCTGGTGGGAGGCTTTCACCTCATAGGAACTTTCTCCCAACCAAAGCAACGTGTCCAGCATGTGGATCAAATCGTCATACAGCGTTTCTTTGGCTCCATGCCCCTGCAGCTTGGTACGATGCTTAACGGCTGAAGCCACATCAAAACCGCCTGCCTCCTGCAGCCATTGCTTCGCTTCGATATATAGAGGCGCGTAGCGGCGGTTAAAGCCTGCTGCGAGCAGCACACCCTTTCGCTCCGCATAGGAAGCCATTTCCACCGACTCCGCCCACTCATACGAGAGCGGCTTATCGACATAGACGGCTATACCATGTTCCATGCACTTCATCGCAATACCAAAATGCGCCGACGTCGGACTATGTACAAAAACGGCATCTAATCCTAAGGCCAATAGCTCATCAAGCTGCGTTGTCCCAAGCGGAATACGGTATTTCATCTGCATTCTTTCAACCGTCCCTTGCGTAGAACTCATAATACCCACAAGTTCCACTTGTTCATTAACGGACAGCAGCGGTAAGTATACTTTTTGAGCGATATCACCTAAGCCGATAATACCTATTCTTTTTCTAGTCATGTTTCGATGCCACTCCTAATCTGTGTTCGTAATACGAAACGTCCTACCCCTAACCCGAGTATGAGCAAAATAGCACCAACCACCGTGGAAATGCCATATACCTGCACCCACATAGGTTGATTAGCAATTAGGGCATATACCTTCCCGCCTGCAACAGGCCCCAAGAAGGCTGCAAAGCCAGTAATCGCCGAGTACGTCGCAATATACATCGGGCGCTCGCTCTTCGGCGTATCCCCAATTGTAAAAGCGAATACCATTTGATTGAAGCCTCCTAAGCCAATGCCCAGCACAATATGAACGGCATACAGCACAATGACTGCTGGAATGAAGGCGATCGCTCCCCATAATAGACAGGCCAAGGCAATAATCGGCAAGGACCATAATAGCAGGGTTTGAGCCGAGAATCGCGCATTCAAATTACCCCATACATAGTAACTAGCCATCATCACTAAGGTATGAACGACCGTAATATAGGAAACCGTCCCGTAGGAAATGTTCATTAGCTTTAGCATCACATAAGAGAACAGAGGCACGGTCAACCCTTGTACGAAGAGGAAGGCGGCCAGGAAAATAATTGCGTTCAGAAAAGCACGATCCATTAATGGCTTCCGGATCATACCCACAGGATTCTCAGCTGTCGATGGCTCGAAAGGTGGATTCGGGTACATAAAGTAAACAATAATATTGAGAACCACGCAAACACTGACGATCATAAAGAGGTACGTAAAGCCCTGCTCGCCGGGGTATTTATCTAGAATCTGACCGCCTACGAAAAGAGCTAACGAGCTTACTCCCCCCAAAATGGTGTTGCGCAGTCCGAAATACCGTCCCCGAATCGGTCCAGGTACCATATCACTGATTAATGAGGTCCACACAATCCCTGCAGCAGCATTCCCGAGATGAGCGAACGTGTACAATATTATATAAGTCATCACCCAGTACTCTTGCGGCAATATAAAAGGGATTAAACCTACACAAGCCCATAATATCCGATGAGTGGATCCGAAAATGATCAGCATGCGTTTCCGATTTCGGAATTTTTGCATGATGACCGCCATTGCAATTTGAACGATGTTCACGACGGTGGTAATTGCTAGAATGAATCCAATCTCGGTTGAGCTTGCTCCCAAATATATCAAATAACCTGTTAAGAACGGTCCACCCAATAACTGATAAATAATCACAGCAGGGAAACCCTCAAATGTCGCGACCAATAAGCTTTTACGGTACGTGGACATTTTTTTCTTCGGCTTACGCGCGTTCGGATCGAATAATTTCATTAGCATAAAGCTCCTTTTGTCTGTCTAGCAAGGTTAGCAGGATCTAATAGTTTACAACCTATGGGTCGCTTATGTTAAAATAGTAGGGATAACCTAATCTATCATGTCAGGCGGGATCAAAAGTAAACTTATGAAACCTAAAATTTTGGGTCTACTCGTAACCTTGTTGCTCTTTTTGACTTTCATTGTACTCTCTATCAAGTTTGAGTCAACTACTTATTTGTATATCGCTAGTGTTTGCCCGCTTCTTGTCGTTCCTTTTTTACCGGATATTCGCTCGAATCAATATATTAAGCCGAAGGCAAACGGCGCCGTACGCCTCATTTCGATGGAAAATAAGGACGGTGGGGATTCCGATTTTCTCGTGATCCTTTTTGATCCAGGGTATGTCAAATGGAATGGCGGCAAGCTTTTCTTCAATCTGTCAGATAAAATGAAAGATGTGTATGTGAAACCAGACCCTTTTGCGGCAACGCTTACTGTTCTGAAATACGATCTTTTCACGCATCGCCGCAAAAAGAATTGGGTCGGTATTTCCTTAGATCAACTGCAGCAACGTACGGAGCAACTCTCTTATACAACCAATGAAGTAAACCGTCTCATTATTCGTA
The DNA here is from genome assembly GCF_056402415.1 of Paenibacillus sp. P4_A9. Classification (NCBI taxonomy): domain Bacteria; kingdom Bacillati; phylum Bacillota; class Bacilli; order Caryophanales; family Paenibacillaceae; genus Paenibacillus; species Paenibacillus sp. P4_A9. The sequence goes on from NZ_JBFUHL010000001.1 coordinate 133,988, forward strand.
TTTCTGATATTCAAGATCTGCAGCAAATCAACATCAAACACCCTGCTTCCATGGGGCAACAGGTTGGTGCTTAACAGATCGCCAGAAAGTATAGAATCACCCGCGTTTGAGTTCTCAGCCTACATGCATTCCGGTAGGTGAGAGGGTGCTCAATCGCGGGTGATTTTTTCATGTAAAATAAGTTAGGGAAACTGTTTGTAAGGCAAACAACATGTTTGATAAATAGACTAACCGAGCTGCTCGTCGCACAAATACGCGGCTAATGTTCGGACCATCACACCAGTTGCACCTTTGGGTTCAATCCCTTTGGCCGACCATAGCCAAGCAGTACCGCCGGTATCCAAATGGATCCACGGTGTTTCCTCGGCAAAGTAACCGATGAACAGACCGGCAGTAATCGCGCCTGCCCAGCGGTCGGAGGACGTCGCGTTTTTGATATCCGCTACATCACTTTTCAGCATAGCCCGATATTCTGGATAGTTAGGAAGCTGCCATACTTTTTCGCCAGCAGCCGTAGCTGCTTGTAGTAATGGCTTAATGAATTCATCGTCATTCGTTACGGCCCCTGTCGCGATATCCGCAAAGGAGATTAAAATAGCTCCTGTTAACGTGGCTACGTCGATCAGACGGTTCGCTCCTTGCGCTTTCGCGTAGGTAATTCCCTCTGCTAAAATAATGCGCCCCTCTGCGTCGGTATTGAGTACCTCCACGGAATGACCGCTGAGCATCTTGACGATATCACCTGGGCGATACGCTGTGCCAGAGGTCATATTCTCCGCTGCCGGAATGACCACAACAAGGTTCACCTTCGGCTTCAATTGGCCGACGACGTGCAGGGCTCCGAGCAGGGTGGCGGCTCCGCCCATATCACTGATCATCTCTTCCATACCGTCGGGCTTCTTCATCGAGATGCCGCCGGTATCGAAGGTCACGCCCTTGCCGACGAGGCCTAGCACGTCGGCATTGTCGGGATCACCCGTGTAACTCAGGCTGATCATGCGCGGCGGGTGGACGCTGCCCGCGCCCACCGCGATGAGGCCGCCCATCCCGCGGGCGGCGATCTCGTGCTCATCCAGCACTTCTATGGCGAAGCCGTAGTGCTGGGCAATGCGGATGGCTTCCTCTGCGAGGGAAGCCGGAACAAGCCTGTTGCCCGGGAGGTTCGTGAGATCCCGGGCATAGTTCGTGCCCTCCGCAACCGCCTCTGCGGCTGCGATCGCACTTGTCAGAAGCGCTGCATCCGCAGCCGCTTCTGTGAGCAACACCGCCTGGCGCAGCTCCGCGCGCGCAGGCTCGTTCTTGCGGTACGCCGCGATGCGGTACGTACCGAGGAGCAGACCTTCGGTCAGCGCCGCCGCGGCTGACCGGGTCTCAAACTCGCTTGGCAGCTTCAGCGCCAAGCGTTCGAACTGCAGCGCGAGCATCTTGCGCGCTGCAAAGACCGCGGCTGCGCGCAGCGTATCGCGCGTGGTAGCGGGGCCGAGCCCCGCTACCAGCACGTACGCGTACGGCAGCAGCCCGTGGGTCGGCAGCGCCTCGAGCTCGCCTGAGGCGCCCGTGAATAGGCCCTTTGCGCGCATGCGCTCAAGGGCCTGGTCGAGCTGCGGCTGGCCGAGGACACCGTCCTGGCGCAGCTCCGTTTCCGTAAGGCAGACGAGAATTGCGTCTGCCCCTGCCGTGTTATCCAACAACGAAGTGTAAACACCCGTTGTAATGTCTGTTATTTTTGTAAACATAGGAAATTCTCCCTGCCCTCATTTAATTTCTATCCCTATTAGAATGCTCCCGAAGTAACGAAGCGCTAAGTAGCCCATCCATGCCTCACTGCTAATTTAGTTCGATTTTGCCTGCTTATTTGCGACTGTTGGAGGGGCTAAGCGGCAATAGTTCGATTTCACCCACTTAAAGTGCCCTAAACCAGCTATCACCCCGAAAACTGGCTAATTAGTTCGGCGAAATCGAATTAAACGATCATCGGTATCGACTTGATTCAATTTAGTTCGATTCTTTCTAACTAATCACCTATTAAGAATCCCTTCATACCTAGTAAAACGACGCTGCCTTCTGCACAACCGACTGCATCGGTAATTGGTACGGACATTTCGCTTCGCAAATCGGAACCACCTTACATGGGTCATGGTCTGCACAACCTGTTATTCTATCCTTTTGCCGCTGGAAAAATCCGTCTCCCTTCGGCAGCAAGCCAAATTTCTCTCGGAACTTACTCGCGATCATCACATCAGGGATCGAAATTTCCAGCGGACATGAGCAATAGTTACAGCGTCTGCAATCATGCTCACCTAGTTCACGAGCAAGCTGCTCTAACTCATGCCGCTCTTCTGGTCCTACTTCCTTCTCTTGGGCAGCCAAATTCTCTTGTACTTCCTTGACGCTGACCATCCCCGAAATCGTTACATGCACATCTTGGCTGTACGGATAACGAATCGCCCGATCCACCGGTTGAATGAATCCACCCGACAGTGGCTTCATCGCTACTCTCATCAAATCCATCTCCGACGCCATGGGAATCAGTTCATCCAGTGCGAAGGGCTGAGCCAAATTCAAATGGAATAAGATTTGCGAGAATTGACCCTTGGCAATCCATTTGACAAGTAAATCAGGACGGTGTCCAGAAATGCCGATAAATCGAACTTTCCCTTCTCGCTGGGCCTCCAATGCAGCCTCATACGCTCCGCCGACTTCCATCGCTTTCTTGTATTCCTTCACATCATTCACATAGTGAATTTGCAGCAGATCCACATGATCGGTCTTCATGCGCACTAAGCTTCGCTCAATCTCCGCTTTCGCGGTTGCATAATCGCGTGCACCTGTTTTCGTTGCCAGGAAATATTCCTGTCTCCGATGTGAGATACACTCCCCGATGATTTCTTCACTATTCCTATAAGCAGCAGCCGTATCTATATAATTAATGCCATGATCCAAAGCATAATTGAGCGCTTCTCTGGCTTGTTCTAACGGTACACTCGGTAGATTCATTGCGCCGAATCCTAGCGACGACACGTTATAGCCGGACTTCCCGAACGTTGAATATCTCAAGCTCTATTCCCCCTTAGTTTGCTAATACGCTACCAGCTCAACTTACTCATTCATGCTCTCCCGCATGAACTTAATCCTTCACTTCAACTATTGTAATACAACTCGGTTCTACTTTCCATGCTGCGAAACAGTAGGACTACACGCAAAAGCACCTAAGGCATTCGCCTCAGGTGCTCTGTTTACTCCCCGTAATCCCTTCAGCTCACTGACGACAGGTGATTACTACCATCTTCTCTCAATGTTGTTACCATTGTCGTTATGAAGATTGTTTCCCCAACCCCATGACACTCCTGGGAATCTCACATTCTCATCTCTGGATTGCTGAAATGGCTTCGCCGTAGGTTTACTTGTGCTTGTCGGTTTCGCCGTAGGCTTTGCGGTTGCCTTTGGTGTTTCAGTAGGCTTCTTCGTTACGGATGGTTTCTTCCCATCGACGTCGTCATCTTTACGATCCGGCTTTGGGGTCGATTTTTGCCCATCCTTATTATTGTTATTGTTCTTATCATTACTGTTATTGTTATTATTTCTATCATTATTGTTGTTTCGATCGTTACTATTATCCCGATCATTCTTCGATGTTGGCGTCGGCGTTGGTTTATTTGTCACTTTACCCGGGGTATTACTCCCTGAGCTATTCCCTTTGCCATTGTTATTCTTATTGTTTTTATCATCATCACTATTCGATGAATTGCCACCATTGGATTTTCCATTTTGAGACTGTTGTACGCGTTCATTAAGCTTACCGGATTTCTCGTCTGCAAGCAGTCTTTGTAAAGAAGACTTATCAATCGGCTTATCTGGTGGGACGAATGATTTCATACCGCCGTTATCCTTCGCAAGATCATGAATGGAAGTGGTTTTGATGTCTTCCAGCGATACTTTTACACCATTATCATTAGCATTTAGATAGATGGCATATTTCCCTGCGGAAACCCCTCTCGCTTGTGCTTCCTTCCTAACCTCTTGCGGGGCAGCGAAAGCTTGCACCTCATAATTTTTCACTTCGCCCGGATGACTGTCTTCGATATGTTTATTGACCTGAGCCTTCAGCTTCGTCGCAATGTCTTCGTCGCTGACCGTTGTTTTAGCTCCTACAACCGTTGAGGAAATAATAATATCTCCTTCACCCTTACCCAATGCCCCTAGTTCAGCTTTATCCAGAATATCAGACGTTACTTCCTCTAATGATTTACCTTTATACACCAAGGCTTGAATCAAATCATCGCCGTCTGTATTTAGTCCGTGCAGGTCGCGAACAATCTCATTATTATCGATCCCAATTTCAACACTTGGATTAATGTCAATCGTTACGTACGCAACAACGCTATTGCCTAGTACGCCTCCTGACAATGTTGAGACCAGAACGAAACATACCACAATCGCTGCAGCTAAACCTGAAACGATTGCCATTTGCGGTACTCGTAATCGACGTTTCACTGGTGCATAGAGAATCTCTTCTCCTAATTCACAGCTACGCGTCCCCCTTGGAAGCTTATCAAATCGACCCTCTGAATTCATTACAATAATGGAGCTCTCGCTTAATTCCATTACGATCCCCTTGTTCATGCGCTGTTCTTCCTTTCATTCAACTTTCGTCATCACGAATATGTAAGTAATCCCGTAAATACGGATAAGGACCATTAAAAATAAGTGCTATAGCAATGATGTACTTACGATTTCGTTCCAACGTTTTCCTTGATACTTGAACTTGCTCGAGCAGCTCTTTAATCGGCAGCTGTCGTTTCGTCAACAGAGTGCGCATAAGCTCTGAATCCTGTGCAAGTGTGCGGCCAATACCAAACAGCATCTGCCTTGAGTCGTCGTGCTTGGGGGAGGCTTCCGTCAACTCTGAGAAATTAATTTCAAAATCACTTAAACAGCGATTGAAATCAATAATTTCGCTTCGTCTTTCTTCTAAACCCTTCTGCTTCTCATAGGCTTCAATCGCTTGATGAACCTCAATTGGATTCATTAGGTTATCTTCATCATCTTCTTGATCAAACGAGCTGTAAGGGATCTGCCCTTTGAAGCGTTGCTCCTTACGAATAAAATCAATTAACCTTCGCCTAATTACCGTCTCTGCGAAACCTAGGAAAGACCTTCCCATGACCGAAGAGTATTGGTTAATAGCTTCATTAAAAGCCGCTAATGCAATACTAAATTCATCATCCCTGGCGGGATCAATAAATCGTTTGCAAAATCTGCTCGTCACTTTCGCTACATAAGGCTGATAATCCGCAATAAATTGATTCCGTAGTCGTAGGTCTCCTGATTGAATTTGATGTATAGTGACCTCGAGTGAAGAGGCTTGCGGTTCATTTTTTCCGTGGGACTCATTCTTTCCCAGAAACTTTTTGAATAGTACCAGTAGCACCTTTCCACCTCACAGTATAGTAGTTTCGTCCCTAAGTATAACAATTCGGGGGGTACACACGATGAAAATAAGAAATAATTTGCTGATTCATTATAACATAGATCACTAAATGAGCACCTACTGGCAAATAAAACCTTGGTTACGGTTTCAATTACTTTATGAATCCTTTATAATATTAAGAAAACCTCAATTCGATGGCCTCTCGGATGAGCGACCGCGATTAGAGGTATGTGGTGAGAATGACGTTTTCGGACATCGAAAATTTGTACGATTCTAATAAAAATAAGATAGGGGGGTGTTTCATATGGAAGCAAGCAATAACTTTGGTAAGTTTCTAGAAACGTTACGAGGTAAAGCATCACTGCGTAAAGCAGCTAACAAAAGCGGCTTATCTCACGCTTATATCAGGGATCTTGAGCTAGGTCGTAATCGAACGACCAACGATGTCATTAAACCATCTCCCGAGACCTTGAGAAAGTTAGCTCAAGCCTATCAATATCCGTATACCGACTTACTTAAAAAGGCAGGATATTTAGAAGAAGCTTCCACTTGGTCTAAACCAACTCAAGTGAATCTGGATAACATCTGGTACGTTGAGTTCGGAATTCAAACGATCCTATATGTTTCTGAAGACGGAATGAAAGAAGAACAAGTCGAATCCCTCGTGGCTTTCACCCACTTCATTGAAACATTAACGGAGCATCACTTCGTGAAATTGGATATGCACCTTTTCGTCAATCTGAACAAAATAAAAAAGTATGCCTCCGCAGAAGGCAAACTTTTTTTTGACACATATGAAAATGCACCCTTCATCATTGCCGCAGCAATTCCACAGAAGAAGTATCATCAAACCATTCTTGATTACGTTGCTCATAATAATGGACAAGCATTGGAATCATTGAGTGCGCTTTGCCCCTCTTCTTTGAAAGCCAAATTCCTTACTTAGCGTGAAATAAATAAAGAGGATGGTTGCCATACTCAGTATCTGAATTGGCATAATGGCACTGAAAACATGATCGCGAAATGCATGCCGGTAAATCATACCAATGAATAATACGATCATGTATAGATATACTCCCGCATTCTCTACTACGAACGGAATTCTCGTATAGTGACAGAGAAAGGTAAATCCTAATCGTTGTTTGTAGAGTAAGAGAAGCAACCCACATTTGGCTAACACGATAAAAATACGAGTCACAATGGATATGGTTAGGTCATCTTTGATATCCATATAAGCTTCTACTTGTGTAAAATTTATACAAACGATTACAGCCGTAGACACAAGAGCAGACATCATGTAACCTGAAAGTGCAGTAAGTAAAGCGGGTATGAAACGATATTTACAAACGCACATTAGTAAAATACAGATGAGGCAAACCAATATTAAAGGCGAGTCCGTGATCAAGCTGAACATGGATGCTGCCAACACAGCAAGTGATATTTGTTTCCAATATGGCTTTATTCGAATCCGAAATAGCAACAAGGAGAATAAGAGCATGGGAACAAAATGAATAATACCTAGTATCAATTTTACCCATGGAAACAATTGCGTTTTCCCTCATTTCTAACCGACGACATCATTCTGTAAGCAGCCAGACAATTTCTATTTACATTTAGAAGTATACAAGATAATCGTACCCTTGCCTTCGATGTGGACTAAGTTGGCTGTAAACGAGTACAAGATGACATAGTTTCTACTGTTTTATTGTAAGGATTGGAGTGAGATCAGCAAATGAAGCACGGCTTCACAGTCGCCATTGTAGAAGATAACTATTGGATAGGTCAATTACTTGAAAGCTATTGTCAGCAATGCGGATTGCAGGTTATTGCTATCATGTCAGAAGGCGAACAATTTCTACTGGAATACGACAAGCTGCAGCCAGATATTCTGCTTATGGATATCGGACTTGAAGGTAATTTGGACGGGATTAGTGTTGTTAAATCCTTACGTATGTCTGGGTATCAGCAAAAGGTGATTATGGTTAGCGGAACCACGGATATGGATCATATTTTGACGGCCTTTCACGAGCTAGACTCCGTCTATTTTCTTTCCAAGCCTGTCGCGCTTCCTAAATTTCAAGCCGCTATCCGGAAAGCCGTTGCCGAAATTCAATTAGATCGCAGCCGCATACTCCAAGAGCCACAGCCAACTACTGCAACTTGGATAACAATTAAAAATCAGAAATCACAGCTGCCCATCTCCGAAGACGCTATTCTCTATGTCGAGAAGGAAGACAAGCGACTCTCGAGAATTCATCTAGTGAACGGCGCTCAAATGGAGTCCAGCTCTAATTTATCCGAAATTCTGGCTCAGAGCACGCCTCATATGTTCAGCCCTTTCAAAGGCTTCCTAGTTAATTTACGGCATGTCGTCTCCTTCGTGAAGGAAAGCGGTTTTCCTACTTCTCGGAGATTCCTGATTCATTTGAGGCATACCTCCGACAAGATCCCTTTGAGCCGCGACTTACAAAAGGACTTTGCAAAGCTGCTTCAGGAAATAAAGTAAGTATTGATGGCCAACTTAGGCAACCAACTAACAGAAAAACCTCCCGCCACTCTCAGGAATTTGCTTCGAAAACAGCAAAAACCAGAAAATGAACGGGAGGTTTTCCATTAATCAGAATGATCATCTTGAATTCTATTCGCACCTCTAAGAGTTCTTAGAGGTCTTTTTATTTTTCAGCTTGTCACGACGCGCGCTTAGCATTTTTAACCTTTTCATGAGCTGCTCTTCCCATTCCTGATCGGCAATGGTTTTCGCGAATCCGAGCAAATCCAACGCCATGTCAATTTGACAGCGCACAATATCCATCGGTTCTTCGCCTTCGTGGTTTACACAATTGTCGTGCAACAAATGATCTTTGCCATCTACGTATTCAATAAAATCGACTTCAGCAGCTCCATCTCCATGGGCGTATTCGGCGAGGATCTCATATTCGTTCTCCACCAAATAATGAACCTCAATATGGTGACATACCGGGCAGAAGAGAATGGGCACATTGTGAATTTGTGTACGTATGTGCTTCAAAGTACCTTTAGTTCCAATCATACTGGCTCCACAGCAAAAACTCATGGAAATCCCTCCTAATCGTTGAACCCGGATTAATTTAATATATTCGTTACAAATGTGTGAAATTCCTTTTTCATATGAGAGCTAGCTTATGTCAAATCATTCTAAATGTGTTTGAATAAGCATAAATATAGTAATGATCGATCCAATTCGTGTTTTCCGAATTCTTAAGATGAAGGGGAGAGCGGCGTGAACATGATTCCGAGTGTTTCTAGACAGATTGCCTTTGTGCAGTATGACGATCAATCCTCCAGCATGACAGTTCAGTATCATACCGGATTCAGAGCCTCCTACACCAATGTAAAACAAGATGAGTATCTCTTGGTTTTTACATCGGCCAATCGGTATGATTCTCTAATGAGACTTACGGAAAGTAGGTACATGGAAGGAAACATTCCAACCAAGTAACGCATAGGCAAGCAATCTCCCCCCTTTCTATATGGGTGGAGATTTTTGGTTTATATGGCGCATATGCTACAATAAAACATAGTATTAACACAAACACTCCGTCTTATCGAGTTCATTATCCATACTGATATTTTGAGAAAAGGTGAGTCTGATCTCCATCCAAGCACGTCCCTATGCCATCGATCGCGATACGCTTTATTTACTGGCACAGTCACCTTCCGTTCAGTTTATTTATTGGCAGCTCTCCACCTGTAAGGCAAGGCTCATTCAGGAGCATTTCCAGAAGGACTGGCGCTCATTAACACCCACGATACGATTCCATGAAGTGAGCGACGAATCTTTCAATATGCCGCAGCAATCCGCCCAGCGGGTCTCAGAGCTTCTTCTTCCCCCAGGAGAATCCTGCTTTCTAAGCGGGTTAATCTCTGGCCAAACGTACTTCGCGAGATTGGGTATCCGGAATGAGCAGGGACATTTCCTGCCGCTCCTCCAATCCAATACGATTCAAATCCCAGTCATAGACTTGCCTAGCGCACGACATCCAGCCGAATCTGATCAGCCTTTTATCTACCAGCTGACGCCCCTTCTTCTACCGCAAGTAACGCCCGATGCACATGCGTATTTCTCGGCCTATTCGGTGTATGTCCCGAAGAAAACTTACCTTGTAGATATGGAATCCGGAGGCGATACTGATTGAGCACTAACGTACAAGGCTATGTTGCTTTGCTCTTGCATGCCCATATCCCTTATGTTCGCCACAATGCATCTGAAATTACGTTGGAAGAACGCTGGTTTTTCGAAGCGGTTGTCGATACATATCTACCTCTCATCGACATGATGGAGAGGCTCATTGAAGATCATGTCCCGTTCCGTCTTATGTTGTCCTTGTCTCCTCCCCTGCTTGCCATGCTGGAGGATTCACGGTTACATCTGCGCCTTCGCAAGCACCTCTCCTCGCTTTGCGAGCTGGGGCAGCGCGAAGTCATTCGCCTGTGGGGCGATGAGGCCTTCGGACCGCTAGCCAAGCTGTATGCTGATCGGTATCATCGGCTCAGCCTACTATACGATCGCCTTCATGGCGATCTGATTGCGAAATTCCGCAGCCTAAGCAGCACAGGCTGCTTAGAATTAATTACCTGCGCCGCGACGCATGCATTCTTACCTTTGGTAAAGAACGATGTCACCCTGCGCGCGCAGCTCGAGGCGGCGGTGCAGGAATTCCGCCGGCATTTCGGTGTGGCACCTTCTGGCATCTGGCTGCCAGAGTGCGGCTACACGCCAGCGCTTGAGCCTCACCTGCAAGCGTTGGATCTACGGTACTTCGTCGTAGATACGCATGCGCATACCCTCGCGCGTCGCGACAGCGCTTCAGAAGGAGAGATCGCAGGTCTGCCGCTGCGCACGCCAGGCGGCGCCTGTGCATTCGCCCGGGATCCCGAGGCCGGCGCCCACGTATGGAGCGCCGAGGCTGGATACCCCGGCGACCCTGACTATCGCGAATATTATCGCGATATCGGTTATGACCTTGGCCACGATGGCGGTGCCGAGTGGGCCTACTTGAAGCCCTATGTGCTGCCGGACGGCGCACGCATCAACACGGGCTTCAAATACTACAGCGTCACCGGTGATGGTGACGCCAAAGTGCCCTACAACCCGGCGCGCGCCGCTCAGAAAGCTCAGCAGCATGCTGAGCATTTCATCGCTAGCCGGGTGGCGCAGCTGCGCCGCCTCGCGGAGCAGCGCACTGGGGGCGCAGCAGCTTCGTCTGCGCCAGAACACCCCTCGGTTATCGTATGTCCATACGATGCCGAATTGTTCGGGCACTGGTGGTACGAAGGCCACCAGTGGCTCGAAGCCGTGCTGCGCGGCCTCGCCGCGCGCAGCGATGAAAGCGTAGTCGTGAACACGACTACGCTTGGCAACTACGCCGCCGCCCATGCGCCGACCACCGTAGCGGAGCTTCCGGTGTCGAGCTGGGGACGCGGCGGCTATGCCGAAGTCTGGCTGCAGCCACGCAGCCAGTGGGTCACGCCGCGGCTGCACGCGGCGGAGGATCGCATGGTGCAGGCTGCGCAGAAGCACCATGACCCGGCAGCGCTTAGCAGCCTGCAGCTGCGGGCGCTGAATCAAGCCGCGCGGGAGCTAATGCTCGCGCAGAGCAGCGACTGGACGTTTATTTTAGATGCGGACACAGTCACCTCGTACGCGACGAAACGAATCGAAACGCATCTGTCCCACTTTCATAACCTGCTGAACACTTTTGACAAAGGTAGCTCTGACAAAGAGCTTTCCACACTGGTCCAATCCTTGGAACGGAAGTCCCCTTTTTTACCAGAACTACATTATCGCATTTTTCAGTCATCTTCTTTTACAAACGTAATTCATCGCTCACCGTTGAGCGTATATACAGACATACCATTAAACGAAGTTGCGGTCACCTCATTAGCAGAGGCAGCCCCTCACCGCCATGCAACCAAATTGCGCATTCTCATGCTCGCTTGGGAATACCCGCCACATGTAATCGGGGGGCTTGCAAGAGCAGTCTGTGACCTTTCCAGGCAACTTGCTTCCGACTGCCATACCGTTCATGTGATCACCTGTCAGTCTCCTGGCTGTCCTTCCTATGAAGTGTCAGAAGGTGTCCATATTCATCGTGCGGAAGTGCTTTCTACGGCTGACTCCCTTCATTTCCTCGATAGCGTATTCCAAATGAATATGGCTTTCACAGATATCATGTTGGGGTTATCACGGCAAGGCCACGTGTTCGATCTGGTGCATGCGCATGATTGGCTTGTTTACTACACAGCACATGTAGCCAAGCAAGAGCTGCGCCTCCCGCTTCTAGCAACGATTCACGCAACGGAAACGGGGCGAAATCTAGGAAAGCTGGAATCACCTTTACAGAAAAGGATTCATACCCTAGAAGGTAAATTAACAGAAGCGGCCGATCATCTCATCGTTTGCAGTCTGTCTATGCAGCAGGAGGTCAAGGCGCTCTTTCATATCCCTATTCACCAAATAACACCTATCCCCAACGGTGTTGCTTCCTTTCACAAACCAGATCCATCGTTATCCACGATGAATCCGATGCTTGCTGACGCCATTTCCGCTCAGGGTAAGCCGCAACGTATTCTTGCTTTTCTAGGTCGTCTTGTCTATGAAAAAGGCGTACACACGCTGCTAGCCGCTATGCCAATTGTGCTCGCAAGCTTCCCAGACTCCAAATTAGTCATCGCCGGCACGGGGCCTGAGCGTGATCCGTTGGAGGAGCTTGCACTGGGCTTAGGAGATCGGGTTCGTTTCACAGGCTTTCTCGATGAGACGGATAAATGCTTGCTTTTACAATCGGCAGAACTCTGTATATTTCCAAGCCTGTACGAACCCTTCGGATTAGTCGCTTTGGAAGCAATGGCCAGCGGAACACCTCTCATCGTCTCTGATACAGGAGGCCTTGCGGAGATTGTCAGCCACGGGATCAACGCATGTACATTTCCTCCAGGTGATAGCGAGGCTTTAGCAGCGCAAATCATTCAGCTTTTAGAGCAACCGAACTACGCAGCTAAGCTTGCTTCCACCGCCTTACGCAGCGTTCATACCAATTATGACTGGGCGAAAATAGGATCTTTGACAACTCACGTTTACGAGACTGTGATTTACAAACTGGCTGCACCAAACACTATGTCCTCGCAGCAAAAGGAAATAATCAAGTAATTTGGATATCGATACCAAATGAAAGCGTGGCCAGCAAGAATTTTCAGAATTTTTTCAAAGAATCATTGATTCCTTTGTCAGAATTAGGTAACCTATTGGCAAGACTTGTGCTCCATCGTTCAGACCTCCTGGCCTGATCTGAATGCGCGATCAAACAAAAGAGTGGGGAAGTGATTGTATTGCCAAGACATCTGGTCATCGGAAATGGAAAATTCCTTATTAACCTCGATCAGCATTCCTACATGCGAGATCTGTACTATCCTTTCGTAGGCCAGCTTAACCATATTGGCGGTTATCAGTGCCGTGTAGGTGTATGGGTAGATGGCGACTTCGCATGGCTGAATGCCCCTGAGTGGCAATTCAAGCTCGCCTATGTGGAAGATTCCCTTGTCACAGAAGTGACAGCTACACATCCCGGACTCGGTGTTACTCTGCTTATGAATGACGGCGTTCACCAGCGCGAGGATATTTATTTGAAACGGATTCACATTACGAATCACACCAATACAGTTCGTGAAGTACGTATGTTCTTCAATCAGGATTTGCTCATCAATGAGACGGAAGTTGGCGATACAGCCGCTTACTACCCTGCAACGAATACCGTCTTTCATTATAAAAAGGATCGTTACTTCATGTTTAACGGCAGTACCGGTACAGAGGGTATTTATCAATATTCCACCGGTGTCAAAAGGTTCTATAACGCCGAAGGCACATGGCGCGATGCCGAAGATGGTCATCTCATGGGAAATGCCATCGCACAAGGCTCCGTTGATAGCACAATCTCCTTCCGTCTCTTCATCCCTCCTAACGGTAACCAATCACTTTACTATTGGATGGGCGCAGGCAAGACGCTGGAGGAAGTTAAAAAGCTCGACGCCTATGTGAAAGACAGCCACCCAGGCAAGCTGCTTGACCGTGTGACTGTGTATTGGCAGCGTTGGGCCAACAAAATCGATCGCGAATACTTCGATCTCACACCCGAAGTGCAACGTCTTTTTAAACAAAGCCTGCTGCTCGTCCGCACGCAAACCGATGTCAACGGCGCTATTATTGCAGCGAACGATTCCGACATTATGCAAAGCAATCGCGATCATTATAGTTACATGTGGCCTCGCGATGGCGCATTAATCGCTTACTCCATGTCCATGGCTGGCTACCAAGGTATGATTATTCCTTTCTTTAACTTCTGTGCGAATGTGTTGTCGCCTGAAGGTTACTTGCATCACAAATACAATCCGGACGGCACTGTAGGCTCCAGCTGGCATCCTTACATTCATTCCGGTCGTGTACAGCTTCCGATTCAGGAAGACGAAACTGCGCTTGTCTTATTTGCTCTATGGCAGGATTTCCAGAAAAATGGAAGCCTCGAATTTGCTCAATCGCTTTATCGTAATCTCATTCGTAGAGCGGCCAGATTCATGTCCACCTACATTGATCAAGAGCTGAATTTACCGAAGCCGAGCTACGATTTATGGGAAGAACGCTACGGGATCTATACCTTTACAGCATCTGCTGTATATGGCGGATTAATCGCTGCTTCGAACTTCAGCAATTTGTTTGGGGATGAGGAGCGAAGCAATCGCTACAAGCATACCGCGGAGAAAATAAAATCCGGTATCCTGAAGCATCTGTGGGATGAAGGAGAACAACGATTCGTTCGCGGCTTGTATATGGAAGATGGCGAATGGGTTAAGGATATGACGTTGGAAAGCTCTGTGTACGGCATTTTCGAATTTGGCGTACTGCCTGCTGACGATCCGCGTGTAGTAAGTACAATGCTAGCTAACAAAGCAGGTCTTATGATCAAAACCGATGTCGGCGGTTCCGCCCGTTATCATCATGATTATTACTTCCAACGCTCCACCGATATTGAGAAAGTGCCAGGTAATCCTTGGATTATCTGTACACTCTGGATTGCTGAATGGGAAATTGAATATGCCAAAACGATTGCTGACCTCGAGGCTCCACGCAAAACGTTGGAGTGGGTAGTCAAACACGCGATGGAAAGCGGCGTATTGTCCGAGCAATTGGATCCATTCTCCGGCGAGCCGGTGTCCGTAGCTCCACTTACGTGGTCTCATGCGACTTATGTGTTAACCGTAGTTAAATACCTGAACAAATTTAAGCAGCTTTCCAAATCGTAACGATTGATGTCGGCCGTTCTCTAAGGGGGACGGCTTTTTTCAATGACATTGGAAAATCAAGTCACTTAAGAAAATAGCAGCCTCAGCTGCCCCCCGCTAGATCGAAAATCTAGTTATTCTCAAGGAGGCGTGTACATGGGTAATTTCCCAGGTAATTTCATCATCTTTTTTATTATCGCAATAGCTGTTATATCCCTTTTCGCAATCATGTCCAATGGAAGTCAAAACAGGAATCGACGGAGACGCCGTGATGACAACCATGATGTCAGCTATAGCGGCTTCGCTAGTGATTCCTCTATCAATGATGATCATCATCGACATCATGGTAATCATCATCATGGCAATCATGGCGGTCATAGTCATCACGGGGATTCCAACGACAGTGGTGGGGATAGTGGAGGCGGAGATTCTGGCGGTGGAGGCGATGGTGGTGGTGGCGGCGACTAAGTCAACGCTACCCGAAACAACCAGCCTTTCTCATACGGCGACTCATACAGCAGCATAGTGGCCCGTTCTACCAAAATGTTCACAGCAATTACTTTCCCTGTTATCGGCGAAAATAAATCATATTCATCGACAGCGGTTTCGAGTGAGCTCATGAACGCCCCTTTTGTTAGCTCGGCACCTTTCTCTGGCAATTCGATGAATAAGATCATTCCCCATTTTTCTAACGCATGCTCTGTAAGTCCAATTACCGCTTCATCGCCTTCTTTTCGTACCCAATATAGTTCTTCAGTCGTTATGACATCCATGTATGTTTCTCCTTATGAAGAAAGACCCCTCCGCCCGCATTCGCATGCCGATCTGAGGGGTCTTCCTATGTAATTTAAGCTTATTTAACAACCAAGTTTTTGTCGCCTGGTTTCCAGTTCATTGGGCACAATCCGCCGGATTGTAGCGCTTGAAGCACACGAAGTGTTTCTTCTACGCTGCGGCCTACGTCGTTGTGGTTAACAACTTCGTATTTCAATTCGCCTTCTGGGTCGATGATGAAAAGACCGCGAAGCGCGATACCTTCTTCTTCGATTAGAACGCCGTAGTCACGAGCAACGGATTTAGTAATGTCAGCAGCAAGTGGGAATGCCAATTTGCCAAGACCATTGTCGTTAATTGGTGTGTTGATCCACGCTTTGTGTGTGTGGATACTGTCGATGGAAACACCTAGAATTTCAGTGTCCAATGCTTTGAATTGGTCAGCAGCATGGCTAATTGCTGTGATTTCTGTTGGACATACGAATGTGAAGTCCAATGGGTAGAAGAAAAGAACTAACCATTTTCCTTTGTAATCGGACAAAGATGCTTTACCAAATGCTGTACCGTCACCTGTAGCTGTCTCCATTGTAAAATCAGGAGCTTGTTTACCAACTAAACGTTCTACCATGGGTATAATTCCTCCTCAAATCTATCTTTAATCTATATTATCCGTTTAAAATGGTATCATCCCCCTACTTGAAAGTCAATAATTAGATCGTATACTAGGTAATAATTATTTTAATCCACGAAATAAAAAAGCCCGCAGTCCCGAAGCATTCCTGCTTCGAGCTCGCGAGCTTATTTATGATTCCTATTTGCGCATTGCATTAACAATCAATTGACCCATTGCAAGCGTACCGATCGCTGTGCTCTTATCCACTGCGATGTCGCCCGTACGGTGACCAGCGTCCAACACTTCTTTCACAGCACGCTCGATGGAATCCGCTGCTTCGTGGTAACCGAAAGTCAAACGGAACATCAAAGCAACGGAAAGGATTGTTGCGATTGGGTTGGAGATACCTTGACCTGCGATATCAGGTGCAGAGCCGTGTACCGGCTCGTACAAGCCGAAGCTTCCTTCACCAAGGGAAGCGGATGCTAGCATTCCGATGGAGCCTGTAAGCATTGCTGCTTCATCACTCAAAATGTCGCCGAACATGTTCTCTGTTACGATAACATCGAAGCTGGACGGACGGCGAAGCAATTGCATCGCACAGTTATCAACCAATATGTGCTCTAGCTCAATATCTGGATAGTCAGCCGCAACACGGATAACCGTTTCGCGCCATAGGCGGGACGTTTCCATTACGTTTGCTTTGTCAACGGAAGCAAGTTTCTTGCGACGCGTTCCTGCAATTTCAAATGCTTGGCGCGCGATACGCTCGATTTCTTTTACATTGTAAACACAAGTATCAACCGCTTCTTGACCGTTCACTGTTTCACGTCGGAATTTCTCTCCGAAGTAGCTCCCGCCAGTCAACTCACGAACAACGATCAAATCTGTACCTTCTAGAACTTCCGGTTTCAATGTGGAAGCTTCTTTCAAGCAATCAAAGATGAACGCAGGACGGATGTTGGAGAACAAGCCAAGCTCTTTACGAATTCCTAGAAGACCTGTTTCAGGACGAAGCTCTTTGGAATTGTTGTCCCATTTCGGACCACCAACTGCTCCTAGAAGGACAGCATCAGCGGATTGACAAACTTTCAATGTTTCTTCCGGAAGCGGTGTACCTTTCTCATCGATTGCGATACCGCCGAAAAGAGCGTGTTCTGTTTCAAATTGATATCCGAACAATTCTTCGGTACGTTTCAATACTTTTTCTGCTTCTGCAACGACTTCTGGACCAATACCGTCCCCAGCGATTACCGCAATTTTTTTAACATCAGCCATGACAATCATTCACTCCTTATTTTAGCAAACCTAGTTCGTTCGTTGATCTATCATTCTATCCTGAACTCATTGTACCATAAGATGACACCCCACTTTAGATATAAAAGCTATCGCTTTAATAGTTTATTCCTATAACTGTGCATATGAAAAGCCCTCTCCTGCCTAGCAGCATGAAAGGGCGTAAGATTAGCTCGGTTTGATAATCATGAAAATGAACAGCATGACACCTACGGTAGATGCCGCGTAGAAATAATTACGCGCTTTTGCCCAATGTAACAGCTGCTCGCCTGGAAGTGTAGTCTCCTTCTGATTCTTAGGATCCAGCACCCAGCCGCCTAGCTTTTTCTGATTTGGTGTTGCGAAGCCGATGGCAATAATTTGAATGATCACATAGGCCACAAGCGAGCCGATCAGCCAAATTTGCATGATGGAGCCGTAATTGCCTAACCAAAACAACAACAATCCAGTAAGCACGGCAAGGCTGCCGCCGATTTTCGGAAACATCTCCAACCGACTTCCTACACGCAAAGACATCCGTAGTTCCTCTAGCGTTTGTTTTTTTCTAAGCAGCACATGAGCAAAAAATGTTGGACCAACCCCGATAATGGCAGACAAAACATGAATGAGAACAAGAAACTTCACGCCAATACACCTCTCACTATGTAATATATAAACAACACAGTTTATAGGATACAATTGAAAGATGAAAGAATCTAGGTTGGCTACCGCCAGTAGTGGATATTTCTACCAGAATTTTGATAAAGATTTCATCAATTTTTATGCTCATCTCCAGCTGTTAGCAAAGGTTCATACATCATGATCGCATGATTATCCGTCACCCATTCATCCCTCACGATCTGCCCTTCTGGATTCAACACTTTGCGATGAATCTCATTATGCCGGACATAACCGCCCCAGAATTCACGTGTGATCCGATGGCTCTTTTCATAAATTTCATAGGCATGAAGGCCGGGATGATGTGCTCGCCATTCACCTACAAGATGGGTATCCGTGACCTGGATCGAGAGCTGATAGGGCTCCAACGTGTCATTTCGAATTTGTAAATCCAAGTAATTGTAATAACATGTTGCTCCACTCCCAAAAGGCTGAACTCTCCCAGCATCTGGAAACACATCATAACTGTGGCGATACCTTTCCGTTACGGTAAGCGGCGTATGCAGGGTCATCCAGTAGATCAAATTCGAAAGCTGGCATAGCCCTCCCCCAACTCCTGTCTTCACCTTCCCATGAAAAAGAACCATCCCATCGACATACCCCTTCCTACGGGTCGTACTGCCAATTAAGCGCCAATAGGAAAAAGTCTCACCAGGCTTAATAATCACGCTATTCAACTGCTTGGCAGCGAGCTTCAAATTAATAACCTTGTTATGCTGAAGCCACATATCCACGTCTTTCAACTGCCTCAAGAGGGGCGTACGGTGTGTGAAAACGAGGTGAGGTAGTAACGCGCTCTGTTTTTGGGCGGCATACGTTTTACCATCAAACATCCAGGCCCAGTATCGTTTCAAACGATACGCTTTGATCCCTGCGTAGATCCTTACTCGACTTCTATGGATTGGTTTTAAGGGTTGTTTCGGCATCTTCATCCGTCAGATAATCCCCTTTCTCACTTCCTTGTCCCTATCATAATTTCAAAATAATGCCAAGTCAATTTCTTGGAAATGATACCAAGCAATTACTGAGAAAGGATCCCATTACTTGATTATTTCTACACGCGAATGGTAGAATGTTAAAAAATGGTAGTGAAGTACACGCCGCTTCTTTAGTTCAGCCTTTGCTGATACTAGGGAGTGGCTTCTTTATATTCTGAAAAAAGGGGCGGAATTAGGTTATGTCATTATTCGATACATCTTATAAGGCATTCATACAGGAGCATTATAACAGACGTAAGGGTGAACGATTACAAAGATTGAAAGAAGGATTTAAGGCCCCATCCGGGCCTTATCGGCGCGCACATGCGCCAAGATCAGGCTTTAACGCCTAAAAAGGACGTTAAAGCTCCCTTTCCATCCCTCCGCCGCGGGCAGTCAGCACTTTAAGGCCCCATCCGGGCCTTATTGGCGCGTACGTGCGCCCAGATCACAGCAAGCGCACGCAAAAACACCCAAGGCCATTAGCCTTGGGTGGTGCTGCAACTCTAGCTTATGCGTTTTGCAAATAGGATTCCATCGCCGTTGCGAGCTTCTTCATGCCCAGAACGGTAGTTTCTTTATCGGTGTGCGTGTAGTTCAGGCGCATCGTGTTGTACTGTGGGTTTTCCGCGTAGAACGTAGCACCAGGAACAAAGGCTACGCCTTCTTTGACCGCGATTTTCAACAAATCCGCAGCGTTAATTTGCTCAGGAAGCTCAACCCAAATGAACATGCCGCCCTTTGGCTCTTCCCATTTCAGACCAGGCCAGTTCAGCTCAGTCAGCAGTCCTGACATGAATTTCATCCGATCCAAATACTGTTCGCGGATTAAGGAAATATGAGCGTCCAGATTAAAATGCTCAAGCAGATGATATAGCGTTTGCTGATCGATCGTGCTAGAGTGCAAATCTGCTGATTGCTTGAAGCGTGCAACCTGACGAATGAGCGACTCGTCACCCATCACCCATCCTGTACGGAACGCAGGTGCAACGGTTTTGGAGAAGGTACTCGTATAAACGACGTTACTACCTTCTGCTTTTCCTGCTAACGAGTAGACAGTCGGGTAGCTTTCGCTTTCATCAAACTGGATCTCCCCATACGGGTCATCTTCCAGAATCAGTACGTCAGCGCCGCGGCAAATATCCAGCAAGCCTTGACGGCGTTCGATGCTCCATGCACGACCCGCAGGGTTGGAGAAGGTTGGGATAACATAGACCATTTTCGGATTATGCTTCGCAATTTTAGCTGACAAATCCTCAAGAATCATGCCGTCGCTATCGCTGTCAACGGAGTAAATCTTCGCGCCTTTGGCTTGGAACACTTGGATCGCGGCCAAATACGTCGGACTTTCTACGAGAATGATATCACCTTCATCAATATACACACGTGTCAACAGATCGATCGCTTGCTGCGAGCCTGTCGTGAGCAGCATCTCGTCTGGTGTAACTATCATGTTTTTCGCAGCCATCCGCTTACATAAGGATTCGCGCAAAGGCTTGTAGCCTTCCGTCAAACCATATTGCAGCGCAGATTTCCCGCCGCCAACAACTCTTGTGAACGCTTCACTGACAGCGTCTAATGGAAAAAACTCTTCAGCAGGCAATCCGCCAGCAAAGGAAATAATCGAGCTCCCTTGAGTCAGCTTAAGAATTTCTCTTACAGCTGACGATGAGAAGCCTTCCAACGATTTAGAAAATCGATATTTCATACAGGGACGCATCCTTTCGCATTTGTAGAAAGCACCCCTCCTCGAGTCGTGGAGGTGAGGTGCTAATCCGGGTTGCCGTGAAAGCTAAGAGATTATATTAACGTAACATTACTTCTGTTACTTGTTGGGTTTTTGCGCTTATCGATCAGTCTGTTCACAGCGTCTAGGTAAGCCTTCGCGCTTGCTTCCAGAATATCCGTCGAAATACCGCGTCCTTGCACGGACATGGAGTCTTGCTTCAGTACGACGTGAACTTCACCTAGCGCATCTTTCCCGTGCGAAACGGATTTGATGGAATAGTCGTCAAGCTCGACGTTTTCCTTCGTCGCTTTATCAATCGCGTTGTAGATCGCGTCAACCGAACCGTTTCCTACCGCACTCTCAGCCACCTCGCTGCCATCTTGGAAGCGAACATGAACTGTTGCGGTTGGCGTCATTTGGTTGCCGTAGGCAACTTGAAGCGTGCCAAGTGCGAAAATTTCTGGTGTCTCGATCAATTTTTCTTCGATCAAAGCACGAATATCTTCGTCTTCTACCTGCTTCTTGCGATCTGCCAAATCCTTAAACTTGGCAAAAGCCACGTTTACTTGCTCGTCGCCGAGCTCGTAGCCGAGATCAATGAGCTTTTCACGGAATGCATGGCGTCCGGAGTGTTTGCCCATAACGAGCTTACTTTCCTTCACGCCGATCGTTTCCGGTGACATAATCTCGTAGGTCGTTTTCTCTTTGAGCATCCCATCCTGATGGATGCCAGACTCATGCGCGAAGGCGTTAGCGCCAACAATCGCCTTGTTGCCTGGAACCACCATGCCTGTCAGCTTGCTGACTAGACGGCTGGTGCGGTAGATCTCGTTCAGCACAAGCGAAGTCTTCGCTTGGTAGAAGTCTTGGCGTGTTTCCAGCGCCATGACGACTTCCTCGATCGAGGTATTCCCTGCTCGCTCGCCAATACCATTGATGGTACCTTCGATTTGATCGGCACCATTCAGAACAGCTGCGAGCGCGTTCGCAGTCGCCATGCCTAAGTCGTCATGGCAGTGCGCGCTCAATTGAATTTTCTCAATGCCAGGAACGGTTTCCTTCAGCATTTTGAAAATGTTCCCATAGTCATATGGTGTCATATAGCCAACGGTGTCCGGAATATTTACGACAGAAGCGCCGGCACGAATCGCCATGTTAGTTACTTCAGCGATGAAGTCTAGCTCGGTACGACCAGCATCCTCGAGTGAGAACTCAATTTTGCTGAAATATTTCTTCGCATATTTAATCGCGGCTTCTGCCGTTTCGAGCACCTGATACTTCTCCATCCGCAGCTTATGCT
The DNA here is from genome assembly GCF_056402415.1 of Paenibacillus sp. P4_A9. Classification (NCBI taxonomy): domain Bacteria; kingdom Bacillati; phylum Bacillota; class Bacilli; order Caryophanales; family Paenibacillaceae; genus Paenibacillus; species Paenibacillus sp. P4_A9. The sequence continues at coordinate 156,077 of NZ_JBFUHL010000001.1, forward strand.
GACGGTGAATCGGAGACGTTGCAAGGAAGAGATGGATACAAGGATCCTGTGCACCCTGAAGGGCTTCACGCACAGCCTCGATATCATTCTCTCTCGAACGGGACAAGCCGATGACAGAAGCATTCTTAACCGCTCTAGCGACCGCATTCACACCCGCCAGATCCCCTGGGGATGCCGCAGGAAAACCAGCCTCCATACGATCCACACCCAGCTTCTCCAACTGCAAAGCGATCTCAACCTTCTCCTGTGTATTCAAGTTCACACCTGGTGACTGCTCACCATCACGAAGGGTTGTATCAAAAATATAAATTTTACGCACCATGTCACCTCCTATGAGTTTTCGATAGAAAACTTACTTCGTAAGCTTTTGCTTAGTTTTCGGTAGAAAACTTGCTTCGTAAGCATTTACTAAGATGTTTAAATTTCCAAGTCGTTATAGTATTCACAGGGAGCAATTGGGAAATTCTCCTCAATCACTCCCTGTGGAATGTACAGCTATAAGATTCGATAATAACGTTAGATTACTTTTTGATCCAGTGCATCATTTCACGCAATTGACCGCCAACAACCTCGATAGGGTGTTGAGCTTCGTTACGACGCGTTGCGTTCATGAATGCGAAGTTGGATTGGTTTTCCAAGATGAAGTCGCGAGCGAATTTACCTTGTTGGATATCGGAAAGAACTTCTTTCATTGCTTTTTTCGTTTCAGCTGTGATGATACGAGGACCAGTTACATAGTCACCATACTCAGCTGTGTTGGAGATCGAGCTGCGCATGGAAGCAAGTCCACCTTCATACATCATATCAACGATCAATTTCAATTCGTGCAAACACTCGAAGTAAGCCATTTCAGGTGCATAACCTGCTTCAACCAATGTTTCGAAACCAGCTTTAACTAGCTCAGAAGCACCACCACAAAGAACAGCTTGCTCACCGAACAAATCAGTTTCTGTTTCTTCACGGAAAGAAGTTTCGATAACGCCTGCACGTGTACAGCCGATACCTTTTGCATAAGCAAGACCGATTGCTTTTGCATTGCCAGTCGCATCTTTCTCGATTGCGATCAAGCCAGGTACACCAAAGCCTTCAACGTACGTACGACGTACCATGTGACCAGGGGATTTAGGAGCTACCAAGAATACATCTGTACCTTCAGGAGCAACGATTTGTCCGAAATGGATGTTAAATCCGTGGGAGAACATGATTGCTGCGCCTTTTTTCATGTTCGGTTGAATGGACTCACGGTAAACGCGAGCTTGTGTTTCATCCGGCATCAAAATTTGGATAACATCAGCGCGACGTGCTGCTTCTTCTACAGATACAACTTCGAAACCATCGTTTTTAGCTGCGTTCCATGAACGGCCTTCACGAAGTCCGATAATAACGTTCAACCCGCTATCACGCAAGTTTTGTGCTTGTGCGTGCCCTTGGGAACCATAACCAACAACCGCAATCGTTTTACCTTTAAGTACCGCTAAGTCTGCATCTTTTTCATAGTAAGTAGTAACTGCCATTCGAATAAATCCTCCTTTGATATAATGAATCCGTTTTGTCTACCCCTTGAGTGGGTGTTTCAACGATTTACCGTGGTACTTCGCTGAAACCCCCACTCAAAGAGAGCTTACTTCTCGTTGAAAATGGGTGTTTCTATTTATTTAACGGAACCGCGAATCATCGCAGTAACGCCCGTACGGGAAAGCTCACGAATGCCATAAGGACGAAGCAATTCGACCATAGCATCTATTTTATCTGAATCTCCAACAACTTGCACGATCAATGATGCAGGCCCAATATCGACAACTGCCGCGCGGAACGTTTCCACGATGCCTAGAATTTCTGGACGCATGAGCGGCTCAGCATTTACTTTAATAAGTGCGAGTTCTCTAGCTACCATTGGATTGGAGCTCAGATCAACAACCTTGATAACATCAATCAACTTGTACAATTGCTTGGAGATTTGCTCCAATGTGTTATCATCACCTGTGGTCACGATAACCATCCGAGAAAGTCCGATTTCCTCGGACTCTCCTACGGTGATGCTTTCAATGTTAAAGCCTCTGCGTCCAAACAAACCAGATACACGTTGCAGAACACCAGGCTGATTGTTTACGAGTACGGAAACTGTATGTTTAGTTGTCATTCCGAATCCCCCATTAACATGTCACTAATTGTATCGCCCGCTTTAACCATTGGGAACACGTTCTCGCCCTTCGGTACGACGAAATCAATAACGACAGGCCCCGGTGTATCGAGGGCTTCCTGCCATGCTTTTCTCGCTTCTTCCTTCGTCGTTGCGCGCAAGCCTTTCACGCCGTAAGCTTCTGCAAGCTTCACGAAATCAGGGCTTCCTGCCAAATCAATGTGACTATAGCGATTTTCATAAATGATCTCTTGCCATTGGCGAACCATCCCAAGCACTTGGTTGTTGATAATAACAACTTTAACTGGAATGTTGTTAATCGCACAGATTGCAAGCTCTTGCGCACACATCTGAACGCCGCCATCTCCATTGATGGAAACAACCAGTTTATCCGGGTTCCCCATTTGAGCGCCGATCGCCGATGGGAATCCGAAGCCCATGGTTCCAAGTCCACCGGACGTTACCAGGGAACGCGGGTTTTTGAACTTATAGAACTGCGCGGCCCACATTTGATGCTGACCAACATCTGTTGTAATAATCGCTTCACCTTTAGTCGTTTCGCTGATCATTTCAATGACGTATTGCGGCTTAAGCTCAGTCTCTGTTTCGCCGTATTTCAACGGGAACTTCTCTTTGCTCGCTTGCATTTCAGTAATCCAAGCTTCACCATTCGATGGCTTCGCTTTCGTGTTGGCATACTCGAGAACGGCTTTCACATCACCTACACAAGGGATGTCCGTTTTCACATTCTTCCCGATTTCTGCTGGATCCACGTCGATATGAGCGATCAGTTTTACCCTAGGAGCAAAACCATTCAAATTCATCGTTACACGATCATCAAAACGTGAACCAATGGAAATCAGTAGATCTGCATTCTGGATCGCCGTGTTAGCTGTAAATGTTCCGTGCATTCCCGGCATACCGAGCCATAGCTCGTGTGCACTTGGGAAGCCGCTTAAGCCAAGCAAGGTTGTAACGACAGGGATCCTTGTTTTATTAACAAATTCGATCAATTCATTGGAAGCATCCGCATAAACAACGCCGCCCCCTGCAATGATAACCGGACGTTCAGCCTCTTCGATGGCTTTGATCAGCTTATCCACTTGCAGCTTGTTAGGTTGCACCGTAGGGTTGTAACCACGAATGCTTACATCCGTTACGGGCTTAAATATCGTTTTATGAGCGGAGACATCCTTTGGTATGTCAATGAGAACCGGGCCCTTACGTCCTGAGTTCGCAATATGGAATGCTTCGTGAATGATACGCGGCAGGTCATTAACGTCTCTTACCAAATAACTGTGCTTCGTAATCGGCATTGTAATGCCGGTAATGTCAGCCTCTTGGAAAGCATCCGTACCGATAAAGCTTGTTGCCACGTTACCTGTAATAACAACCATAGGAACAGAATCCATATATGCTGTAGCAATACCTGTGACGAGGTTCGTAGCCCCCGGTCCGGAAGTTGCGATACATACACCAACTTTACCAGTCGAACGAGCGTAGCCATCGGCAGCGTGAATCGCGCCTTGTTCATGTCTAGTCAACAAGTGATTGAAATCGTCAAAACCATGCATCGCATCATAGATGTACAATACAGCGCCGCCTGGATATCCAAAGACGCAGTCCACACCCTCCAGCAATAAGCTTCTTAGCAAAATCTCGGAACCTGTAATCAGGTCTGGCTTCGTAAGCTTCTCAATTAGTTCTTCTTTAGAGCGTTTTGGTTCAGTTTGAACATTCATTGTGATCCTCCTCTCGAAAAGTCAATTCGTGTCATCGTCTAGCATTCCATGAAAATAAGAAAAACCCCTATTCATCCCGTGCGCGCACAAAACGCGCTCAACGGGACGAAAGGGGTTTAAGCTTCCGTGGTACCACCCAAATTTGCTATATGCCTCACAGCACATAACCTTAGCAGGTATGTTCTACTTACAAACATTACCCTCAGCACGATAAAATATCCCTAATACCTGCTTGTAATCTGCATGTTTCAGGAAAACAGCTCCGAGGTGACTTCGTACCTAAGGGATTAAGGCGATGGTTTCAGCAAGTCCAACGCTCTCTGCGCATAAGTGCCCTTATTACTTCTTCCTCTTCATAGCGATTCATTCGTATGCTTCACCATATCTAATATGATTAAAGATTATTATATGCATCCGAAGGCCAATAGTCAATAGGTAGATCGAATAAAACAATGGAAAGTGAGAGAAGACCACATCTGACATCTAAAAACACAAATAGAGCCTGCCCCCTTACGGGGACAAGCTCCGAGACGCGAAGCTAAGCTTACGCGTTTACTTTCGCTTTTGCAGCTGTTGCCAAATCGTTGAACGCTTTGGAATCATTCACAGCTAGGTCAGCCAAGATTTTACGGTTAACTTCGATACCAGCCAGTTTAAGGCCGTGCATCAATTTGCTGTAGCTCAAGCCGTTTTGACGAGCGCCTGCATTGATACGAGTAATCCAAAGTCTACGGAAGTTACGTTTTGTTTGACGACGGTCACGGTATGCATATACCAATGACTTCATTACTTGCTCTTTAGCTGTTTTAAATAAGCGGTGTTTGGAACCGAAATAACCTTTTGCTAATTTCAAAATTTTCTTACGACGGTGAGCGCGAATAAATCCGCCCTTGACTCTTGCCATTGTGAACTACCTCCTGGGATATATAAATGATGTTCGAATTTTACGCTGTGTTAAAATTAACCTTTGATAAGGGACAATTGTTGTTGCAAACGACGTACATCGCCAGGAGCCATTGTTGGGTTCGTGGACAATACGCGTTTTTGCTTGGATGATTTACCAGAAAGCAAGTGGTTTTTACCTTGTTTGTATCTCATCACTTTGCCTGTGCCAGTGATTTTGAAACGGCCTTTCAGGCTGCTGTGTGTTTTCATTTTCGGCATGTTGTTGTTCCTCCTAATTTAGTATACTCGCCTAAGATGTCACTTTCGGCGTTAAGATCATGATCATGCTTCTTCCCTCAAGCTTAGGAGCACGCTCCTGCGAGGAGATTTCAGCAGTTTCTGTAGCTAGACGCTCAAGAACTTTGCGACCAATCTCTGAGTGCGCGATTTCGCGACCACGGAAACGAACGCTAGCTTTGACTTTATCGCCTTCGCCAAGAAACTTAACTGCGTTGCGAAGCTTCGTTTGGAAGTCATGTTCATCGATCGTCGCACTAAGGCGAATCTCTTTGATATCCACAATCTTCTGGTTCTTACGAGCTTCTTTTTCTTTCTTTTGCGTTTCATAACGGAACTTGCCGTAATCCATAATGCGGCAGACAGGCGGCTTCGCCGTCGGTGCAACGTTTACTAAATCAAGGTTCGCGTCAAGTGCAATTTGAAGAGCTTCGCGAATTGGCGTAATGCCAAGTTGTTCTCCGTCCGCCCCGATCAGGCGTACTTCCTTCACACGAATCTCGTCGTTAATCATATGGTCTTTGCTAATTGTGTTCCACCTCCATAAAGTATGTAACTCTCTTCCAAATATAAAAAAGATGCGGGCACAGTGGGCCCACATCTTCATCAATAACAGGTTCTTAACAAAACCTATTGAATGTACATGATGATTCATTCAAACCAGCCAACATACGTTAGTCAGGTGAGAAGCGGGCGCTTCTGCTTTACTCGAAATATAATATCATCTCAGTTCAGAAAAGTCAACTCACTTGTTTACTTTTCATTTCATCCAACCGAATTACACGTGTATGCTCAGTGTGACTCCATTGTTTGTTGTTCTGCGTGAAGAATGCATAGAACGTAATTGGCCACCAAGAAAGCATGAAAATCGGATATAGCAGTAGATACTTGTACGTCTTTTTATGAGCTTTTTCAATAAGCATAGACATCGGAAGCAATACGTAGATGGCCAAGCTGAGTGAATTGATCACAACGGGATTAACATGAACCAAGGCTGACTCAGCTGTCCCATGTGAAGTCATGGATTGGATCCATAGCATAACCGTTAGAATAGCACCAAAGAAGAAATTATATACATTCGCCGAATAAATCGCCGCGTCAATTTTCATCCAGCTGCCCGTTTTGATCCCTTGCCATAGCAACGGGAAGAAGAAACGTTTAGCTACTTCAAAGTGACCTTGCATCCAACGAAGACGCTGCTTCGCGGAAGCATTAAACGATAGCGGCTTCTCATCGTAAACACGCGTATCATAGTTGAATGTCGGTTTGATACCCATCTGGATACATCTCATTGAGAATTCAAGATCCTCAACCAAGCTCGTTGCCCGCCAGCCAATTTCCTTTAAGAGATTGGAGTCGAAGCACATCCCCGTACCGCCAAGAAAATTGGCAAGACCCAAGTTTGATCTAGGCGTTTGAACAAAACGGTTCGCGTAGAAGTACGAGATGGCAAAAGAACCAGTAATCCAAGAGTCATTCGGATTCTTCGTGTCAAGGTAAGCTTGAATAACGCGGGAGCCTGAACAAAGATCGTTATTCATGTGGATCAAATAATCAGGACTAACCAGGTTATCCGCATCGAACATAACGATTCCATCATACTGACGCTCACGCTTCCACAACTCTTTCAGCATCCATTCAATCGCATACCCTTTCCCTCTGAGGTTTGGATTGCGGCGCTCCATTGCATATACACCATGGTGGCGTGCAATGTCAGCCGTGTTATCTGTACAGTTGTCACAGATCACAAAGATGTCAAAGAGCTCTTTCGGATAATCCAACGTCTTCAAATTCTCAATCAAGGCACCAACGACTTGTTCCTCATTATGAGCGGCAACTAATACAGCAAACGATTTCTGCGGAGCAAACATCTTTTTGTTTTTGGGACGATACCAGCCAAAAAACGTTAAAAACAACTGATACGCACCGATCAAAGCCAAGAACACTTGAACGGTAAGCATAATCTTGTCTAGCATGAAGCAAAATCCCCCTTTTTTTGTGCACGTCAGCTATCTTTTTGTATGCCTAGTGCGTTTATGTACAGGTAATTCATGTCAACAGGCAAACGGTGAAACAATCGTTTTTGATTTTCCTCTCTTTCACCCCGTTTGTCAAAGTCTGCAAACACCGAAAAAACGGCAGTTCTTTGAAATTTGGGTGGTTCGCACACACCGAATAGAGCATGCGCTTGAAATCGGGTCGAAAATGTCTTGTTTTCATCGTTTTTCATTTATTGTGTACCAAAAGTTCACCATTTAGACGAACACTGCCTTTTCTAAGCGGCAACTTCATTATTATAAGTCACCTAGCTAATTGCTGACAACTTTTGCTTAATTACCCTGTTAATGGATGTAGCTAACTACCTTAACAACATTCGCATTACACAGTCGGAAAGAGTCCGTCGTTCACAATAAGGACATATCGTCGCGATTTCTACGGGATAGTCGTTCCAAATTCGGGGAACACTAACAAGAAATACTGCGAAATTGTGCCGAGTCGAGTCGAAGATATTTGTCATCCTAACATAGAAATGTTAACGCTAGATTAGCGCAACATTAAATTGAATTTATGAATATTTATCATACAGTTAATCCTCCTCTAATAAACCCTTCGTACAATAAAGATAGAGAGGAATTTCAGTGAGAAGGAGGCAACAACTCATGAGTAAAGTCGTCCATTGGCTTCAGCATCATGAAACACGTCTATTCCACTTCGTCAATCAACGGATCCAACATCATTTCCTCGATCATTTTTTCACGAAAATCACACATCTAGGTGGTGCCACAGCCGCGATCATGGTCTCTGTATGCTTAGCATGCTTTGGGCAAGGCTCGCTGCGTATAGCTGGTCTTCAAGCACTGCTAGCTTTGACGATTAGCCACATTCCTGTTGCTATTATGAAAAAGAGATACCCAAGGCTTCGGCCATATCTCGTCCATCCGCAAACCATTACACATAAAAACCCCCTAACTGATCATTCCTTTCCCTCTGGTCATACCACTGCCATCTTTTCGGTTATTGTTCCCATCGTTTATGCTTTACCCAGTCTCGGACTCATATTGATCCCTCTTGCATGTTGTGTTGGCCTATCGCGGATTTACCTGGGACTTCACTATCCATCTGATTGTATCGTAGGTTGTTTGCTTGGAACGACGGCTTCGCTAGTGACCGTAGCATTCTGGGGGTAAATCATGGAACATCTATCGATTAAAAAAAGAGTACTCATTCTCTCAGAAGGCTTCGGTGCCGGCCATACACAAGCTGCATTCGCTCTTGCCAGCAGCTTAGAGCAGCGCTGTCCTACCATCGAAACACGTGTAGTGGAGCTCGGCTCCTTCCTCCATCCCACGTTGGCACCATGGATTCTCAGCGCTTATAAGAAAACGATTTCTACGCAGCCAAAATTGTATGGTCGTTTGTACCGTGCTCAATATCAAAAATCGCTCAATCCGTTGACTCAGCTCGCGCTTCATCGCATTTTCTATGCGCAAACGGCAGCCATGATCAGACATTGGGCGCCCCAAGCCATTGTATGTACGCATCCTTTTCCCAGTGTCGTTGTATCTCGATTGAAAAGAGCAGGTTTACGCATACCCTTATGCACAGTTATCACAGACTACGATGTTCATGGGACATGGGTCAGCCGAGAGGTGAATAAATACATGGTGTCTTCCGAGGATGTTAAACACAAGCTCATCGTGCATGGCATCGCGGCCGCACATGTCGAAATCACAGGCATACCCGTTCATCCAAGTTTCCGGGAAGTACACGATAGGACACTGATTCGACAGCAATTCCAGCTGTCTGCCCTGCCTACCGTATTGGTCATGGGCGGAGGTTGGGGCTTGATCGGCGGCGATTCTTTGAGCGAGCACCTGCTGACTTGGAGAGACCGAATTCAGTTTATTTTCTGTTTAGGACGTAACGAGAAAGTTCTAATGAAGCTTGCATCGGATCCGAGGTATCAGCATCCCAATATCCATCTGCATGGATTTACACAAGAGATAGGCAAGCTCATGGAGGTCTCTGACTTGCTAGTAACCAAGCCTGGTGGTATGACGTGCTCGGAAGGACTTGCAAAGTCGATTCCCTTGTTGTTTTATGATCCCATTCCAGGCCAAGAGGAAGAAAATGTGCATTATTTTACAAGACATGGCTTCGGAGAATCGATCCAATCGGCAGATACAATCTCTCACTGGTTGTCCATGCTTGCTGGTCGCTATGCGGATGTGCAAGCCAAGCGTGTTTCTAATCAAAATAGGAAGAGTCACCTGCCGGCAGGCGATGGATCAGAAGTGATCCTGCAATTGCTTGGATGAAAAAACAGACGATCCATGCTGCTTAAACGCAACATTGGAAAGTCTGTTTGGTTTGTGTCTATTCTGCTGATTCTTTCGATTCAGCGGCCAAGACGGATGCAGCGGCTTGCTTCAATTGCTCTTGATGTGTAGACAATGCTTCTTGTCCTATAACAACTTCACAGCGATGAATATTCATGCCTTGCCCCGCGAACTTCGTTTCGTATTCGGTCATCACATGATCTGGATGAATACCATCCACATGAAGATTCAACGAAATATTGCGCATTCTCAGACCCATATCGGCAAAGGAATTCAAAGAAAATTCGAATAAGGATTGAGAATCGGTTTTCAAATGAATTTCGCCTTTGGCGTTCAAGATTTGTTGATATTTGGCAACAAAGCCTGGGTGGGTTAAACGTCTGCGTGCATGCTTTTTCTTCGGCCAAGGATCACTAAAGTTCAAATAAACGCGCTCTAACTCACCTTCAGCGAAAGCATCCTCAATATGCTCGATATTGAACAGCATCAACCTTAGATTTGGAATGCTAAGCACCGCATCTTCTTCATTTTCCACTGTAATTTCATGAGCGACTTTAGCCTTCTCACTTGCTTTGCGAATCAGTTCATCATACATATCCACACCAATGAAATTGATGTTCGGATATTTTTTGCTCATTGCACTAATAAAGCGCCCTTTACCCATCCCAAGCTCGGCATGAATCGGGTTATTATTTCCGAATAACTCGGCCCATTTGCCCTTATAATCCTTGGCATTCATCACAACTAGTTCTTTTTGACGTTCTATATCTTCTCTAATACCTTTTCTGCCCCGTAAACGCATTATTCATTTTCCTCCTACACGTACATGCTTTCGAATACAAATCATAGTCGATTCTATAAAAAAAATCAAAAGCTTTCTCTCATAGATGAGAGACATTTAAGCGTAAACTACAAGAAAACACCCTCCAAAATGGAAGGTGCTTCTGAGGTGTTCAATGAACATTATTTATAACTTTCGTCTCTTCTTCTATTATTGCTTCGTAGACCTGCTAGGCCCAAAAGCCCTATGAGACCTAACCATCCCCAGCTAATATCACTGTCATTATCCGTGGTTGCATAAGCTCTATAAGTGCTTGGTGGCGTTGTCGCTATGCTCTTTGTACTCATTCTATCAACCATGTTCGTGTTGCGATCGACACCTCTTCCGATCGCATTAGCTCCGCGTTCAACACCTCTTTCAACTGCATTAGCTCCTCTTTCAACCGGATTCGTTCCATATCCATTAATATGGTCCATGACACCAGTTCCCCTTGTCGTGGTTCCATATCCGGAATACGTATTAGGTGTCGTACTATTTCCGGTGTAAATACCATTCGTTCCATTTCCACTAAAATTTTGCGAGCTGACGCCAGTTCCTAACCCCATTCCTGGTGAAGTAGCATCATAGTTGCTTCCTGTATAGCCCGTTGATGTCGTAGTCCCCGTTGTTGTCCCCAATGTCCCTATTGGTGATCCCGTTCCGGTTGCATTCCCCATATCCATGTTCCTTGCCTGAGCTCCTGCCGCCCCCATACTTAAAGCTGCTGTCAATGCTACCGCCAAAGTTATCGTACGAAACTTTTTCATGTAGTCAATTTCCCCTCTCAGCTCGTAATTGTGGTGCAAGGTTATCATGCTCGCATATGAACAGTTTTATTGGGGGACTTGTTGGAAAGGCAGGGGTCGCTTTCATGTGTAATTTTCGATACAATATAGGTTGAAACAAAATAAACACTGAGATACGTCCTCCAAGGACGTATCTCAGTGTTTATGGAGAAATATAGCCATATTATTAGGTGAAACATATATATTCTCATATTTGACAGAAAGAAAGGATACAGGTCCTATGTCTACATTAATCCAGGAATCACCTCAGCTTTGGGGCGATAAACGTTTCCATACATGGAATTATGAAATGCGCGAAGCACTTGGCGGTAAAGTATTCAAGGTAATGTTGGATGCTGGCTTCACCTGCCCCAATCGAGACGGCAATATTGCAACTGGTGGATGTACCTTCTGCAGCGCACGCGGATCGGGAGATTTCGCAGGAAGTCGCCGCGACGATCTTGTCACACAATTTAATAAGATACGCGATCTTCAGCATCAAAAATGGCCCGAAGCCAACTATATCGGTTATTTCCAAGCCTATACGAACACCTACGCACCAGTAGAGCAGTTGCGCGAGTATTATGAAGTTATTTTGCAGCAACCAGGCGTTGTAGGCTTGTCTATCGCGACGCGGCCGGATTGTTTACCGGATGATGTCATTGAATACTTGGCTGAATTGAATCAGCGCACATATCTATGGGTAGAAATGGGTCTGCAGACCGTTCACGAATCCACTTCTGAGCTCATCAACCGTGCTCACGATACGAAATGTTATCTGGATGCCGTTGCTAAGCTGCGCAAGCATAATATCCGCGTCTGTGCGCACATTATTTATGGATTACCTGGAGAAACCCATGAAATGATGCTGGATACCGGGAAGGCCGTTGCTCAGATGGATGTGCAAGGTATCAAGATCCACCTCTTACATCTCATGCGCAAGACACCGATGGTGAAGCAATACGAAGCAGGCTTACTGCAATTCTTGGAAAAGGATGAATACGTCAAGCTAATCGTCGATACATTGGAAATTCTACCGCCAGAAATGATCGTTCATCGTCTCACTGGGGATGCGCCGCGGGATCTACTAATTGGACCGATGTGGAGCCTCAAGAAATGGGAAGTGTTGAACGCTTTTGATAAATTGTTGTTGGAGAGAAATACATGGCAAGGGAAGTATTGGGCGGGAAAAGAAAGCTTGACTTAACATAGCTGCGTTCTGAAAGAGCATCCTGGAGAAAGGGAACCAGGATGCTCTATTTGCGATAAAGTGGCTTAATACCACAGATCAGACAATTAGCGCATCGTCACAAAAATGAACTATCGGGAAATTGGAGGCCACTTTACATATGGGATTAGTATCTGTTCTGAGTTATGTACATCAACTTATCGGGCAGCGTGTCCAGCCAGGTGATACTGTTGTGGATGCCACGTTAGGCACAGGCGTTGACGCCTTGTTCATGGCGAAGCTCGTCGGCCCACGCGGCAGCGTGTACGGCTTCGATATCCAGCAGGCTGCGCTGGATCAAACCGAGCAGCGTCTGGCGAAAGAGCTGCCAGACGCGCACGTTGCCATGAGCTTATGCAGCCATGCGCTCATGGAAGCGGCCGTGCCGCAAGACCGCCACGGCAAGGTCGCCGCGGTCACCTTCAATCTCGGCTACCTGCCTGGAGCCGATACAGCCATTATCACCGAGCAGGAATCCACCATTCCTGCTCTTGAAGCCGCCCTCCGCCTGCTGCGCAAAGGCGGAATCGTCACCATCGTGCTGTACAGCGGACACGATGGCGGATCGGAAGAAGCCGCAGCGGTCGAGCGCTGGGCTTCTCAACTTCCGCTCGCAGCGTTTCAAGTGCTGCGGTACCAATTTGTAAATAGAAGCACCTCTGCGCCGTATCTCTTAGCTCTAGAAAAAAGATAGCTACATGATATAATGCTAGAGAGTAATAAATGACAGATTAATAGAATAGACTAGGGGAAAGTAGGGATTGTTTTGAAATCATACCCGCTACAATTTCAACCTGAAATGAAAGAACGTGTTTGGGGAGGCAGAACCCTTGAACGATTTGGCTTTGAGCTTCCTGAAGGCGCCATTGGCGAAGGCTGGATGATCGGTGATCATCCGAACGGAACAACGAAAGTCATCAACGGCGAATTAGCTGGCTTAGGTCTTGATGAAATCCGCGAGAAATACGGCAAAACATTGTTTGGTACCAAAGGATTTTCTGAAAAAAATGGTCGTTTCCCGCTTCTCATCAAGCTGCTGGATTGTGAAGACGATTTGTCCGTGCAGGTTCATCCGAATGATCACTACGAGAATCTTGCGGCTGGTGAGCTTGGCAAAACAGAAATGTGGTATATTCTCGATGCAAAGCCCGGCGCCAAAATTATATATGGCATGAAAGACGGCGTAACACGGGAAAGCCTTGCCGAAGCCATTGCGGACAACCGCATTATGGACTGCTTGCAAGAAGTACCTGTTGAAGCTGGGGATTCCTTTTACATACCTGCAGGTACGGTGCACGCGCTAGGCGCGGGAGTACTTGTAGCCGAAATTCAACAAAATTCCGATACCACGTATCGGTTGTATGATTATAATCGTCCTGGCTTGGATGGCAAAATGCGTGAGCTTCATATCGAAGACTCGCTCAATGTCATCGCGTATGAAGGTTCAGGTTCCACACGCATGAAAACGGATTTGACAGAAGCCGGCACATGGCTGACGCTCGCGTCTTCTCCTTTTTTCACCGTAGAAAAAGGCCTTGTAGGCCCGCAGTGGGAACTCGCAACAACGCCAGACAGCTTCGTCATCCTTGTGATCGCGGATGGTAACGGGACTCTGCAATGGGCTGACGGTCAGATCCCAACCAAACCAGGGGACTGTTTCTTGCTTCCTGCCGATTTGGGCAGCTACTCACTTGAGGGCAGCATGACAGTGATTCGCAGTTATTTGCCATAAACGAAGCGAAGGTATCGCTAAATAAAGAAAGCTCTCTGATCGCGCCGCGTTTGACGGGCACTGTCAGAGAGCTTTTATTTGTGAGCTAGCCTTCTTCCGAAAGGCTGCTTTCTTTGAGAATTACGTCGTGCGCTCCGCCTTCAACCAATGATGTCGCGGAAACTAGTGCGATTCTTGCATTTTGCTTAAGCTCATCGAGTGTTAATGAACCACAGTTGCACATTGTTGATTTGATTTTGCCTAACGTCTTGTCGAGGTTCTCTTGCAGACTTCCCGCATAAGGAACGTAGGAATCTACCCCTTCCTCGAACAGAAGCTTGCTTTTGCCGCCTGTGTCATAACGCTGCCAGTTGCGAGCACGATTGGAGCCTTCGCCCCAGTATTCTTTCACATAGTTGTTACCTACTTTAAGCTTTCTTGTCGGGCTCTCATCGAAACGAGCAAAATATCTGCCCAACATAACGAAGTCAGCGCCCATCGCCAAAGCAAGGGTAACGTGGTAGTCGTGTACGATACCACCATCAGAACAAATCGGAATGTAGATACCGGTTTCTTTAAAATACTCATCTCTCGCTTCAACAACCTCCATGACAGAGGAAGCTTGGCCGCGGCCAATACCCTTTTGTTCCCGCGTAATACAGATAGAACCGCCGCCGATCCCTACTTTGATAAAGTCAGCTCCTGATTCTACTAGATAGCGGAAGCCTTCACGGTCAACGACGTTACCCGCACCGATTTTGACATCAAAATTCTGTTTCACATATTGGACGGTCTCATGCTGCCATTCGCTGTAACCGTCAGATGAATCGATAACGAGAATGTCTACGCCCGCCTCAACAAGCGCAGGAACTCGCTCCGTATAATCCTTCGTGTTGATTCCAGCGCCGACAATGTAGCTTTTGTTTTTATCCAGCAGCTCCATCGGGTTCTCTTTGTGCTCGTCATAATCCTTACGGAAAACAAGCGTGTCCAATTTCCCATTGTCATCAACAATCGGTAAACAGTTTAACTTGTGATCCCAGATAAGGTTATTCGCTTCTGACAACGTAATGCCAGATTTGCCGTAAATCAATTTTTCGAAAGGTGTCATGAACTCTGAAATCTTACGATCCAACGGATCACGGCTCCGACGATAGTCACGACCTGTTACGATCCCCAGCAATTCCCCGTTCGCTGTGCCATCGTCGGTGATCGCAACTGTGGAATGGCTTGTCTCTTCTTTCAAAGCTAGCACATCATTAAGCGTTTGCTCTGGTTTCAGGTTAGAACGACTTACGACGAAACCAGCCTTGTACCCTTTTACCTTACGCACCATCAGTGCTTGTTCTTCAATCGACTGCGAGCCAAAAATAAACGAAATCCCGCCACTACGCGCCAACGCAATAGCCATTCCATCATCGGATACGGCTTGCATGACAGCAGAAGAAAACGGGATATTCAGTGAGATCGCTGGCTCCTCACCCTTATTAAATTTGACTAACGGTGTCTTCAACTTTACATTTGCCGGTGTACATGCCTTCGTCGTCAGGTTAGGAATCAACAGAAACTCACTAAACGTACGAGATGGTTCCATATAATACGTAGCCACTTTACAATTTCCTCCTTGATCCATAGGTAAATTTTTATAATCTTATCACTGAACCTTGCCTGTGGTCAATGGATTTTTTAGGGAAATGTTCAGTAGGCTGCGAATCGGCGTTATTTCGTCCAAATTTGAGGTTCGGAACCTTTGCTCGAATATTCAATATAAGACGGGGAAATGTCCATCACGACATAGTTAGGATCATGCGGCCCCTCAAACCATTGCTTCATATCATCGGTCCATAGCTTCTCACGAAGGGCATTGTCCGAAGAGATCGTAGCGGTAGCCTGAATTTGCAAAATATTTGGCGTAGACTTACCGTCATATCCTACAAGAATATGCACATGGGGATTTTCTTGGAGTTCTTCGACCTTATCTGTTTTCTTACTCGTCGTTAAATAAATCTCCAAACCGTCGTGAAACAAGGCCATGTAACGCACCTTGGGCTTGTTACCGTCAATCGTCGCAAAGGAGCACACTTGATTGGCGTTTAGCACCTGGATGATTTGCTCTTCAAGTTGTGAATTTTTCGTTTCAATCATACTAAGCTCTCCTTTCAGTCTCAACCTGCTTTAACTCCCCTAGATTACCCAATTTGGGACAAAAAATACCCCTCACGGCGGTCGCGTGAGGGGGTTGGTTGTTAGATCGTTGCCAGCTGCTGATGCAGCGGCATCGTGTAGTAGGACGCCGGCTTCTGTGCGTCCGGCGGGAAGTGCACGACAAGCAGCTCCTTGCTGCTTTCGTCGAGTTGTCCGCTTTGCAAGTACGTTTGCAAAGCGAATGGCAGGACCTCAAGCATCGCATGCTTGTGGAGGTCTTTTTCGTTGATGCGGAGGCTCTGGAAGTCTCCGCTGACGAGCTCAGGCTGCTCCGCGACCAGCTTGAGGTACGCATTCTGTTCGGACTTCTCCAAGGTGAAGTCCCACCAGATTTTGCGCGGCTTATATTTATGGCCGAGGAAGTAGTCGAGCTTCATCAGGCCTTCGATGATGTGCATGTTTGGCGTTCCGCGATGAATCAGGAACTCGCGTAAGCGAGTGAACAGATCCTCGAGCTGATGCCCTATCTTCTGCCAGCCGCGGCCTTCCCAGAAGTCGCCGAACTCTTGGAAGAAATCGAACGCCGACGCGAATTCGTTGGCGATTAAGTGCTTCACCGTATGATCCATGCGGTGTGCATTCCAATATTTCTCAAGCACATCCTCCACCCGCTTGATGCGAATCAAATCGGTGAATGGCAGGATGTCATTGCCGAGAATCTCGTAAGGGGCGTGATCCATATAAATATAGCCAAATTTATGTGCATCCTTACGCATGCCAGTGCCGCGCAGCATTTTGAGGAAGCCCAGTTGAAGTTCTTCTGGTCCTAGCTCGAAAACATCGTTAAACGTCTTACGGAACGAGTTGTAATCCTCTTCAGGCAATCCGGCGATGAGATCGAGATGCTGATCGATTTTGAGACTGTTTTTCACCTTGGACACGGTGCGGCTCAGCTTGAAGAAATTCTGTCTACGCTGCACGAGGTCGTTCGTCGTGTCATTCGTCGATTGCACTCCGATTTCAAAACGGAACGTGCCCGGAGGGGCATTTTCAGCTAGATAGTCAAGAACCTCAGGGCGCATGATATCTGCCGTAATCTCGAATTGGAACACGGTGCCGCGGTGATTTTGGATGAGGAATTCGAAGATTTCCATCGCATAGTCACGTTTAATGTTAAACGTACGATCCACGAATTTGATCAGCTTCGCACCTGAGTCGATGAGGTATAGCAAGTCTGACTTCGTTCGCTCCATGTCAAAATACCGCACACCCACCTCGATACTCGATAGGCAGAATTGGCAAGAGAACGGACAGCCGCGGCTCGTCTCGAAGTAAACAACACGATTCGCCAGGCTTGGAATATCTTCCTTGAAGCGATGCGGCGACGGAATATCATCCAGCTTCAGCTTCGGTCTGCCCGGCATAAGAATCACTTCTTGCTCCTTGCGGTAGGCAACGCCATACACGAAATGGTATTTACGCGTCGTTGAAATCTCTGTCAGCAGCTGGTGGAATGTTTCCTCACCTTCGCCCATAACGATGAAATCAACCTCAGGAATGCGGTCCATCCAGTAGTCCGTGTCATATGAAACCTCAGGTCCACCCAGGACAATGAGGATTTCGGGTCTGATTTTTTTGATCATTTTGATAATGTTGATTGTCTCTTCAATGTTCCATATGTAGCAGGAAAAGCCCAGCACATCTGGCGCCTTCTGATAAATATCAGAGACCACATTCATGACGGGATCTTTAATCGTATATTCGGATATTTCAACATCAAAATCCTTCTCGCAGAACGCTTTCAAATAGCGCAAAGCCAAGGAGGTATGAATGAATTTGGCGTTCAGTGTGGATACAAGTACTTTCATATGAAAAAAACCTCGTTCTATTCTGGGTTATCGTGCCTTCTAATTCTACACGAAAACGGAGGAAATACAAAGACAAGCCCTCCCATGAGGGACGACTTAAGCAGCGCGTTTGGAGAAACGGATGACTGTTAAAGAACCATATCGTCGTCCAAATGCGGGACTTCATAGGGGAATTGCAGGTAGGAGGCTTCTTCGATGGCGTTTTTCCAGCGTTCGGCGTGGGAATAGAGCTGCTGCTCGACTTCTTGAATTTTCTGATGAATTTCGCCTGCAGATTCAGCCGGTTCACGTTGCAGCGCTTGCTGTAAGGTCGTGCGTTCTTCGAACCATTGCGTTAATTGGTATAAAAGCATAGGGACCCGCCTCTCTCACGATAGATGATGTATGTGCTAGTGTTCCCTGATTTGAGGGGGTGTATTCGGGGTGGCGGAAGCGAGTGGAGGCGGGTGGACGAGGTGAGTGCAGGAAGCAAGGAGAGGCTCGAGTTTCGAGCAAAATCCAGCTTCGCTAAGTCAGCTCAACTCGCTGTACACGTTAGAAGGTTAGTTGGAGTAGCTGAGCCTCACTAAAGCTGGATATTCCCGCTTCAGTATGTTTGTTGGAGTAGCTGAGTCGCACTGAAGCTGGATATTCCCGCTTCAGAATGTCTGTTGGAGTAGCTGAGTCGCACTGAAGCTGGATATTCTAGCTTCAGAACGTCGGTTGGAGTAGCTGAACCTCACTGAAGCTGGATATTCCAGCGTCAGAACGTCGGTTAGAGTAGCTTAGTCGCACTGAAGCTGGATATTCCCGCTTCAGAATGTCTGTTGGAGTAGCTGAGCCTCACTAAAGCTGGATATTCCAGCTTCAGTATGTTTGTTGGAGTAGCTGAACCTCACTGAAGCTGGATATTCCAGCTTCAGAACGTCGGTTGGAGTAGCTGAGCCACTCTGAAGCTGGATATTCTAGCTTCAGAACATCGGTTGGAGTAGCTGAGTCGCACTGAAACTGGATATTCTAGCTTCAGAACGTCGGTTGGAGTAGCTGTGCCTCACTGAAGCTGGATATTCCAGCTTCAGAACGTCGGTTGGAGTAACTGAGCCTCACTGAAGCTGGATATTCCAGCTTCAGAACATCGGTTGGAGTAGCTGAGCCACTCTGAAGCTGGATATTCCAGCTTCAGAACGTCGGTTGGAGTAGCTGAGCCACTCTGAAGCTGGATATTCCAGCTTCAGAACGTCGGTTGGAGTAGCTGAGCCACTCTGAAGCTGGATATTCCAGCTTCAGAACGTCGGTTGGAGTAGCTGAGCCTCACTGAAGCTGGATATTCCAGCTTCAGAACATCGGTTGGAATAGCTGAGCCGCTCTGAAGCTGGATATTACCGCTTTAGAATGACAGTTAGAGTAGCACCTCTTGACGTTGGAATATCCAGCTTCGCAAAGTCAGCTCAACTCGCTGCTCCTAGCCTACTGCGGCGTACGGAGTTGAGTAGCTTACTTGAGGTTGTTAGTGGGGGAAATACGCCGTTTTAACGTAAACACCCGCAACTAATTAATAGTTACGGGTTGTGGGTTTCGGTTTCGTGGTAGTTATCTATTTCAACAAAGCCCCACCCTGCTCAAGGACAGCTTGGAGTTCCGCTACATTAATCTCCGCTGGAAGCACGCCATGCTTAACAGCGAGTCCCGCTGCTGAACCTGCGGCTTGCCCTGTCGCCATGCAGCTTGGCGTGAGGCGAGTGGTCGCGAGCGCTTCATGCGTAGTGGAGATGCAGCGCCCTGCAGTGAGCAGGTTTTCGATTTTTTGCGGCAGCAGGCAGCGGTAAGGGATGTCGTAGGCGCCGTCGCCTTTGACCCAAGCTGCGGTGACGCCTTTGCCGGACGGATCGTGGATGTCGATCGGATAGCCGCTGCGTGCGATCACATCATCAAAGTGACGGCCTTGCACGACATCGTCCACTTGCAGCGCATATTGACCATCAATCCGGCGCGTTTCACGGATACCAATCTGTGCGCCGACATTGGAAATGGAGGCTTTTTCAAAGCCTGGCAAGTTATTTCTCATAAATTCGGCGACCATGAGCACTTGCTTACGTCCAAGTTCCTCGGCCTCAGTCAAGTCCTCAACATTGGTGCCATCCAGCCCCTGCACACGCGTGGTATTGACCAGTACTTCGTCGTCCTCTGGACCTGTGAAGAACAGCACTTGATCGCGATTGATCGGAAGATTCGCTTCCTTCCAATGCTTGAAATAGCCTAGTACACCAGACAGAGGGAGATCAGCGAGCTCGGAGAAAGGCGTCTTTTTATAAAACTCATCCGGATGGTCGATCATGTATTGTTTCACGGCAGGCAGGTTCACACCGCGCATTCTGAATTTCATCGTCATTGGTTGTGTCGCTTTGTCGCCATCACGCCCTTTCAAACACGGCGCTCCAGACAGAAACGCGAGATCGGCGTCTCCCGTTGTATCGATAAACACTTTGCCACTGACATCGATTCGGCCTGATTTGGACGTCAATTGTACGGATTGAATGCGATTATCCACGGTCTCCACATGATCGACGAAGCTATGGAAAAGCAGCTTAACTCCGGCTTCTTTTAGCATATCAACTGCGAGAACTTTATATATTTCAGGGTGGTAAGGTGTGATCGTATTTACAAAACCTACAGTATCCCGAAGGTGCCCCGGTGAAGCATTCATCGCCATGAGACGGTCAATAATTTCTTGGGCAAGTCCCGCAATGACTTGTTTACCATCCGTCGTATGAAACGTCATCCAAGGATACACCAGCGCGGCCGTCGACATGCCGCCAATAAAGCCGTATTTCTCTATTAAAACGGTTTTGGCCCCGCTCCGTCCTGCCGCAATTGCCGCATTTACACCTGCTGGTCCCCCACCTACTACAACCACATCTGCTTCTATCTGTTTGATCATCTGACTTCGCTCCCTTAGGTAATTTTGTTTAGTATCTCACTTGCCTCTTCCATGCCTTGCTTCTCTCTAAGTGTAGTTTAAAAACAACCTTCTTTTTAGTTTAAATTTAGTTTAAAATTGATGTTACATAAGTTGTATGAAAAGGGGACATCTCAGACGTATGCGTAAACGAATTACGCTCCACGATTTGGCCGCCCAGCTCGGGTTAACGATACAAACGGTATCCAAAGCGCTGCGCGGATTGCCTGGCATGTCAGAGCAGACACGAAGTGAAGTTTTCAAGCTTGCGCGCGAGCTTGGCTATATGACAAAAGATCAGAAGCAAACGCTTCAGCAAGACCTCATCTCACCGTATCCCGTTGTGCAGCGCAGGTTCGTGCTCGTCCAGAACAAGCAATCCTTGAACTTCAATCGCCTGCTGCTGCAAGGCTTGCATGAACGCTTCATGGAGTTCGGCCACACGGTACAGCCGCTTCTCATTCCGCCTAAACTGAAGCCCTCTCAATTTGATGACTGGGCGGAGGATCAAGGCCTGCTGTATGCAGAAGGCGTGTTTATAGCGCCACGGATGAATTGGGATCTCTTGGAGCAAAAGCTGCTAGAATTGCAGCTCCCTCGCATTCTGCTGAATTTTCCGCCGCCGGAGTCCAAGGTTGATAGTGTCATTTGGGATGTGTATGAGGCTGTATATCAGTCGGTTCGAAGGCTAGTCCGAATAGGTCATAGGAACATTCTTTATGTAGGGGATACGAAGGATCAACGGGGATTTGTCATACGTTGGCAGGCTTTCGCCGAAGCGATGAAAGAAGCTGGCGTGACGGTGGATCCGCGTGAGCATGCAATAGAGCGAGATGGTTCGGAGGGGTGGCTGCGTGACTTTGAGCGGATTTATCAGGAGCTTCGGCCAACGGCTGTGATATGCGGCATTGATGAGGAAGCTGCGCCGGTGTATCACACACTTCGCCGATTAGGTGTTCAAGTGCCGCAGCAATGCTCGCTAGTCGCGCTGTTGAATGAGCAAAGCGATACGCTGCCGCTCTGCTCTCGCCCTCAGCTGCCGATTCGAGAGGCCGGCTATCGCGCAGCGGATCGTATGCTATGGCGGATTGCGAATCCGCATTTACCTTTTGAGCATGTGCGGCTGCAGGGAGATTTTTTCACAGGGAGTACGATTCAGAAGTTGCAGGGATAAGCAATAGCGTTTCATTTGCTTTTACGAACGTGGTATATTGGAGGTCGAATGATCTGACCGGAAGGTAAGCCATCGCAATAGGAGGTATTTTAATATGCAAAAGAAACAAGGTTCACGTCCAAAAGGAAGCCTCAGCCATAAACCCAAATTTGGTAATAAGCCACAGGGTCAGCCCTCGAACACTGCTAAGGTAAGCCAGGAGTCGAGTACTCGCCAGTATACGGTGAAGGAGCCTATTGAGCTGCTGCCGTTTTTGTTAGAAAAGCTATCGAGCTTAGGCCGGAATGCTGTAAAAGCTATCCTCGCTCGCGGTCAAGTCGCTGTAAATGGCAAAGCGGTAACAGCTTATAATTACCCTTTGAAGCCCGATCAAACAGTCACGATCAACAAGGATAAAGTCGTCGAGGATATTCCGCTCGCTGGCATGAGTATTTTGCACGAAGATAACGATGTCATTGTAATTCAAAAGGATGCCGGCCTTCTATCCATCGCGACGGATACGCAGGAAAATCAGATTACAGCCTATCGCCAGCTCACGGCACATGTGCGGAACCATGATCCGAAGGCACGGATTTTTGTCGTACATCGATTAGACCGGGATACATCCGGCGTGATGATGTTTGCCAAAACCGAACAAGCCCAACAGCAGCTGCAAAATACTTGGCAGGAAAGTGTTAAAGAACGGACGTACGTTGCCTTGGTGGAAGGCATGGTGCGCAAGCCGGAAGGAACGATTTCATCGTGGCTCAAAGAGCATGCGAAATCACTCAAAATGTACTCCACACCGTACCCCACTGATGGACAACACGCGGTGACGCATTACAAAACGCTGCAAGCCAACAAAAGCTTTTCGCTGCTTGAGGTGAATTTGGAGACTGGACGTAAAAACCAGATTCGCGTGCATATGCAGGATATCGGTCACCCGGTTGCTGGAGATAAAAAGTATGGCTCCAAATCGAAGGAGATTAATCGACTTGGACTGCATGCGCGTGTGCTTGCTTTTGTGCACCCGACGACAGGAAAGTTGATGCGTTTTGAGACGCATATTCCGAAGTTGTTTTTGAATCCTTTTAAAGAGCCAGGTGTGAAGAAATAACAGTGTGAAACAGGACCAATACAAGGAGAAAACCGATGAACATTGTTGTACTTGATGGTTATACATTAAATCCCGGTGATTTAGACTGGAGCCGCTTTGGGGCTTTGGGGCAGCTCATTGTCTATGATCGGACCGCTGTGAGCGAAATCGTTGAACGTGCAGCAGAAGCTGACATTGTACTTACGAATAAAACGCCTCTCTCCGCAGAAACGCTTGGGCAGCTGCCGAAGTTGCGATACATCGGTGTTTTGGCGACTGGCTATAATATCGTGGATATCCAAGCAGCGAAAGAGCACGGTGTTGTGGTGACGAATGTTCCTGCATATAGCACGCATTCGGTTGCTCAGTTGGTTTTTGCGTTAGTGTTGGAGTTCAGTCATCGGGTGCAGCGCCATAGCGACAGTGTGCTTCAGGGGGATTGGGCTGCGTCGATCGATTTCAGCTATAGCAGATCACCGCTCGTTGAGTTACACGGTCAAACAATGGGACTGATCGGGCTCGGCCAGATTGGAAAGCAAACGGCGCTCATTGCACAGGCAATGGGTATGAAGGTGATCGCGACAGGCAGTCGACGCCGTGTACCTGAGCCCGTAGAAGGCATTGAATGGGTGTCACTGGAGGAGCTACTACAGCGTGCAGATGTGGTTAGTCTGCATTGTCCTTTGACACCAGCGACGAATGAGTTGATGAATGCGGAGCGGATCGCTTTGATGAAACCGTCGGCTATTCTGATTAATACGGCTAGAGGTGGCCTGCTTAACGAGGCAGATGTAGCGCAAGCTTTGAACGATGGTCGCATCGCTGGTGCGGGACTTGATGTCCTGACGGTCGAACCGCCGAAGCCAGATAACCCTTTGCTGCATGCGCAGAATGTGATCATTACGCCGCATATCGCTTGGGCAACGAAGGAAGCTAGAGCTAGGTTGATGGCTGTTGCGAGCAGTAATGTGCTGAGTTTTATTGAGGGGCGACCGGTGAATGTGATCGGGTAGGTTGGTTTGAGATGAGGCGAACTGCGGTTACATACCTGTAGTGATGATTTTCACCGTTACGCTACCAAATCGGCGGATTCTCTGACGCTCTCCTGCTGTAAGCGTGTTTTTCATCGTTACAGCTTCCAAATCAGTGAATTCACTGACGATCGCCCTCTGTAAGCGTGTTTTTCACTGTTACAACTTCCAAATTGGCAGATTCACTGACGATCGCCCTCTGTAAGCGTGTTTTTACTGTTACAGCGGGGCAGATCGGATATGCTCAGTTAAAAATGATCTCAAAAAAGGCTGTCTTTCCATGTAGATTTCATCTACGGGATAGACAGCCTTTGGCGTTCCTATTGGATACTCTGATCCAAGGTAAGACTATTTCAATAGGGCCGCATAATCCATCTGCGGCACAAGACCTGTCTCAGCGGCACGCTGGAGCAAGGTCAAGACCGCGCCATATCCGCTCTCGCCGAGATCAGCA
This sequence comes from Paenibacillus sp. P4_A9, assembly GCF_056402415.1. Taxonomy (NCBI): domain Bacteria; kingdom Bacillati; phylum Bacillota; class Bacilli; order Caryophanales; family Paenibacillaceae; genus Paenibacillus; species Paenibacillus sp. P4_A9. The sequence continues at coordinate 180,707 of NZ_JBFUHL010000001.1, forward strand.
GTGAACTCGTTGACATACAGGTCGATGTGCTGCTGCGCGACCTGCGGGTCCATTTCCTGCGCGTGCTGCATGACGTAGTCGCGCGATGCTTCCGGATGCGCCCACGCGTATTCAACCGAGGCGCGAGCCCAGCTCGCGAGCGCCTCCAGATCCATGGTGCGCCGCGCAATGATGGCGCCCAGCGGGATTGGCAGCCCGGTATCGGACTCCCACCAGCTGCCCAAATCTGTTAGAAGCGCTAACCCGTACGACGGGTAAGTAAATCGCGCTTCATGAATGACGAGGCCGGCATCGATAAGGCCGTCCCGCACGGCGGGCATGATCTCGTGGAACGGCATGACCACGATTTCGCCTACGCCGCCAGGCACGTTCTGTTCCGCCCATAAGCGGAACAGTAAGTACGCGGTCGAGCGCTCGCTCGGCACGGCTACTCGGCGGCCGCTAAGGGCAGCCGGGTCAGCCGCACCTTCGCTTGGCTGCATAAGTACAAGCGGCCCGCAGCCTCTGCCCAAAGCGCCGCCGCAGGGCAGCAGGGCATAGTCCTGCAGCACCCACGGGAGTGCTGCGTAAGAGATCTTGAGCACGTCGGGGCCAGTGCCTTCAGCAGCTAGACGGTTCGTTATATCGATGTCCGCGTAGAGGACATCAAGCTCTGGTGCACCTGGGATAAGCCCATGCGCCCAGGCATGGAACACAAACGTATCGTTTGGGCATGGTGAGAATGCGATTTTCATTTTAAAGCACCTCCGCTAATACTGAACCTGCTGCTTCTAAAGCTTTCAAGGCATCACCGATCCGCCAAGCGTCTCGATCTCGCGGGCCGACCGCGTTGGAAATCGCGCGGATCTCCAGCACAGGCACGCCGCGCTGCTGCGCAGCTGTCGCTATGCCGAAGCCTTCCATGGCTTCGGCGGCAGCGCCAGGCACACGCGCCGCAAGCGCAGCGGCGGTTGCCGCTGTTCCGGTGGCCGTGGCCACCGTGAGCACCGGTGCCGCTTGCGCCTGCAGGCCGCCGGCTTGCAACGCCGCCGTCACGCGCTGGGCCAAGTCGGCTGCAATGCTGATGCGCGTTGAGCCGAAGCCCAGCTCGTCCAAGCTGCTGAAGCCGTCCAGCAGCTCTACGCCAAGATCGGCAGCGATGATCTCGCTCGCGATAACAAGCGAGCCGACTTCCGCTTGACCTACAAAACCGCCTGCGATGCCGGCGATAATCAAAAGGTCATAGTCAGCTTTGGCAAGTTCGAGGGCTCCATTCACCGCCGCCGCGGCTAGCCCCACTCCGGCTAATGCATATTCGAATCGGCTATCCTGACCAAGACCCCGCTGAATGGCATCTCGTTCTGGAGCGACTGCTGTCATGACAAGTATTCGCATCGTTGTTTCCCCTTTAAGCTTTGACTTCTATACAGGTATTTTACATGACCCCTGTCCAGAAGGAAACTTTCACGCTTGACACGTACAACTAATTTAAATATCATCTAATTAGATAGATACTAAATTAGTTTATTGGGGGCTGCTTTATGCAATTAGATAAAATCATTACCTATCACAAAGCACTCTCAGACGCGACGCGTATTCGAATGCTTATTTTATTAGCGGACGGCGAATCGAACGGTCAAGCTCTCGCTGAGAAACTGGGCGTGACCCCAGCAACAGTTACCCACCACGCCTCCAAGCTTCGCGAAGCCAACTTGATTCATGAGCGCCGTGACAAAAATACGATTTTCTTCACATTGAATGACGCCTTCATTCGCAGTCACGCTCAGGCGACATCTGATCTTATTTTCAAAAATAAAAAGGAGGTGCCCGCATCCATGGAAACGGAAGACAAGAATGCCAGTCTAAAGCAGTCTGTTTTACGGAACTTTTTCACGCTAGATGGTAAGCTCAAACATATCCCTGCTCAGCTCAAGAAAAAACTGATTGTCCTCGAGCGTTTGGTTGCCGAGCTTGAAAAAGGATGCACTTACGCTGAGAAAGAACTAAACGCCATCCTCAAAAACTTTCATCCGGATTTTGCTACCTTGCGCCGAGAGTTAATTATGCACCAGTTTATGTTTCGGGAAAGTGAAGTCTATGAGTTGAATCCTAGGGAAATGTGGGCGAAGTGGGAAACCTTATCGTAATGATCTCTCCTTCAGCCGCAGCAGCCACTTCTTATATTCCGTCGGTGTGATACCAAGGCACCTCTTAAATTCCTTGGAAAAGTGCGCATAGTTATGATAGCCGAACTGCCCCATACAGCTTGGAATGTCCAATGTCGGATTGAAGAAGATTTGAAGCCGAGCCAAATTAAATCGCGACACGGAATTTAATTGCTTCGGCGACATGCCGACGAGTTCCGAACAAATACGCTCAAAATGCCGCTGTGAGTAGCCACTCTCGGCTACGCTAATGGGAACATCTTGCTCCATCGGTGTTCGATATAGCTTAGATAATATATCAATCATCGCGGCATGCTTAGTTTCTGCTTGGAGATGACGATACAAAAATGCCGTCAGTAAGGCGATACCCTCATCCAATTCTGCCTCTGCCAGCTTCGGAACTAGCTCCGCGAGTTCATGTTCGGGAAAAAAGTCATTGAGTGGAAGAAACTTGTCTTTGAGCTCGCGACTATCCATCTCCTTGAAGGCACGCAAACCCCATGGCAGCAATCGCACACCGAATAAACGGATTGGGCCTTCTGCCGTAAGCGGATGATATTGTGAAAGCGTACCGATAAAAAATGCCCGTGGCATCACTTGCCCGCCTGCGGAATAATCGGCTCCATAATGAAAGATCAGCTCTTGGCAGCCATCTGGCCATAGGGTTTCTCCCTCTTCTGCTGCGCTGTAATCCCGCTCCAAATACCAATAACATTTGATATATCGCTGCAATGTCTCATCCGGCTGGCGTTCCTCATAACGCATGCATGTTTACCTCCATCTCGTATGAGGTCCCCCCTCATTTCGTTCGTCAGCCTTTGATCATGTATCGCTCTCCGATTGAATTCTCCACGCATGTCCCAAACTTTGGACACGTTGCCCAATTATTTATTCCGCATTCGGGACATTCAACCATACAGCCTTTAGTCGAATGACATATAGTAATTTTGTGAAGGGAGGGATTGACATGAGTTGTGGTTACCCTGCTGGTGGTTCTAGCGCTGCTGTAGTCCTCGTTCTATACGTACTCTTGGTTATCGTTCTTGCTACTTTCGGATTTGGTTGGTAATTAAAAAGCCATGGCGGTTGGGACGATGATTTCGTTCCGGCCGCTTACTTTTTCTAGCCCTTTTAGCTATAATTAAATCTTAAGCAAGGAATTTCATCTACTACCTATTTAGGACGGAGACGAGGTATTGTGTCTAAACCGATTTTGACCATTGTGGTCCCTTGTTATAACGAAGAAGAAGTACTCCCGGAAACCGTATTTCAGCTCAGCGAGGTCTTAGATACTCTCATTACTGATCAATTGGTTGCCCCCAATAGTACGGTATTGTTTGTGGACGATGGCAGCAAAGATGCAACCTGGTCGCTCATTGAGCGATTCCACCTCTCCAATCCATTCGTGACGGGGCTTAAGCTAGCCAAAAATGCCGGTCATCAAAGCGCCTTACTTGCCGGACTTCTGAAAGCAAAAGCGTATTCCGACTGCGTCGTCTCCATTGATGCTGATCTCCAAGATGATACAGCGGTCATTCGTGAATTTCTCGTTAAATATCATGAAGGCTACGACATTGTCTACGGTATTCGTCAGGATCGCTCAGCAGATACCTTCTTCAAGCGAGCGACAGCGCAAGGCTTTTATAAACTCATGACATCGCTAGGTGTGAAAATACAGTACAATCATGCAGATTTCCGCTTAATGAGTAAGCGAACCCTTGATAATTTAGAGAAATTTCAAGAGGTTAACTTATTCCTTCGGGGTTTAGTACCTTTGCTAGGATTTCCCTCCACACAGGTTTATTATGACCGTAAAGAACGATTTGCTGGGGAATCCAAATATCCGCTGCGTAAAATGTTGGCTTTTGCCCTCGACGGCATCACGTCATTCAGTGTAACTCCCATTCGTTTTGTCACGGTGATGGGCTTCGTCCTCTTCGCGATGAGCGTCGTTGCAGCCCTTTATGCGATTATAGGTAAAATTCTAGGCGCCAACGTGACCGGTTGGACATCACTCGTGCTCTCGGTTTGGTTCATCGGCGGTGTACAGCTTCTTGCTCTCGGTTTGATCGGCGAATACATAGGTAAAATTTATAAAGAAGTGAAGCAGCGCCCTCTGTTTGTTATCGAAAAGGAACTGACAGAGCACGCTCTGGAAATAGAAGCTGTAACTTCGCAGGCGATTCAACCTGTCACTGCTAGGCGGTAATCGGATGACTTCCAATGCCATGAAATCATTGTTAACAGGCAGCTTCGCACGTTTCTTACTCGTTGGTGTGTTGAATACGCTGGTAGGCTTGTCGGCCAGCTTTGCACTCTTTAACCTATTTGATCTTAATTATTGGGTATCGACCTTTGGTGGGAATACGATCGGTGCGGTGGTGAGTTATCTGCTTAATCGCACGTTTACCTTTCGTTCGAATGCCAGCATCGGCAGCAGTTGGTGGAAGTTCGCACTAGTAATCCTCGTCTGCTACGGGTTTTCCTATGGGATCAGTTGGCTTCTTGCCGAATCGCTAGGATCCTATCTGACGAATGCCAGTACGAGCTGGCTCCATAATGGTGCAATTCTGGTTGGAAATGGCTTGTACACGATTGGCAATTACGTCGGGCATAAATATTTCACCTTCCGTACTCATGATCCGAAAAGGGACAGGGCATCCTAACACCTAAGAGGTGATAGACGATGTCACGAAGAAGAAGAAACCGGGCTATGGTGCCCGGATCCGAACATGGCTTAGGGCTTCTCAAAGCTCACGTCATGCAAAATCAAGGGTACGCCGTTAATCCTGAACGCCCCGATCTTGTGAAGTATGAAGTCGCCCGCACGCTTGGCGTTCCTTTGCAACAAGGCTATAATGGGCAACTCAGCTCGGAAGACGCCGGCAGAGTCGGCGGTCCAATCGGCGGCGCGATGGTGCGGGAGCTTGTACGCATGGCGCAGCAGCAACTCTTAAATCAGCGGCCACCGCAACAGTAAGTATGTCCCGAGTCTAGAAGTCAGCCATAATCCGCCGCGGTTGCACATAAACTAGTAGCAAGCTGCTTGCAGCTCTACTTTTAATGGTGAAGTCAGGTGATGATGGCAGATGAATCCTCCAGGCAATCGTTCGTCAAAGCCCGATTGGAAGGGACTGTCGGCGCAAGCCGGCGATGTGCTTGGCCCCGAGTTCTGGCAGGACATTGCCAGCATTATTCCGCTGACCGGACCCAGAGTTGATATGTATGAGACGCCTCAAGAGCTCGTTGTGGTCGCTGAGGTGCCAGGACTGTCTTCCCCTGAGAACATTCAGCTATCTTTTCGCGACCAATCGCTCCTGATTCGAGGGATGCTCGTTCGTCCATATCAAGTTAGTGATGAGCAAATGCGGCTTTCTGAGCGTTATTTTGGCACATTTGAGCGAGCGATCCGCTTGCCAGGCAGAGCCTTGACGGATCAGATGCGAGCGCAGTACCATAATGGATTGCTTATTATTCGCATTCCACTTGCGCCTCCGGATGGCGAAAAGGTCATCCCTATACAATTTACGTGAGACAATTGTTAATGAAGATTACCGACTCCACTTCATAGGGGAGACTCGGTGATCTTTTTGTTTTGCAAAAAGAGAAATGATTCTGCGTTTGTCCCCATATACATGGGAGGGAGATGCTGAAAAAGATTTGGAGGTGGAGCGATGGTTCGGATTCAATTTCAATCCATTCATATCGATGATATATCGGAAAACTCTAGCGTTAACAAAGGCAGCAATCGGATCAACGGAAGAAAGCATTCTGCCAAGACGAATCAGGGGATCGGTGAATTGACAGGGGATCACAACATGGTGTTGGGTGGAAAGCATACGGTTCTAGATAATGATACGTTTGACTTTAAACCGAAAACACGAAAGAGCTGAAGACGATCCATGTGGTTTCAAAAAAAGAAATCGTCGCCACTTCCCACTAAACCATCCGCTGCTGCTCTTAATGTGCCATCCCCTGTGAGAAACGAGGCTTTGTCTTCTAAGGAAACGCAAACCGTTCACTTATTGGAACAGCGGCTGCGTAGGCTTGAAGAGCAGTTGGCCGACCTTTCTGCCAAGCACCCGCGCATACATATTGATAACCTTCACGTCCATCAGCCTGTTCTCGAAAATTTGACCTTCCGACTCGATCATCTCGATATTAAGGAACTGAGCGGCTCGTTGAATTTGGGAAACAATTTCGGTGCTAAACCGAATGGGAAAGCGCAAGATGAAGCTGTGGATAAGGCCTTCCAGCGTTCACAGGTGACGAAAGAGTCGAAACAAGAGAGATCTACTGAGGGTGTTTCGAGTACGTCTTCCGTCCATGAAGGTTCAGGGCCTGAGCGGACTTCAACGGGCTACCGTTACACACCGCCACAGCCTAAAGCGGAAAAATGAGGTGATTATCGGTGTCTTCTTTCATGTCTCCAACTTTTATTATCGGTTCGATCCGCATCGGTTCCGTGGAAAGTGCCTCCTGTATCAATATGGGGAATAATTGGCCAACTGATTTTCAAAGTAATCAAAAAACGGTTCAAGGCTTTGGCGCCGTCGAAGGCGATCACAATCAGTTGGTCGGTACCCGCTCCATGCTGAACGATTCGGATTTCCTTGACATGCTCAATGTCGGTGATAACGAAACGCCAGAGTGGCTGCAGGAGATGATCACCGCGCAGGCGCAGACATCTGGTTTCACCGCGGGTCCGACTGCCGCCTCGACTCCCGTTTCAGAAGCAACGACAAAAGCTCCGCAAACGGCCGAATAAGGCTGTCGCGGAGCTTTTTTTCAAACACGACCAATGATCAAATCACCCTTCGTATACGGCGCATCGATGATATCGTTGTCGTAAACCGTGTTAATATTGTTCCACACCACATTATGTTCACCACTCACTTCACCGAGGCCGCTGTTGCTTTTACTGCTTGTTGACCAATTCACTTGGGCATTCGCACCAATGAATATACCAGATCCATCGGCTATTGAGTTCACGTGAATCGCATCAAATTGTATCAATGGCGGGTCTAACGGACCGGGCAACAGCTTCTGCATCGCCTACACCCTTTCACCTAAACTTGATTGGTTACGGCTGGTTTAAAGTCCTGATCATTAATTGGAGCATCGATAAAGTCATTATCAAAGATGGTATTGACGAAGTTGCAGGCGATCGAATTACCGATGAATTCACCGGTACCGTAATTGTTTTTGCTATGGGAATCCCAGCTGGATTGTGCGTTTTCACCAATCCCGATCGTTGCATTCGTATTCTGATTATTAATATTGATCATGTTAAACACGATGGAACTCGGCATGCTGCTCACTCCCTGTCCGCGGATGGTTTTAGCTGGCAGCGCGTGTTGCCGGTGCCTCAAGCCGTAAACCTGTATCTTAGCCTATTCAGGGGGCAGCGGATTGGTGCGCATTTCCAATTGGTTCTCAAAACAACAAAAGACTCTTTCCCCAGTAGGAAAGAGCCTTCTATTTCGATCAATCTCAGAACCAGAGTCCTGGACCACCGAAGCCGCCGCCAAAGCCAGGGCCAAAGCCACCGCCAAAGCCAGGTCCAAAGCCACCGCCAAAGCCAAAGCCAGGGCCAAAGCCACCGCCAAAGCCAGGGCCAAAGCCACCAAAGGCAAAAGGTGATGTGCCAATTGCTAACAAGTCAAATAAAACCAATGGGACAATCGCTTTAATTTGCACTTTTTTGCCGTTTTCTGGAGCAACAATCAACTTGTTGCCGCTGATCCGCACTAATTTACCCGTTACCTGTGTACCATCTTTTTTAACAGCGAAGATGTCTTTCCCGATCAATTTACGAACGTCTTCTTTACGAATTTTAGATGCCACGAACGTCCACCTCCTTCAGATGAGTAGAGATACATTGCTCTACAGTGTATGGCTCATGGGGTAACATCGCATGGATAGCTGTCCATTTTCATGCAAAAATACGCTCTTGTCCTGAGGGGGACACTACTCTACGGTTAGCTTGGTAAGCGCCTTTTTCGCTGGCCCTTCAATCACTTCTCCTTGGAAGTTGTATCTGGACCCATGACATGGGCAATCCCAGGTTCGCTCCGCATCGTTCCAATCGACTTCACATCCCAAATGGGTACAAGTCGTATCGACCACGTGCAGCTCACCATTTGGTTCCCGGTAGGCACCAGCTCGTTTGCCCTTCACGCTGACGACAGAGCCCTCATCGGGCGATAGTTCTTCTGGTTGTTTATGCAGCAAATCAAACTTCCCAGCAACAAAATGCTTCGCGACGTTGGCGTTCTGCATGACAAATGTTTTGACGCTAGGATCGGCATGGAAACGATGCGGTGTGAACACTTCTTCGTAGGGGCTTTGCTCCCCCAGGATTAATTTCGTATTCAGCATCGCCGCTACCATGCTTGTCGTCATACCCCATTTGCGAAAGCCAGTTGCCATGAGAAGATGAGGCGTATCGGAGAATTGCTGACCTATGTAGGGCATTTTATCTAGTGTAATCACATCTTGCGCCGACCAACGGTACAGAATCTCCTTTAGTCCGAACGTCTCTTCCCCAAACTTCTGTAGATTCTCATAATACTGATGGGTACACAAGCCTTGCCCTGTCTTATGTCCTTCGCCGCCAATTAGCACTGCAGGTTCCCCATTTATGGTGACAGCACGCAAAGAGCGACTTGGTTGCTCCACATTGATGTACATACCCCCAGGGTATGCTTTCTCCGTACGTGCAGCGATCACATACGACTTCTCGGCATGCAGGCGAGTGAAGTAGGCGCCTTTGATATCGTTGAACGGGTAGTGGGAGGCTGTGACGACATAATCGCAGGTTACTTGGTGCCCTTGTTTTGTTTTGACCATGGATGGCTTCTCATGGGTTGCTCCGACGACTGTTGTTCCTTCAAAAATTTGACCACCAAGCTGTGTGATCTCCTGAATGAGTCGAAGCAGATAGGGAACTGGATTAAAGCGGGCCTGCGCCCTCATTCTGATTGCTGCTTTCGTCGCAAAAGGCAAAGGGTTAGATTCCAGATAATCAGCTGGGATTTGCAGTTTCCCATATGCCATATATTCGTCTTGCAGTTGATTTAAATAAGCATCATCACTCGTATACAGATAAGCATCTTCTTCGGTAAATTGACATTCGATGCCTAGCTCCTTGATCGTTTGTTTGACGAGCATCAGCGCTTCGTGGTTCGCCTCATAATAAAGGCGGGTCTTCTCTTCGCCAAAATGGGAAAGAAATTCATGATAAATAAGTCCATGCTGGACGGTAAGTTTGGCAGTGGTGTGACCTGTCGTTCCTTCGAGAATCGGACCCGCATTCAGGACGACAACTTTGACACCCTTTTTGACGAGTAAATAGGCAGTAGTGATCCCTGTAATACCTGCGCCAATGACGACTACATCAGTCTTCATATCAGTTTTTAGGCTGGGAAAATGTGGAATCTTGTCCACAGAGTCGAGCCAGTATGATTGTGGGAATTGTGGTAGAGTAACGGTAGAAGCCTCGCCGTTTTGAGTCAATTTCGGATTCTCCTTGTGTTCCAATTTCTACCTATTTTGTCCCTGTTGGGTCGATTGTATGTACTTCATTCGGCGTATTGAAGAAGAGCACCAAGGCTGATATGTACAAGAACACGTTCGGGTTCCATGCTGGGCTGCTTTGATTGATTAAATGGATTTTATACAGCTATTTTCAGGGAACTACCCTATTGAAGGCGATTAGATGGATTTTGTACAGTTAGTTTTGCTCAAATAGACCCGTTTGACGAAATCGGCTGAAATTAGCAGGAGGAAATCCAGTTATTTACCAAAAAGCAGTGATTCAGCTTGAATTAGATGCAGAAAATCCAGTTATTTTGCTTAGCAGGCCTCATGGTGCATGGGGCATGGGGCATCGGGCGCGGGCGGGGTTGGGGTTATCGACGGAAAAAAAGCCGCCATTCCAACCCAAGGTCAGAAACAGCGGCATGCTTATGTTGTACTATGCTTTACGAATTTTCCCAAGCTCTGTTGTAATCGCATCAATCTCGCTAATGCTGAAGCGATCCTTGCTCGTGACCATATCATAGAGATCCTTCAGATCCTCGTACACTTCTTGTTTCACGTTGGAGGCTTTAATGGAACCTCCAGTTGCCATGCGCAGCTTTCTCGTAATGCCTTCAAACATAAATTCAACGTTCTCTTCCGACCATATATTCAAATCCATCGTAATCATCCTTCCATCGGTGTCTTTTCATCATTTTATAGCACAGGCTGGGTAATGTAAAATGTAGTTTGTCTCAAATATGCAAAAGGAAGCAAAGACAAATTGTCTCAGCTTCCTTACTAATCCTATATAACGAATGATTTCCGTACATTCGGCCCAACCATTTTGACTAGCGGACGTTGTAATTCAGCAGAATCCACATCCAGACTAACACAGATTAGGCGAATATGCTCGTCAGCTAATTTGCGTGCTTCCTCATAGGATAGCTTAAACTGAATACAATAGGAAATAAAGCCATGTAAAGACATAAACAAATTCCACGGAAGTGTAAACTTCCGACTCTCGGCACCAGGTTGATCAGCCATGACTTCACGAATGACAATAGCGAACATATCCAAGCACTGAGCTTGTTCGGTACGCGAGTACTGTTGTAGTTCTGGCTCGTTAATCATAAACATCATTTCGTAGTGATTCGGATTGTTTAAACCAAACCAGACGAATTCCATCATTAACTTTTGAAGCAAATTCACGCTAAACCCATGCTCACGAACAATCATTTCCTTCTGACGCTGCAGAAGTAAGGCGAAATCGTCTTTAATTAGTGCATAAAATAATTCAGCTTTCTCATTAAAATGGTAATATAACGCACCATGACTGTACCCCATTGCTTTAGCAATGCTTCGCATCGTTAAAGCGCGATAGCCAAAAGTAGCGAATAATTCCCGCGCCTCTGTAAGAATTCGTTCTCTGCTAAGCTCTTGCGCGACTGCTTTCCTAGCCATTCCTATCCCTCCGCATCCTCAGCTCATATGAAATTTGGTGTGTCTGGAGCTCACCTACTCAGGCAAGCTCTCATGATCGATATACTCGTTCTCTCCTACGACAATCATGCTTTGACCTTGTGTTACATCAGTTGCCCAATTCATGAATGCTTCCGCTTCAGCAGCTAAAGGATAACAAGCAACGGTCACTTTATCCGTAAATTGAATGTCCCCTAGCAGCATCTTTTGATTTCTCAGTTCATTTTCCAGCTTGCCATACCATGTATAATCGACTTCAATCAGCACGAGCTGATGATTTACTTTATAAATCGGCCTTCCTGCTTCAATGCCTGCCACAGCCCCATCCGTATATGCACGAATGAGCCCGCCAGCGCCTAACATGATGCCACCAAAATAACGAGTAACCACGACAACGGTATTCTTGAGCCCTTGATGCTTCATCACTTCCAGAATCGGCTTCCCTGCGCTACCGCTGGGTTCTCCGTCATCGGATTGCTTCTGGATTTGATCCCGCTCACCAATGACATATGCACTGCAATTATGCGTGGCCGACCTGTGTTCTTTCTTGATCGCTTCTATGAAYTGGATTGCTTCTTCTTCTGACTCTACAGGTTTAGCATGACCGATGAAACGTGACTTCTTGATGATAATCTCAGACGAACCATACGAATGGATTGTGCGATAATGTGCTAGCATAGCCAACCTTTCTCGGTAGAAGGAAACAACTGTTTCACTATATTCTACACACAACATAAGACTTCGACAATATAGAAAGAAAATTTACCACATAAATAATGGAAAAAAAGGTGCAAAAAAACGACCTATCCGATAGGATTGATCGTTTTTAACGTGTGTTACTAGTTATTGCTGTAAACGAGCTTCAAGTTCTGCCTTTTCTTTCTCATAACCAGGCTTGCCTAATAGCGCAAACATGTTCTTTTTGTACGCTTCAACACCCGGTTGATCGAACGGATTCACACCCATCAAATAACCGCTGATGCCGCATGCTTTTTCAAAGAAGTAGACCATGTATCCGAAAGAATAAGGTGTCATATCCGGCAAAGTTACTATCAGGTTCGGTACTTGTCCGTCTGTGTGCGCAAGCATTGTGCCTTGGAAAGCCTTCTTGTTCACGAAGTCCATCGTTTTACCGCTAAGGAAGTTCAGTCCATCCAGATCATCCGCATCCGTACCGATGGTGATATGATCAGCCACTTGGTCAACTTGGATAACAGTTTCGAACAAAATCCGGCTGCCATCTTGAACGAATTGCCCCATGGAGTGAAGATCCGTTGAGAAGTCTACGGAAGCAGGGTAAATCCCTTTGTAATCCTTGCCTTCGCTCTCACCGAACAATTGCTTCCACCACTCCGAAACGAAGTGCAAGGATGGCTCATAGTTTACGAGGATCTCGATCGTTTTCCCTTTACGATACAGGGAGTTACGCACAGCTGCGTATTGGTAGGCTTGATTTTCGCTGAGCTTCGGATTGGAAAACTCTTGCTGCGCATCTGCCGCACCTTTCATGATCGCTTCAACGTCAATGCCTGCAGTTGCAATCGGAAGCAAACCAACCGCTGTTAGGACAGAGTAACGTCCACCAACATCGTCTGGAATAACGAAAGTCTCGTAACCTTCTGCTGTTGCTAGCGTTTTGAGAGCGCCTTTCTCTTGATCCGTTGTTGCGTAGATCCGTTTGCGAGCCGCTTCCTTACCGTATTTCTTCTCCAATAATTCTCGAAAAATACGGAATGCAATCGCTGGCTCAGTTGTCGTACCGGATTTGGAAATCACATTCACGGAGAAATCTTTACCTTCAAGCAATTGAAGCAAATGTGTCACATATGTCGAGGAGATATTATTTCCCACGAAATAAATCTCAGGTGTTTTACGTTTATCTTTTGGCAAAATGTTATAAAAAGAATGAGACAACATTTCAAGTGCAGCACGTGCACCTAGATAGGAACCACCAATACCGATCACGATAAGTACGTCGGAATCCGATTGAATTTGTTTTGCAGATGCTTGAATGCGAGCAAACTCTTCACGATTGTAGTTCTCAGGAAGATCCACCCAGCCTAAATAATCAGAGCCTGCGCCTGTTTTGTTATGCAGTTGATCATGTGCGAGCTCAACTTGAGCTGCCAAATAATCGACCTCATGCTGGGATAAAAAGGATAATGCCTTGCTGTAATCAAACTGTAGTTTTTTACTCAATAGGTTCGCCTCCATCTCTATTTTTTACCTTTTCCTAGCATACTTATTTGCTTGTCTAAATGCAAGTGAGTGAGCCTATATTACATGACATTCAACGATGAAAGATCACGTAAGTAGAGAGACTTTGGTCGCAGGTCAAAGATCCTACAAAGTAATTCACAGGTATTAATTCCCATGTTAAAATGAAGTTAGAGGTGAGGGACATGAAACGTATCGGCTTTATTGGACTTGGCAGCTGCAGAAGCAGGTACGCTTACGTTCATGGTCGGCGGCAGCCAAGAAGTATTCGAGGAGCAGCTAGACTTGTTCCACGTACTTGGCAGCAAAGCACTTTACCTCGGGCCGAGCGGTTCTGGTTCCTATGCGAAGCTCGCTCACAACACGATGGTCGGCATTAACCTTGCAGGACTTGCCGAAGGCTTGTCCATTGCAACAAAAGCTGGCATTGACCCCAGCCAATTCTTAGAAATCGCCCGCTCTGGCGGAGCCAATAGCAAGCAAGTCGAGCTCAAAGGCGAGAAAATTCTCGATCGCGATTTCAGCAATCAATTCTCCTTGAAGCTGATGCTGAAGGATCTGCTGCTCGCACAAGAGATTACTAGCAAATTCCAATTACCGACTCCGATGCTGCAATCGGCTACTAATCTGTTCCAAATCGGCCTTAGCAAAGGCTTAGGTGAAGAGGATCTCAGCGCTGTCATTAAGTGCTACGAGGAATGGATGGGACAGCAGGTTGTTAAGCCTAGCGAGCCTGTCGTTGAGGTAGTGAAACCGGCTTCGCCTCTCTCTGGTCGTGAACGTCGTAAGAATACACGCGTGCAGCTGGATATTAACTTAAAGCTTTCCATCTACCAATGGGAGCAAGAAGGTTCTTTCTCCGGGCAAAATATCGACGGTACGCTCTTCGATCTTTCTGAGAGCGGTTTGCAGATCACAACCAATGTGCTGTTAGCTCCCGATATGTTCGTTGTCATCCACTTCCCGCAGGAAGCTGGATTACCTCCTATCACGGGTCGCGTCATTCGCATCGTGACAGAAGGACGCAGCTTCCGCTATGGCTGTATGCTGTCAGGGTTACCGCCTTATGTGCGGATTAAGTTGGAGCAGTATATTGAAGATCATATTGCGAGTGCGGTGTAGGTACAAATTACAACGGCTGCACAGCTAGCGTATACACATTATTACATAGTTGTCGAACCTGCACATACAGTGCCATTTTTGAATAATTTGCTTATGAAGCTGGTCACATATTTACCAAATAAAGAAAATAATGTATCCTTATCTATGCGTAATCAAACATTCGTGCAACCCATTTGAATACATGACGTGTGAAGCACACCGTCTTTCCCAGCAATGGGAGAGGCGGTTTTATTTATTTTAAGAGGAGGTAACAGGAATGGCATTTCAAGTAGCGTATGATGCTTTTATTCAATTACATCGAGCGCGGAGATCGGGTGAACGGTTAAGGAGACTCGTGGAAGGACATGGTCATGCTGAGAAATTATTCCTTGAGGGACTGTGGTGGCAGGCTGTTGGGCACTTTCAGCACCTGCACCCCGAATATGAAGTCAAAGACTTTCAAGATGGCACACGATTCATCGATTTCGCATATATTCGTCCGCCTTATCGGATCAGCTTCGACATTGATGGATATGGCCCTCATGCTAGAGATATCGATCGCGGACGCTTTAGTGATAATCTCATGCGACAAAACCAGCTCGTCTTGGATGGATGGAAAATCATCCGATTCTCCTACGATGATCTCACGCAGCGAAGACGTCGCTGTCAGCAAATGATCTTGCACATGCTTGGGCGCTTGTATGGCGAAAGCGATGTGTCAAATTCCCTTGTCTATCAGGAAAAAGAAATCATGAGGCTGGCCGCAATGGGGTCAGACTCGCTAAAATCAAGTCGTGTTGCCGAACATCTCGGCATACGGCGGGAGGCGGCGGGCGTTTGGTTAAGGAGGCTCCACACGAAGGGATTACTTCGCCCAGGGAGCGGTGAGCGACGGATAAGCTCATACGTCCTTAATACGTCTGCGGAGCCGTATTTGTTTTAGTGCGCGCTGGAAACGCCATGCAGATAATGCAAGGAGCGGACGCGCAGCCGCCAGCCCGAGGGCTGGCGGGCTCTACAAGAGCGGTTGACCGCTCTAATTTCCGCGTTTCACGCGGATCTAGGCGGAATAAGAGTGGTTCACCACTCTTATTAGGCACTTTTCTCGCCAGCTCGAGCGCTGGCGAACACAAAAAAGCTCCCGCCTTCCCCGGTTTGCACCAAAGGAAGACGGAAACTATTTCACATTCGCGGATTACTCTGCGATATACGAACAAATATAGTCGCTCACAGTTTTTACTTCGAGCTTGAATTTCGTGTTCGCTGGCACGGTGAATTCACCTTGGCCATTGATCGTGATCCACTCGCTGCTGCCTGGAAGCAATACGCTCAGCTCACCAGCTTGAATTTCCATGATTTCTTTCACATCTGTTCCGAATTCATATTCACCTGGAAGCAGGATGCCAAGCGTTTTCTTCGTGCCGTCCGCGAATTGTACAGTGCGGCTCGTTACTTTTCCATCGAAATAAACATTGGCTTTCGTAAGTACAGTTACATTTTCAAAGCTGGACATGATTAATATTTCCTCCTCTAAAGTGACTACGAATAAGTGCAAGCCGAGGCTCAGACAAGCTGAGCCCCTGCAAATTTATTAACCTAACAATGCTTTCACGCGGGCTGCTACGTTCTCTGGTGAGAAGCCGTATTCTTTCAGAACCGTATCCCCAGGCGCAGATGCTCCGAATGTGGTGATACCAAGGATTGAACCTTCGTCGCCTGTGTAACGCTCCCAGCCAAGTGGGTATGCCATCTCAACAGCAAGACGCTTCTTCACGCCTGGTAAAATAACGGAATCTTTGTATTCTTTGGATTGTTTCTCGAACAATTCCAAGCTCGGTAAGCTGACAACGCGAACGTTGATGCCTTCGGCTTGCAGCAATTTTTGAGCCGCGACAGCCAGTTGAACTTCGGAACCTGTTGCCAAGATTTGTGCATCTGGTTGACCGTTAGCAGCGTCGGATACCACGTAACCGCCTTTGCTTAGGTTCGCTTTTGCACCTTCAACTGTACCTGGAAGGATCGGCAAGTTTTGACGAGTCAATACAAGCGCTACTGGACCTTTTGCTTCGGAAATCGCATAACGCCAAGCTTCAGATGTTTCATTACCGTCAGCAGGACGGATCACTGTGATGCCTGGAATAACACGAAGTGCCGGCAATTGCTCGATCGGCTCATGCGTCGGTCCATCTTCACCAACTGCGATACTGTCATGCGTTAGCACGTAGATAACCGGAAGCTGCATAAGCGCTGCTAGACGGATGGAAGCACGTAGGTAGTCTGAGAATACGAAGAAAGTTGCTCCGTACACTTTGACACCACCATGAAGTGCCATACCGTTCATTGCAGTACCCATACCGAACTCACGAACACCGAACCATACGTTGCGTCCAGCATAGTTGCTCGCGCTGTAGTTGGATTCGCCTTTGATCATTGTATTGTTAGAGCTCGCTAGATCCGCGGAACCCCCGATGAGTTGAGGTAATTTGCCTGCAACAGCGTTGATCGCATTACCAGAAGCAACACGAGTCGCCATTGGTTTGTCTTCTGTCGTGTATTTCGGAAGATCTGCATCCCAACCAGCTGGCAGTTCGCCGCTTACAGCAGCGCTGAATTGGTTACCAAGCTCTGGGTAGGCTTTGATGTAGTCATTCAAAAGATTGCTCCAAGCTTCTTCAGCTGCAGTACCTTCTTTTTGAATTTCTGCGTAGTGTGCACGTACTTCGTCCGGAACATGGAAATCCGGCTCTTCTGGCCAGCCGTACGCTTGCTTCGTCAATTTCACTTCGTCGCCGCCAAGTGGTGAACCGTGCGGTCCAACGTGTCCGCCTTTGCCACCTTTGTTCGGGGAACCGAAACCGATTGTCGTTTTCACTTCAATCAACGTAGGACGCGTTGTATCAGCTTTCGCTTCTGCAATCGCTTTGGAGATCGCAGCAAGGTCATTTTGCTCTTCTACGCGCAATACTTGCCAGCCGTAAGCTTCGAAACGTGCTTGCACGTTTTCAGAGAACGCCATATTCAATTCGCCATCAAGCGAAATATCATTGGAATCGTACATCATGATCAATTTGCCCAATTTCAAGTGAGCTGCAAGGGAAACCGCTTCAGAAGAAACACCCTCCATCATATCGCCATCTCCGCAAATCGCGTACGTGTAGTGATCGATTACTGGGAAGTTCTCTTTGTTGTAAGTCTCTCTCAAGTGAGCTTCTGCCATCGCCATACCCACTGCCATACCTACACCTTGTCCAAGTGGACCTGTTGTAGCGTCAACACCTGCTGTGTGACCGTACTCTGGGTGACCAGGGGTTTTGCTTCCCCATTGACGGAAGTTCTTGATCTCTTCCATTGGAAGATCATATCCACATAAGTGCAACAAACTGTATAAAAGCATGGAGCCGTGTCCTGCAGACAGTACAAAACGGTCACGGTTTACCCATTTTGGATTTGAAGGATTGTGTTTCATATGCTGCTTCCACAGCACGTAAGCCATTGGAGCAGCGCCCATTACCATACCTGGGTGGCCTGATTTAGCTTTCTCAACCGCGTCGATACCGAGTGTACGGATCGTGTCGACGGCTAATTGTTCAATTGTCTTATTTGTTGCAGTCATTCGAGTATTCCCTCCAATATTTCTGTATTATCGTCAGTCATCAACTTGTACATACAAGTGACAATTCTCGCTTGCATTATTGTACCATTTGCTTTAAGGCTTTGCCACAATAACCCGTTAAAATGTTATACTTCTCGCCTATATGTAAATAGGTTGTACCCATAAACGGATACAACCTGCCTTATACTAATTAAACACAACCGTCTTGTTATTATGCACAATAATCCGATCTTCTACGTGCCAAGCTACCGCTCTCGCAAGTACGATCCGTTCAATATGGCGACCGATTCTTTTCAAATCCTCGACATTATCCCGGTGACTAACGCGCTGAACATCCTGCTCAATAATAGGTCCGCCGTCCAATTCATCTGTCACATAGTGCGCCGTAGCGCCAATAATCTTCACCCCGCGGTTATGCGCTTGGGCATAAGGCTTTCCACCTATGAACGCAGGTAGGAAGGAGTGGTGGATATTGATGATGCGATTCGCATAATGTGTGATGAAGGATGGTGAAACAATCTGCATATAGCGAGCAAGCACAATGGCATCGACGCCATCGCCAATCACTTCTAGCTGGCGCTGCTCCGCCTCCGCTTTGGTAGCCGCGGTAACGGGGATGTGATGAAAAGGAATCCCGAACGGCTCTACCAGTGATCTCATGTCATCGTGATTAGAGATCACCATCGCAATGTCCGCGTTGAGATCCCCTGCACGCCAATGCCATAATAGCTCCAGCAACGCATGGTCTTCCTTCGATACGAAAATCGCAATCCGCTTCTTCTGACTTGCTAGGGAAAGGCTCCAGTCCATCGAGAACTTCTCAGCAACGATTGAGAAATCACTTCTTAGCTTCTCAACTCGACTCGCTAATTCCGCTAAATCGAACTCAATCCGGATGAAAAACATGCCGCCCTCTGGATCCATCGTGTACTGATCAGATTGCACAATATTCGCACCATATTCAAATAAAAATTGCGATACGGCTGCAACAATTCCCGGCTGATCCGGGCAAGAAATTAGCATTCTTGCTCTATTCATCAATTCGATCTCCCGGCGAATTGAGCTATTCGTGGTTCCCGCTTCCATGTATATCCCCCTAGTAATATCGGACTGAGTGAAGGCTAAGCCTTCTTCAAGATGTCATTTCCAGCAAGCCAGACAATCAAACGTTGATTAATTTGTTCTTCGCTAAGATCAGCGAAAAGTTGTTCCTCGTGAAGAATATCGTACAAGCGTTCCAATGGCTCGCGTCCGTCCGCTTTCTTCGCTTTGGCATCGTTTTTGAGCAGTTCCCATGTCTTGAGAACGAAATCACGGTAGTGAACGTCTTTTTTCGTTAGCAAAAAGTCAATTCGCTCCACATGATCTAGGAACTCGCCGCCAAAACGTCCACTTAGCTTATTAGTAAGCAATGCAATTTCCACTTCATACATCGGACGCTGTGTTTTGTCTTCTTTTCCAATCCAAGGCGTCTCAAGAATCATCGGCAAATGCTGCAGCTTCTCATGATTCGCGATGTTGTTCATCGCCTCAAAACCAATCCAACCTGAACCGAGCGGCGCATGACGGTCTTTGCTTGCTCCCCGCGGGTTTTTGCTGTCATTCAAGTGGATAACGCCTAACTTTTCCAAACCAATCGTACGATCGAAATGATGCAAAACCCCGTCCAAATCATTCACAATATCATACCCGGCATCATGAATGTGACAAGTGTCCATACAAACTGTCAGTTTGTTGTTGAACTCTACGCGCTCCATAATTTCCGCGATTTCTTCAAAGCTGCGGCCGATCTCTGTCCCCTTGCCAGCCATGGTCTCCAAAGCAATGTTAACATTCGTATCTTTGACGCCAGCAAGTACTTCATTCAAACCATCTGCAATTCTGGCAATCCCATAGTCGGCATCCTTGTCCGTATAAGCACCTGGATGAAGTACAATATTACGTACCCCGATATAATCCGTCCGGCGGATCTCTTCTTGAAGGAAACGAACTGCGAGTTCAAACGTATCTTCCTTATAAGAGCCCAAATTGATAATGTATGGCGCATGAACAACGATTTCATTCATCGCATGCTTGTCCATCAAAGCTTTGCCTTCTTCAATATACTGTTCTTCGATCGGTTTACGGCGCGTATTCTGCGGTGCGCCCGTGTATATCATAAACGTAGATGATCCATAGGAAACGGCTTCTTCTGCTGCATTAAGCAAGCCTTTATCTGAGAACGAAACGTGTGATCCAATTTTAGGCATGGTCATAACTCCTTTATTAGTAGCTGCTACCTTCCTATTTTACTCGTATTGTCGCAAGAAATCTAGAAATAAGGTATAATTCTTACTATCTATTTGAAGCAAATTAGTGAGGTGACAAATAAATGGCGAATGATTTTTTCATGTGGTTCATCATTTTCTGGGTATGCGTGCTGCTATTCTTCATGTCGGTAGGCGGATATTTCATGTTTCGCAAGTTTCTCAAGGTACTTCCGAAAGAGGATGGCAAATCGAAGCTCGATTGGCAGAATCATTACGTGGACAACTCACGGCATCTCTGGACAGCGGATTCCAAGACATTTCTAGACCAGTTAGTTTCACCTGTACCGACAGCCTTCCGTGATATTGCCAAGCATTCGATTGCCGCGCGAATTGGACAAGTTGCTTTAGAGGCTAATGCGGTAGAAGTGACGAGGGAGCACTGCATTGAGGGATATATATTAGCAACGCCGAAGCGCGATTATCGAAGTTTGACGAGCTTTCTGGAGAAGCAGCAGATTGATTATAGTGCGTATAAGCATTTGTTGAGTTGATATGGAGCGCCCCCAGTAACTTCTGTTGCTGGCGGGCGTTTTTTCATTTTATTATGAAAAAGCTTTTATTTTCAGAAAAAGACTGTTTTACCCGCTGTTACACTGTTTGGTCTTTCTTATTTCGAATCAATTGATGGATTCTGTGAGTCAGCCAGATCCAATAATATCCCCACTATCGAGGCTTTGAGTAGACGAGCGATCAGAATACCTGTCACAAAATAAACAAAGACATGCGCACTTTTCCGGATGAAAAATCAATAACGCCATTCTTCGGATACGTATTGTATCGTTTCAATTCCACAAATACAAGTACGAATAAACCACACCCTCTTTTGTTAAAAGAAGATTTGGCTTATGGGTTGTTGCAGCTACTGTTCGCGAATACAAAGCTAATCCCGCCTTATTCATTACATTCAACTTTCAGCTACGGTAATTCCTTCAAAGCTATGCATAATAATATGATGAATCGTATCACATTTCAAGCAATGTGCGAGCGGAATTGTAGTTTGATAATACCCTGTCTTAAAAATTTTCTTCGCATGACTCTTGTCCATTGTTACCTGACATTCGACACAAAATACTTTTTCAAAATTCACCATTTTCACTACCCCTTATCCATGACTACATGTCGTATCATTTGATAATATGTATATATGACTATTATCATATATACAACATGTATCAAATCAAGAGGTTTCAGTTACTTAGATAGCTATCCTAGGGGCTGTCCCCTCAATTGAAATTTTCCACTTTCTGGATAGTCATCCATTCATGTTTTTCTAAAAAACTGAATACTCCCTTTTTCTCTTTTGCCAATTTATCATATTTTCCGACCTGAATAATTTTACCTTCTTCCATAACAATAACTTCATCCGCGTCCCTAATAGTCGATAAGCGATGGGCAATTACGATAATTGTCATTTTCCCCTTTAACTGTTCTAGGACTTCTTGAATCTTGGCTTCATTCTCATTATCTAACGCGCTAGTGGCTTCATCCAAAATCAAAATCGAAGGTTTCTTCAGCATCGCTCGAGCGAGGATAAGCCTCTGTCTTTCTCCACCTGAGAGTCTGACTCCTCGATCACCAATGAGCGTATCAAGACCCTGTGGTAGTCTCCTTACAAAGTCAGCAGCGGATGAGAATTCTAATGCTTCCCACAATTGTTCCTCTTGAGCATGCGGTTTAACCATGAGCAGATTGTCTCTTATACTCGTATTAAACAGGAAAGGATCCTGAGAAACATAGCCTAAAGACTCTCTTAGCGATACTATGATATCATCTGATAGCGGGATGCCATCAATCATGACATGTCCACTCTCTGGTTTCAGCAATCCCATTATTACATCTACTAAGGTACTTTTTCCGGCACCAGAGTGACCCACAATGGCTGTCATGCGATTAGATGGGATATGCAAATTAACTTTTTGAAGAGCATACGCAGGTTGCCCCAAATCATAGCGGAAGCAAACATTCTCAAGGTTAATCCCTTGTTTCATATTCATCCTCTGCTCTTTGAGTTCATGATCCATGCCCTCTTTAAATTCTCTCCCAACCACACATTGTTCATGTAGCGCTACCAACGCTTTAAAAGATGGCATCACCACTGCGATTTGCTCCATACTTGACTGAATGCCAATAAATCTAGGCCATAGCCTAGAGAAAATGATAATAATCAACAACAACTGTTCAGGCTGAGAACGAAATAAGTTCACAGAAAAATATATAAAAAACGCCATTAATACAGCCGATGAAGCTTTATAAAGTATACTCGATCCTGCCTTTAACTTGGTATATGCCACTTGTTCATTCTGCATCCGTTCGGTCAGAGCAACATACCAATTCATTCTCGCTTTTTCTAATCGATTGCTCTTAATATCTTTAATTCCATTGATTTGGTCTGTTACACCCGCAAGATAGCTTTGTCCTAACTCAAGTGTCGAATTACCAAACTTTAGCGATCTTTTAAGAAACTTACGGGATACGAAGATCAGTACTAATCCGCTGACTAAAACAAAAACGGTAATCTTAGGTGAGAGCCAAAAAGCAAGGCTTACTTGAGCTAACGTAAAAATAACGGATGCAATAAATTGCAAAAAAGTATTTGTTCCAGCACTAACACGAGCAAGTTCTGAAGTTAACAAGTTTATTAAATCAGATTTTCTACTTTTCATGAAAAAATCCCAGTTAGCTTGAAGTATGGAACCATAGGTCTCTAACCGTAAATGTCTAGTAAAGCCCTGCTGAATTTTTACGTTACGAATCGATAGTTTATTTTGAAATACGGATTGCCCGATCACTAATAAGAGATAAATCCCTAAGATTAGGGGTAATTCAAGTAAAGCGGGAACCTTATGAAATATCTCAAGCCAATGCGAAAGGGGAATCCCTGTTACATCTAACTTTATAATACCGCTTGCAGTTATCATTGGAATCAAAAACAAAATTCCGATTCCCTCAAGCAGACTAATGAAAATCATTGCAAGGATATTGATATATAATATTTTCCCTGATAGAGCGTGTAATTTTTTCACAAAAAATAGCATATCCTTCATAATTTTGTTCCCTTCCTGCTTATTATTTAAAGCCTCTAGATAAATTGGCTTGATTTTCGTTTTCTATTGTATCTATGACTAAGGAAGCAAGATCATGGGCTGTGAAACGAGTAACTGGACGGCATAACCGATATACATCAATTTTACCCAGAATACTCGCAGTAGTATCAAAATGCCATTGCATTAAGCCAGATGGGGAAATTATAAAATTTCGATACGTATGGCGGAACAAGGTAAGGAATCGTTCAAGTTTTGGGGTTGGAACTAATTCAATTTGCTCATTCTCTGTTTTGACTAGTTCAAATACTCCTGCAAGCGGTATAGGCTCAGGAGCAAATTGGGCTGGCACCGGTATGGCATATTTGGTAGCTCTATGGATAACGGGACGATAGCTGCTTGATTCCATACCAAGCTCATTTAGGCTTTCTAACCATAATTTCTGCTGTGGATATCCTGGTGTAATATAAGGAATATGGTCTGGCGATATCGTCACAGGAATCACATCATCACTCAAAAGTCGATATCCTTTACTTAGAAAAGTAGATGCTAAAGTAGATTTACCAGCACCTGATTCACCTACGAAGGCATAGGCCTTTCCATGAACAACAACGGCACTCCCATGCAGCGGCAAAATTTTACGTTGCATCATGATCGCGCCCATACAAGTCCCCAGCAAATAGAGGCGGAGTTCATCCTCGCCACAACCTTCCTGAGGTTGAACCGTAATTTTGCATCCATTTTGTATGGAGTAGATAGCTGAATTGGGGACTTCAAACATAACTAGGTTTTCTCTAATGACAAAAGACTCGTTAGGAACAGCTAACATGGACCATAAGCTCGATAACTCACCGATTTCAATCGTAATATCACATTGTTCAGTATGGTTTGCAACCCTTAATTCAGGTAAGCAAATCTCGCTGTTTATGTTTAATCCAAATGCTTTATACATGGCTTTTTCCTTAGTATGTATCATATATATTATTCTCCCTAAGTGATTAATTGGGTAATATTTAGAAAAATACCCCTACACTTTTAAAGGTATAGGGGGTACTGATTAAGCTTAATTTAGCTGCTATGTACTGGGTGTAAACAGCTTGCATTGGATTCAGGTAAATCAGAATCATGTGTGTCAAAACAGTCCGGATTTGCTTTCCCTGGTCCACCCATAGTCAAGCTAACATCAAGAACTTCCAATACTGGTACTTGCCAAACTTGCTTCATATGCTCACCTCCTCTCGTGTAATCTTTTTCATAAACCGATAAATCATTAAACTACGTGTCAATATTTTAAAATCAGAATCAAACGCGAGCTCAGGACGGGGCTCATGCCCGATATTGGCGATGGCCTGTTTCAATACATCGATATTAAGCATCTCTGAAACAAGAGGGTCACGGATAAGCTGGTTTAACTCTTGGTTAAAAGCTCCCCAGTTTGACGCTAGTCGAGGTATAATATCAGCCGATTGTACGCCACGAACCTGTTGATTTAATCTCACTTTATCTGGCAACATATTTTTGGTTGCTCTTCGGATTAATGATCGTTGCAAGCCACCTAGAACATATTGCTCTTCCGGTACAGCCAGACAGAAGCGTATGACTCTTAAATCATTGGTAGGATCACGATCCCATAATGAGTACCGTAAAGATAGTTTCGTAGTGGCAGTCCCGTTTTTATTCCAATGATATAGCTGTTCAAAGTGCTTTTTCCTGACTTCATTTGGATCTCCTATGGATGTCCCTTTTAGATCAAAACCATGTTCCTGAAGTCTTGCAAAAACATTTGTTCTTTGTGCAAATGATGCACTAATGAGTGTTTGATTTTCATTTTCAGAAGACATATGTAGGGAAGAACTTCGATGCATGGATGGAAATGCTTTTTTAATAACGATAGGAAGGATGACTGATTTTCCTGTTTGATAGTGATGACAATAGTGATCAAGCTCTTGATAAAGTCGTGCCCACCTTAACTTTTTAAAAAGAGACGCGTAATAATTAACTGTCATGCTCCAAGATCCCCAAGAAATGGAGTAATTGCCTCTTGCCCCGCTTAACAGTACCTTTACCCCTCTTTGATTGGCTTTCTCATAAATTCCTTTTAACCAAAAGAAGTTTTCGAAAAACTTATACGGCGCTCCCATAAGCTCCAGGGAATCATCAAGATCAGTTAGGGGATTGTTCCCTGCAAAATTGTGATAATGATCCGAAATATTGCCTACATAATCTACCGTTGCTTTTATAAAAGGGCTTTCATCGGCTGCATAATTATGGGAGGTCCAATCTTTAAAATGATCTTCTGGTATGTAGCTGAAGGTTTGTAATTGTTTATTTCTCTCACTTAATGCTTTTGCTGCAAAGCTAACTACTGCACCAGAATCTAGTCCTCCRCTCAATTGTGCTCCAACCTCGCCATGAGTACGAGTTCTAGCTGTAACAGCCTCTTGGAATACCGCCTGAAATGCCTCTTCATATTCTTCATTTTTCTTGAACTTCAATTGCTCTTCAAAAGATATTTTGCAATATCTTGAAAGTCTGACTTTCCCATCACATATTGTGATGCTGTGCGAAGGAGGAATCTGTTCAATGTTTTTGTAAGCAGTCGATAACGTATCTACTGTATCAACCATACCTGGTATAACCAGGAAGTCGGCAAACCAAAGCTCATTTATACTTTTTGAAACATATGAAAGATTGAGCAGTGGTTCCATCGTTGTACAGAAGGCGAACCGATTGGGATCCCGATAAAAGTAAAGTGACCGCGTTCCAGAAAAGTCCCTAGCCCCAAAAAGCAGCTTTTTCCTCACATCCCAAATCATGAAGGCAAAGTCGCCCATTAAATACTTCGGAGCTTCCTCTTCCCACTTTAAATAAGCGAGTAAAATCAATTCACTATCTGTCATATTCTTTCTTGATGTATGATCTACTTGAAGTCTTTCAAACAATTCTTGTCGATTGTCAATAATCGCGTCTGCGGTAATCGCCAATTGCTTTTCTTCACTAAATCGAGGTAACCTCTCACCAACCGACTCAGGAGTAATCCACTGCGCATGACAGCCAAGAAATATGTTGTCACTATGCCAAATTCGAATATCGTCCGATGGATATTGCCTTAAACCTTTCATTAAAATCATGCCATCTTCTATATTCATAGCCTCATGGTTCATATAATAAATTCCACTGATTGCGCTCAAGCATTTTCCCACCTTATGTATTTTGATTGCAAAAAATGGACACTGCTATGCGTCGTTCGCTATTACGTCTCAATTTGTTCTTTATAAAGAACTTAACTATAAGTTACATCCTTATCTTAATAATGTCAACTGGGAATTTCTACTAGCTTCAAATCCAACAGTCACTCCCATTAACATTCATTCGATACGCATTGTATCACCGCAATTGCACAAGTACAAGTGCGAATAGCTACACCCTATTTTACTCAAGTAGAATGTGGCTTATGAGTGTTGCAGCGACTATTCGCGTCTTCCAGGTTGATCCCGCCTTATTCACTAGATACAACTTTCAGCTGCAGCCATTCCTTCAAAGCTATGCATAAAAACATGCTGAAATGTCTCACATCTCAAGCAATGTGCAAGCGGAATTGTTGTTTGGTAATACCCCGTTTTAAAAATTTTCCTCGCATGACTCTTGTCCATTATCACCTGACATTCGACACAAAATACCTTTTCAAAATTCACCATTTTCACGTCCCCTTATATATGACTAAATGTCGCATCATGTTACAATATGTATATATAAAATATTATACGATACAATTCGTAACTTAACAAGAGGGGGAAACGATATTTAAATACATTTTGTATCTAGTCAAATGAATGTCTGCTTTGATATAATAGTCTTCTGGTATATTTCATTAATAATGGTGGATATAATGGTATAAGTTAAAACGAACAGTGAGGACTGATCAAACTGAAGTATGGAGATCGTATTGCGCTCTTACGTGAAAAAAGAAAGCTTACCCAAGAAGAGCTATCCATCAAGATAGGTATTTCTAGGGCATCCCTTTCTCACTATGAAACAAGTCGTCGTGAACCTGATTATGAAACAATAAATAAGATAGCGAACTTCTTTGATGTGTCTATTGACTACCTGCTAGGCCGTACTAATGTAGAAGATACGGTCCTAGACCAAGATGTCCGCGATTTTGTCGAAAATCTAGATCTAACCGATGAGGGAATCTTGCAAAAATTCTCCTTAACGGTGGATGGTAGACCTCTATCTTCGGAAGAGGCAAGACGGTTCATAGCTTTTGTTAGAGCTGAGCGTTCTTTGGATTAGGTTGTAAATTAACTCCAAACGCTCAGCCTATCATTAATTCTTGACGCCAATATACTTCAACGTTACGGATGGCGCAGATTGATTAAATAGATCCCTAAGCACGGCTACATTTTTGGTTTTTAAATAGTAATGATAGCCAAAGGTCTTACGTAAGGTGTGTGTGCCAATATCCGTTAATCCTACCTGCTTGGCAGCCTGGTTCAGAATCCGATAAACACGAATTCTTTTGATAGGGTTACCCGTTCGTTGGGAAGGGAATAAATAGCTTTCATCGTCCATATATTGGACATAATCCTTAATATACGCCTTAAGTTGGGCAGACAGCTGAAACGTCTTGACTTTACCCGTTTTCTCCTCGCGTACACTCACAACATTCCGATCTACCACGTCTTTTACCCTTAGATAGAGAAGATCACTAAGATGGAGACCGGAATTAATTCCAATTGTGAAGAGAAGCCAGTCTCGAATCGATTGTTCCCTCAACACTTCCTGGATCTGTTCAATTTTCTCTTGTTCTCTAATTGGTTGAACAACTTGCATGAGTAGAATCTCACCTGCCCTTCATCAGTTTTATAGTTTTAGTTACGAATTGTATCGGACGAAAGCCGATAGGTGTTGATATTTTCTATTCCTCCTTCTTTCACTACATTATGTTACATATTGTATCACAATTCAAAGAAATGATCTATGCCTTTTAATGTTCTCGAACTCCAATTTTCATTATGTTATTCTTAATAAAGAACAAGTACCTCCGCGGCCTCGGCTAGCGGAGGTACTATTCCTCTACATTCATGTTGTCGATAAGACAAATACGGTAATTTCTGGTCTGCAATTGAAACGCACCGGAAAAAGCGTCGTTCCGATTCCACGATTCGTATATATATGAAAATCAGAGCCTTGAAATCTATATAAGCCGATTGAGTATTTCTGTCCTAGATCTGGCGTAAACAAACTCCCGTAAAAGGGTATTCGAATCTGTCCCCCATGGCTATGGCCTGAAAGCTGCAAATCAACAGGATATCTTCTTGCCCAGTCTGCGAAATCTGGCTCATGAGCAAGTAAGAGGACAAATTCGTCCTTAGGCACCCCTTTTAAGGCAAGCTGTAAATTCGGATGACCATGAAACATTTCATCAACACCAACCACATGAATGCTTCCGTCATCACGCTTAATTTCTTGGTTCTCATTAACTAAGACGACAAACCCTGATTGCTCCAATATCTGTTTGACGCGAGAGGAACCCAGTCGCATATCATGATTGCCAAGCACGGCAAATTTCCCTAGAGGCGCCTGAAGTTTCGATAAATAAGGAATGACATCATCACTAATTTCACCTTGCGTAGAATCGAACAAGTCACCAGTAAAGATGAGAATATCTGGTTCTTGGCTTTGCAACATATCAACTAACTTCGTTAACTGGGATGTGCCAAAATAATGACCTATATGTGTGTCACTGAATTGAACAATTCGCACCCCAGCAAACGATTCAGGATATCGTTGAAACGAAAGATGTACTGTAGTAGTCTGAATCCAGTACCGTTCTCCGAAAATGCCATACAAGCTGCTTCCCGTTAGTAACATGCCAATAGAACCTATACCAAATAGTCCTTTTTTAAGAAGAGTTCTGCGACTTAAGGGTTTGTTATTCATCGTAGGGTCCTCCCCCACCGTCCGTCCTATAGGTCTTATTACATAATCTGGCGCGGTAAATGTCGAGTTATAGGTAAACTGGAAGGTGATACAATTTGTATAATTTTAATATTTTCGGGATTGATTTCATGGAAAAAACGTGCGATAATACACGTAAAGATACAAAATGTATCTGACAAAGAAGTGTTCTGGAGGGGTCGGTTGTGAGTATGATAAATCAGCTAAAAAGCGAAGAAATCGATGCAGAATGGATTACACTTATCATGAGCGCTCGTAAGATGGGACTGACAATGGATGATATCCGCGCCTTTCTTAAGAACCCTTTTCAGCCTAAGAAACTTGGGCAGAACTCGACCGAGAACGATCCTTGTATTTCCTCATAAGGACAATAGGCAAGGACGGAAAAGAGAACCTTACTTGTCATCGTTAGGTCGCTCCATTCTCCATTTATTGAAATCCAAAAATTCCCGAAACTGTTGCTTATCTACTCCAGAAGTCATTGCTTCTCTAATAATTTCAAACCATTCCTGATCTAGTTCTCGTTCACCTGTCATGGCCTCTTCTTGATCGTCAATCAGTCTCTCGACAGGTACTTTTAACACAGCAGCAATTTTTTCTAAAAATTGAATCGAAGGATTCTTCTGAATATCCCGTTCCAAACTGCTAATATACGATTTGGCTACGCCTGCCCGTTCAGCCAGTTCTGTCAAAGACAAGCCTTTTTCTTTCCGCAATTGTTGAACCCGTTTACCAATCATCGTAGATCTTCCTTTATATTAAAGTAATGGTTTCTTCTTCTAGTATAGCAGAATTCCTTCTAAAGAACAAATTTTGTTCCTAATAAAGAACACCGATAACCTCGAAAAAGGCTATTGGTGTTCTTTGCTTCTCACAGGCGACAAGGTAATCCCATTATTCACCTTTTCGTGATACCATTTCATAAACTCCATCAAGATTTTATAATCATGGATAAGTTCTTTATTGATGCCTGAATTCACTAGATCCGCAATAAACTCCATCCATTCTTGATCAATCTGTTGCTTCGTTTCCGCTTCTTCAGCAATTTTGAGCAACATTTTCAAATCAACATTGAGTACGAAGGCGATCCTCTCCATGACATGAATAGAGGGATTCTGTTTCAAGTTTCTCTCTATGTTGCTTAAATAAGACTTCGAGATACCTGTACGTTCGGAAAGTTCAGATAGCGTGTACCCCCGTTGTTTACGCAAATTGGAAATGTTGTAACCAATCATTGATATCATCACTCCACTGTGACACTTTTGGTCAGATTTCTTGGTTTATCAATATCAGCTGCTGCTCGTCAACCTCTTTCGCATTTAATGCGGATAGATGCCCTTCTCAATGTCGCTGGCACCCAAGTTTACTTCTACCTTGATCATTTCGCTATTCAAAATCGCAATTCCAGCAGAATCGTACCCTCGATACCACACTTTAGTTGAACCCTTTTATTAATATTCTTAATAACGAACGATTAGGCAGTAAGTTAGGAGAAGTTACGAGCGACTAAGCGCTAATCATTTTCGCTTGTAGGATGGCTTTTTGAATACAGGTGATCACTCTTGTCTGTTCATCATCTGACATATTTGAGCCGGATGGCAGACAGATGCCAGTCTCAAATAATTGCTCAGATATGCTTTCATAATCCGAATGGGCATAATAGGCCGCGCCTTTGAATAACGGCTGCATATGCAGCGGTTTCCATACGGGTCGAGCTTCAATATTTTCTTCGGCCAGAACATGTAATAGATACTCAACAGAAACGCCTGCTTCTTTCGCATTCAATGTCATCGCTGTTAACCACCTATTTGATCGAGTATAGGGCAACTCTGGCATGAATCGAATACCAGGAACATCCGCTAACTCTCGATAATAGCGTTCAAATACGGCTCTTCTTGATTCGACTCGTTCTTCCAGAACAGCTAATTGCGCTCGGCCAATTCCTGCTAGCACATTGCTCATACGGTAATTGTATCCGATTTGGCTATGTTGATAATGAGCCGCGGAGTCCCGTGCTTGGGTAGCTAGAAACCGAGCTTTATTCAATGCCTCAGCATCGTTGGCAACGAGCATTCCCCCGCCTGACGTTGAAATGATTTTGTTTCCATTAAACGAGTAGATGCCAAATCTGCCAAAAGACCCGCTTGCCCTCCCCTTATAAGTGGAACCAAGGGATTCCGCGGCGTCCTCAATGATGGGAACCATGAAAGCATCACAGATCGCGGTGATTTCGTCCATTTTGGCGCTTTGCCCATATAAGTTTACGACAATGATCGCTTTGGGCAACTTCCCCTTCTTGCAAGCCTCATTCAACGCACGTTCTAAGGCTTGTGGCGACATATTCCAAGTGTCTGGTTCCGAATCGATGAATACAGGCGTTGCTCCCTGGTACACAATGGGGTTCGCACTTGCCACAAAAGTAAGACTTGAGCAGAAAACGAAATCACCTGTTGTTACTCCCAGCAATTGGAGCGCGAGATGAATTGCTGCTGTTCCCGAACTAACCGCCGCTGCGTCTTTCGTTCCCACATGGGAAGCAAGCTCCTTCTCGAACGCATCCACATGAGGTCCAAGCGGAGCGATCCAATTTGTATCAAAAGCCTCCTGGATATACGCCTGTTCGTTACCACTCATATGGGGAGGAGACAGATAAATTCGTTTTAGTGATGTATACATGGTTGGGGTTCACGACCTTTCTATTTGATTGAGTGCTTAACAGCACTCAATGGGTTCACACTGTTATCCGACTTATTTATAATTTTCGCTGGGGTGCCTACGGCTGTGCTATAAGCAGGTATATCATGAATAACTGTGGTTCCAGCTCCGATCATCGTCCACTCGCCAATCGACTTTCCAGGAATAACTGTCGCTCCAGCTCCTAGAAATGTCCCTTCCTTAATAACAACGGCCCCTGTCATCGTAGCTTTGGGCGCAATATGGACATAGTCTGCAATTTGACAATCATGCTCGACAATGGCTCCGGTGTTGATAATCGCATGGTCCCCAATTTGAGCATCCGCGTTAATAACCGTGTTAGCCATGACGACTGTTCCCTGCCCAATGATGGCACTGGGACTTAGTATTGCTGATTCATGAACTAAGGTATGATAGCGCTCGTTACTGAGCCCTATTTCATCAATGATTGACTTTCTCACTTCATTATTCCCAATTGCGACGATACACTTCAGTTCAGAATCTCGCTCAAGCAGCGCGTGTACAGAACTGATCGGACCTTTATATAACTCATCTTGCTTATGAAGATCAGCATACTTATCATCGAGAATAGCAACGATACGATCACTCTTCCGCGAATGAATGAGATCTCTGATTACTTTGCTGTGGCCACCCTCACCTATCACAATCAAATCCACGAATAATCACATCTCTTATGAAAGATTGGAGCCAGAAAATTTCTCCATCGTGACATGTTTGCCATGACTGATTCCCTCTGACTTGACTACTTTGCCTACGGTTAAGAGTAAAATTTTAATATCTAATAAGAAACTTCTATTTTCCACGTACCAAATATCCAGCTCGAATTTATCTTCCCAGGAAATTGTGTTTCTTCCATGAACCTGAGCCCACCCTGTTATGCCTGGTCGAACTAAATGGCGCTTGGCTTGCTCTTTCGAATAGAGCGGTAAGTAATCCATCAGTAACGGCCGTGGACCAACTAAGCTTAAATCACCTCTAATGACGTTGATTAACTGCAGTAATTCATCGAGGCTATATTTCCGAAGAAACTGCCCAAAACTGGTTAGCCTCATGGCATCTGGCAGTAATTGCCCTTCACTATCACGTTCATCCGTCATCGTGCGAATTTTCAAAATGTTGATCGGTATTTCATGTAAACCTGGCCTTTGTTGCTTGAAAAAAACCGGCGCTCCGAGTCTCAATCGTACTAAAATAGCCACGAACGCAATGACGGGCAGAAATAGAATAAAAGCAGGAATCGCTACGAGTAAATCGAATAATCGTTTCATATTACATCTTCTCCTACATTTATTTAGCTACGACTTCACTTTCCTCGACATAACCATGAGGATTAGTGCTTTGCCAACGCCAGGAGTCAAGGCACATCTCATCGATGCCCTTCTGGGCAACCCATCCCAACTCGCGTTCAGCTTTCGAAGGATCCGAATAACATACACCAATATCACCTGGTCTTCGGGACGTTATCCGGTAGGGAACATGTCTGCCTGTTACACGTTCGAATGCAGCAACCATTTCCAAAACACTGTAACCTTGGCCCGTCCCTAAGTTATAAGCCTCTACACCTGAGCTTGACAGCACCTTCTCCAAAGCTTTCAAGTGTCCACGTGCCAGATCTACAACATGAATATAGTCTCTCACTCCTGTACCGTCCAATGTTGCATAGTCATTCCCGTACACCTTGAGTTCTTTCAACTCTCCGATGGCAACTTGCGTAATAAATGGCATTAAGTTGTTCGGAATTCCGTTAGGATCTTCCCCTAATCGACCACTTGCATGTGCCCCAATTGGGTTAAAGTAGCGAAGCAATGCAATGCTCCAATCGTGATCGGATCTATGCAAATCTCGCATCATTTCTTCAATCATCAGCTTCGTTCGCCCATACGCGTTGGTAGCCCCTAGGGCTGTCTCTTCTCCGATCGGTACAATTTCTGACATGCCATATACCGTCGCAGATGAACTGAACACGATCTTCTTGACCCCATATTCCTGCATAAGCTCGCATAATACAATTGAACCCGAGATATTGTTATGATAATAGCGCAGAGGTAATGATACGGATTCACCTACGGCTTTAAGCCCTGCAAGATGAATGACAGCGTCAATATGATGAAGTCGAAATACACTTTCTAGATCCTGTCTATGAAGCAGATTAATTGGATAAAATTCGAAAACTTTGCCCGTTAGCTCCTTCACTCGTCGCAACGACTCTGAACTGCTGTTTATAAGATTATCAACCACAATAATTTCGTAGCCTGCATTCAAAAGTTCTATGCACGTATGACTTCCGATATAGCCAGCGCCTCCTGTAACAAGGATTGCCATCTGGATAACCCCCCTCTACATCTCAAAATTTTAGAAAATCACTTTGATAGATGATGTTTAATGTCACAACATTTTCATAGTAAAAGTAAATGAGATATAAGCCTAGAATGGCGTAATAAACCAGTTTCTGCTGCTTCTTCACGAATAAACTAATCACCCATGAGATGAGAAGCACATTGTATAAACCGAAGTAGATTGTAAACCTGGCGAAAATCCAATTCTGTGTTGCAACAGCCATCACGATGAAATTCAATAATGACATGTTGACCACGTAATCACCGAAAGGGAAAATCTCACGAAGCTTATGCCTTCCGATATAGGCTAATACCAAGGGTATTGCACTAATCGCGACACGAATAATGTTGGCTCCGCCCTCTTTGAAATTCTGGTACTCGCTATAATGTGTATCCGCAATTGCTGAGAATATCACATCAGATATCACACCGTACCCTATAATCAATATGACCGAGAGTGTCAGCAGTACCAAGGTAGAGGATGTCCATGCCTTTCTCCTAACAATGTAATAGATAGGAATCAGGATTAGTGCACTTCCATGGAAAAGTGAGGCGAATCCAACGATGAGAAAGTATTTCTTCCAGCTTCCCTCGAATAGAAATTTAGTCGCTGCGAAGGCAATCGCTGAAGCAAGAAATTGTCTGACGCCATTCATGGAAACAATGTAAAGCCCTGACGTGATATAGATATAAATGCTTAATTCGAAAAGCCTAGAGTATTTGTACAGCACATAGACAATTAGAATATTTGTTACTGCAGCTGTAATAAATATTAATAACTGCGGATCTTCCGTAAAGGACTTCAAAATCATCTGTAAAATCCCAAAGCCAATGTCTTTCCCAGCCATGACTTCATCCCATGTGAAATCACTTAATCGATACGAATGCATATAGAAAAACGTATCGCCGATGTTATTGCGCAGACCCGCAATGACGGTAAAAGTTGCCATGACGATGGCTGTCAGCCATGTATTCGGCTTCATCCATATATGCTGGGCACCGTTACGGATCGGCCTGGCAATGAGTCTAGAGAAATAAGCAGCTATATAAACGACAACCAGATTAACCCACAAAATAGCCATAGGAAATTCCTTTCGGGAGCTTAAGAGAGTCTTGTTTTGCGATTGACATACCAATAGAGGAGAAGACCCAACGGAATCGCGAGAAGGGTGAGAAGCTTAGCGGGCGTATCTGACATGAAACTGCGATTACCAGAGATCATACTACTGGATACATAATGGATCGACTGCTTAAATTTGAAGATCAGGCCGCCAAAAGGAAGCTTCATTAGTTCCTTTCGATAGAAAGCAAATCCTTTCGGGTTCCTCCGATACTGTTTCAGCATGTTCATCGAAGACCCATCGAGCAAGTATTCAACACAGCATAGCACTTCATTCATGAGCAGCATTTCATATTGTTCATCGAGTTTGTAGTACTTGTAGGCCAAGCCTACATATTTCTCATTTTCGAATATAGGGTATGGATACTGGCATGTTAATTCACTTCGATAGACTAACTTCTTGTCGCCGGTAACACCATGCTTGGTATACAACTCGAATAGAGTTGAGCGCTCAATTCCCTCTGGGAGTTTCGAGCCAATCACTCGTCCATCTGTAAAAGTGTCCAATCCGATGATGCCGCTTACCTGATCATTGCCATGCTTTTCCCAAAAAGAGAGAATATGCGAAACGGCATCCGGCGGCATATAGTCATCGGAATCTATACACACATTAAGCTCGGTATCAATCAGTTGATAGGCAGTATTATGCGCACCATGCATGCCTAGATTCTCTTGTCGGTGATAGCGAATCATAATTTCATTCTCAGCGATCCACCCCGCCACGACTTGCTCGGTCTGATCTGTTGAACCATCGTCGATAATAAGCCAAACAAAATCTTGCGAGGTTTGTCGCTTCAAACTCTCATAGCAAATCGGCAAGCAATATGCGCGATTAAAAGTAGGCGTAAAAACCGTAAGTTTACTCATCGTTCTATCACCTCGAAATACCTAAATAAAAACCCTCTGTCCAGGCGGCTGTATTCCTAATGTCATAGCCTTGATTCGATAACGCTAAGATGGGAATTTCCCTAGACTTGCTTCTTGCCATGATCTGCTTGATCTGATTGATCCAAGCCATCTGATCGTTTAGTGGCAGACGGTCTACCAATTGAATACCCAAATCTACTTCCGGCGTGATCGTATCTGAGATTAAGCAGGGCAGTCCAGCTCCTTGCGCCTCGACGAGGGTGACTGGCAAACCTTCATGCAACGAGGGAAACATGAACATATCAAATCCTTGAAGCAACCGCGAAATATCGCTTCGAACGCCGAGGAACTTGACCTTTTTAATCAAATGGAGATCTTTCACTTTCTTCTCCAGCTCTTCACGCAGCGGCCCTTCGCCTGCTAGGACCAGCACAGCTTCCGGCCTTTCTTGATGCAAGCGAGCAAACAGATCTAGGAGGAAAGCATGATTTTTTTGGTGGAAGAATCTACCCACATGACCAATCACATAGGCGTCGTCAGCGAGATGAAGTTCCTGCCGAACTTGAAATCTTAAAGCTGGCGAATAGGCAAATTGCTCCGTTTCGATACCATTTTTGATCACGACAGCGCGACTACCCTTGCTGGCAAATAGCCACTGCGCCGCCTTGGTCGAGCAGGCTAGGAAATGCGTTGCACAGGAGGCAATGTACGTCCCCGCCATCCATTTGTAAGCTCTAGCTGCGAGATTACCCTCACTGCTCGTGTTATGGCTATGTGCAATCCGGATGGGAATACTCGCTTTCTTGGCAGCCCGCAACACAAATCCACTCATCTTATCCATGTGAGCATGAACAATACGGTAGTGCGCATGCGCAGCAAAAAACTGATCTAACGCTTGAATATATTTCGTGTGGCCGACATCAGAGACATAAGGAATCCGATGGATAATCCCGCCCATTCCCGTAATCTCTGCATCGAAAACCCCAGGTTTACTGGTTAAGAAATCGAATTGAACCTTCGTGCGATCCACATTCCGATAGACATTCATGAGGAGCGTTTCTGCGCCTCCCCGATTCATATTCACTACGATATGCAAGATTCTTATTGGACCGCCCACATGACTTCCACCTTTTCATTCATAAATGAGGAATAAATAGCACTCTGTTCTTGTAAAACTTGTCGGATGGTATATTTTCTTTCAATTAACTCTCTGCCACGCGTACCTAGCTGTACGCTTGATGCTGGATTCCGCGTCATGAGTAAAAGCTTCTCCGCCATTTCCTCGTGGTCGTTAGGGTCTGTAAGCCAACCAGTCACACCATCTAGAATCAGTTCCTTGTGACCTCGATTCATACTCGCAATCACAGGTAAGCCGCAGGCCATCGCCTCCATGATATTCACGGGCAGACCTTCGCGCAGACTGGAAGCAACCGCAATATCGCACATGGGCAGCAACCGGCTGATGTCCGTTCGATAACCAAGGAAATCCACGCTGTCCTCGAGTTGAAGATGCGCAGCAAGCGCTCTGCATGAGGCTTGCAAGGCGCCCTCGCCAGCAAGCAGAAGCTTCACATGAGGAGCCTCCGCATGAATGGCGGCTAAGGCGCGAATGAGCATTTGTTGATTCTTATTCTGGTTAAACTCTGCTGCATAGAAGAGAAGAATATCCGTTGGACTGTAGCCCATGGAAGTCTTTAAATCTCCCTTTTGTTGTTCGCTTAACGACTGAAAACGCTCCGTATTCACGCCCACTCCATGGACGTGTTCAATGCGTTTTGCACCAAATTGCCTAGTGACGGCAAGTTCATAATCCTCGTCATTGATTGTAATTAAGCAATCCGTCATATAGGATAATGCTTTCTCGAGTGGATAGTAGATTAACCAATTCAGCAGAGGGGATCCTTTGCAAAAATGAAATCCATGCGCCGTATAGATCACTTTCGTGCCTTTACGCCGAGCCGCTCTTGCTGCCAGCCGTGCCAGCACACCTCCCATAGGGGTATGGCAATGGATCACATCGTAATGATTGGCATCGATCAATGCCTTCAATTCCGCATATGCTTGTAAATTCTTCCGCCCCAGCGGCGAGCGCTGAATCGGGATGTCGAACTTGGCGTCCACACATGGAAGTTCCATTTGCCCATTGGCGGCCATATGAACCTCCCAACCCTGCTCCTTAAACCATTTCAATACAGGCAAGTGAAAGGCGTTAAAGTGATAGTCGACTGTGGCACAAAACAGTACTTTTCTTGGCATCTGCATCACCTATTTAATTAATTCTTTCTCCATAAGTTCGGAAAGATAGGTCAGTAATCCGTATCTTAATTCTGGCCGCTGCAAGGCATACTCGATCGTGGTTTGAATAAACCCCATTTTCTCCCCTACATCATACCGGGTACCCTCGAATTCGAATGCATACACGGATTCATAACGATTGAGTTCAGCGATCGCATCGGTTAACTGAATTTCACCGCCTGCACCAGGAGCCTGATTACTCAAGATCTCAAATATACGCGGTGTTAAAATATAACGACCCATAATGGCTAGATTGGAAGGAGCTAGCTCTTTCGAAGGCTTTTCCACTAAATGATTAATGCTGTGGAATCGTGGTCTAATCTCGATCCCATCGACGATTCCGTAGCGCGAGACTTCATCGTCGGAGACATGCTTAACCCCAATAATGGAGGCATTATGGTATTCAAATTGATCCATCATTTGCTTGAGGCAAGGCTGTTCGGCTCGAACAATATCATCACCTAGAAGCACGGCAAAGGGCTCATTCCCAATAAATTTGCGCGCGCACCAGATCGCATGACCTAGTCCTCTGGGCTCCTTTTGGCGGATATAATGAATATCCACGTTAGACGATTTCTTGACTTCCGATAAGAGTTCGAACTTTTGTTTCTCTAACAAGTTCTGCTCCAACTCAAACGAGTTGTCGAAATGGTCCTCGATCGCTCTCTTACCTTTACCGGTCACAATAATAATGTCTTCGATGCCCGATTCTACAGCTTCTTCAACGATGTATTGAATCGTAGGTTTATCTACAATTGGCAGCATTTCTTTCGGCATGGCTTTCGTCGCGGGCAGAAATCTTGTTCCTAAACCTGCAGCTGGAATAATCGCTTTTCGTACTTTCATATAGACTGCTCCTTTTTAACCGACTGAAGATAGTGGTTGGGATGCATGAATGACATTACTGTTGCCGATATCGAGCAGACGCTCTCTAAGGCTTTCTTTATCCAACGTGGCATACAAAGCAATCATTTCTTTAATTTCATCCATATAAAGATCGGCTGTCTTGCCAACATAAATCTTCGAATATACTTGCTGTTCCTCGATTTCATCTGCTTTCAGCAGCTCTTCATATAGCTTTTCGCCTGGCCTTATACCGGTAAACTCAATCCCGATATCTTCCACGGAATTACCGGATAACTTAATGAGATTTTTCGCCAAATCAACAATTTTAACGGGCTCACCCATATCTAGGACGAAAATTTCTCCACCCTTCGCTAATGCGCCAGCTTGAATGACGAGCCTCGAAGCTTCGGGGATGGTCATAAAGTAACGAATCATGTCAGGATGCGTGACGGAAACCGGACCGCCCTTCTCGATCTGATGCTTAAACCTCGGAATAACACTTCCTCGGCTGCCAAGCACATTACCGAATCGAACCGCTACGAATTTGGTGCTGCTGCTTTGATCCATATCCTGAATGATCATTTCGGCCATCCGTTTCGTAGCACCCATGACACTCGTAGGATTAACTGCTTTATCCGTTGAAATCATCACGAACGTTTTCACTTCATACTTACTCGCCGCTATCGCAACGTTCATCGTTCCAATCACGTTGTTCTTCACCGCTTCTTCTGGGTTTCGCTCCATGAGCGGTACATGTTTATGTGCAGCGGCATGGTAAACAACATCCGGGCGATGACGATTCATTACAGCCAACATTTTCCGCGAATCTTGAATGTCCGCAATTTCCGTAATGAATTCAGTCTGAGCAAATTCGTGAATATCCTTAAGCTCCATTTCGATGGAATAAATACTGTTCTCTCCATGCCCTAATAAGATGAGCTTCGCAGGCTGAAACTTCGCAATTTGTCGGCAAATCTCAGAACCGATGGACCCTCCGGCCCCCGTCACGAGCACAACTTTGTGTGTAATGAATTCGGAAATACCGGCAATGTCGAGCTCGATCGGCTCCCTGCCAAGTAAATCTTCGACATGAACGTCCATGAAATGATTCACCGAAAGCTTGCCTGTAATCAGATCCTCCAGCATGGGAAGTGTTTGTGTTTTGGCGGATGTCTTCGCGCATTCCTGGACGATGAGATTTAGATTCTTTTTCCCAAGTGAAGGGATGGCAATGATGATATGATCGATATGCAACTCTTTCACCGTTTGCTCTATTCGTTTAACGCTGCCGACAACAGGAATACCGAGGATGTCCAGTTGATGGATGCGCAGATTGTCATCAATAAAAGCGACTGGCTGCAATTCGGTCTCACTATTTCTAATGAGCTGTCTGGCGACCATTAGGCCAGCTGAACCAGCACCTACGATCAATGTGCGCTTTTTAACCGTTGTTTGCTTTTCCGCCGTTCGGAAAAGTCTCCAACAGAAGCGAGAACCGCCGATGAGCAGAATATGTATCATCCAAGTTACAGCCAATAAACGGAAGTAAATATCTCCGACAATGAATTGCTGAACACACGCCACGGCAATGATCGAGAAGCTAACCGCTTTGACAATGAATAGCAATTCGGCAATACTCGCGTATTCCCACGCTTTCTTATACAATTTATACCCGAATGAAAATACATGGTGACTAGCCAACAGAGTAAGAGAACTTACAATCATTGGCGTTGTGATGACATGAAGATCTGCACTTAACAGAAATCGACTTACAAAAATGGACATGATGACGATAAAAGAGTCTATGAAGATTAATAAAGACAATCGTTGGCGATATGGCAAATAAATCCACCCCTCTCTTTAAAGTTCTTAAGTATAGGGCCTTCGCGAAAAGACCTTATAATTAAAAACTTTACATATCAGTAGGGCATCTAACCCTGCCTCGCAGCACACTTTTGACGACTTGCGTCTAAGGTCTTGTCAACCCACAGCATGCTCGAGTGCCTCCTTTGATAACTGTTAGGAGACATCACCGAATTGGCATACGATAATAGTTCTTTATAAAGAACGATATAGGACAATTACTCCTATAAAGAACAAAACTCTTATTAATTATTCTTTATAAAGAATATGTAAATGGAAAAAATAGCAGTTGTCCTGGTGCGGAGAACTTACATTCATTGTAGTTCTTTATAAAGAACATGTCAAGATGTAAAAAGCTAGAATGGATTTGGTTGTCATCCCAGCTCCAACGTTACTAATTACTTATATCTCCATCCTAACACCTCCATCATTATTCCTTGTTAGGTCAAGTTATTCATTCGTCATTCGTCATTCTCAATATCATGGCAGATTCTATGTTCATAAAATTATTAAGTTATTAACTCAAACTTCGCAGCTTGAAACAGGCAGGTAAGCCTTGAGATAACTGGGCAAACCAGCGATCCATTGTTGAAGTTGACTTTTAATTAGTTTCGAGAGTTTTTTACTTTCTACAGCGGCGACTTCGTTGATCAAATCGAGCTGTTGATGTAAAGCTATTACCCAATAAAAGCAGGGAAAAAATGTTGATAAAACCAGGGAATTTCACTTGACAAAACACATCATGCTTCAAGTAACGTGCTCATCAAGAGCGAAATG
Organism: Paenibacillus sp. P4_A9; assembly: GCF_056402415.1. Taxonomy (NCBI): domain Bacteria; kingdom Bacillati; phylum Bacillota; class Bacilli; order Caryophanales; family Paenibacillaceae; genus Paenibacillus; species Paenibacillus sp. P4_A9. The sequence goes on from NZ_JBFUHL010000001.1 coordinate 222,918, forward strand.
GGACTTATTATTACATTTAGCCAGGGAATTTCAAGGGTTGTGAACCTTCTGTCCAACTTAGCCTTGCTGGATGCGGCAGGCAGGAATCTGAAGGTCATCGAGGGGAGTCACGTCGGCCGAATTCTAGCTGACGTAAAAAGACAACGTGGAACAGTGGGTTAATCCGCTGTTCCATTTCTGCAGTGGATTAATTGGCGGCTGAAGCTTCGAGGCATTGGCAGGATGACGTTAAAAAGCTCAAACCATTTTCGGTGATAACATCAACATCAAAGAGCGTGAGCGACTACGTTAAGAGTAAGATCGCACAGCGGATCTCTACATTCACCCTGGTGGTTTCCCCTCCATGCACGCTGGTTTATACTCTTACAATCGTTCTATCTCTTAAGGGTAGGGKGTGCCGATTCCTGCTCCTTTACGGGGTGCCTAGTACTGCTTAAGAAATACAACAGCAGATTAGTGTTTTTTTCCGCTTTTTCACATGCTTATAACATTGACAGTAGAAGATACAAACATGACTTCCGATATATCCGGCTCCACCGGTTTTGAGTATTGGAATAAGCTCTTCGTCCTCCAAGTTTTTATTCTTTATGCATTGAGTAATGTATACAATTTCTCGATTTCATTTTTATTACCATAATCGGTGACTGATGTATTTGTAACCAATCTTCTTGTCAACTCTTTGTCTGTTATAAGTTTAATTACTCCATTTACGATACCTTCGATACCCATAGGGGTAATTAAACCATCAACTTCATTGCATACTTGACTTTTTGCAGTAGGAAAATTGGTTATGAGCACTGGCTTTTCAAGAATTTGCGCCTCTCTAACCGTTACTGCCTTCCCCTCATATCTAGATGGTTGAACATAAATATCGCATGCATTGATATAGGGATAAGGATTGGTCCTTTTCCMCAGAAGTTTGAATCGATCCTGAAGATTTAATCTGTTGATTAATTCCCGTAGCTCGGCTTCCTGGGAACCATAGCCAACCACGTACCACTCAATATTATAGCCCTCATCCAAAAGTTTTCGACATGCATATACAGCATCATCAAGACCTTTTGCGTAAGAAAATCTCCCTACAGTAAGGAGTTTTGTTCTGTCAGGAGTTATTGGCATTTCGGCAGAAACATCTACTTTAGCCTGCTCTTTGATAAAAGAAGGAGAAATGATATTTTCCATCACCTCGGTCTTGTATCTAAGGGAAGGAAATAGATTAAGAAATGAATCTTTACAGCTTTCCGATACAGCTATTATGTTGTCCAACTGTTTCCACATTTGGTCTTCCATAGCTCTATTAATAGAGATATTCGAGTAATCGGTATGAATCCAACCGATCTTTCTTTTAGCTCGCACCTTGTCGCCAACAAAATAATGTGGCCATAAAAAACTGATAGCAGCATCGTATTCACCTTTTAATTCAGGAAGAAAGGGAAGTGTCATTCTCCAACCGTATTGAATTACCAGATATCCCGGTTCTTCACTTTTTATTCGCTTGCCATGTAATTCGCCTATGTATTTGGCAAGCATTCTTGATAATCCAATGGAAATATTACCTTCTTTTAAAATTTCCTTTGTTGATTTTCTAAATGTTGTATATTCTCGAATCTCCTGTAATAAGTTCGGTTCTACAGGTATCAATGAGAATAGTTCGCCTTCATGTTTAAATAACATTAAATCCACATCATATTTACCATAATCAATCTGACTGAGTAACCCTATCAAACTGCGCTCGACGCCTCCTATAGCCATATCAAAGGAGGTAATTAATAGCTTTTTCTTTTTCATTGTTTGTTTGCACCTCTTATCCTTCACATTAATCCATAAACGGACATCCATTCCCCAATATTTTTTTGAATGTCATAACCCGATTTAGAGAAATTGTTCATGATTTGCTGATACTCTGGCTTTTTTTGTAAAAAGGCTTTCTCGATTTCTTTAGTCCATATTTCAGTCCGTTCTTCCAAACTGATAAATGACATTAACCCTAAACCTAAATCGGTTGGTTGCGGGACTGTATCCGCAGCAATACAAGGAGTGCCTGAAGCCTGTGCTTCTAGCGTGACAATGCCGAAGCCCTCAAATAATGAAGGAAATAAAAAAACATCAAACGCTCGCATCAGTCTAGGAATATCCTTCCGCACTCCAACAAATCGTATATGCTTGAAGATCCCCATTCGTTTAGCTTCCTCCTCGATGCTATGCAAGCAAGGACCATCACCGACTAAAATTGCAGCAACATTATTACCATCGTCTAGCATTTGTTTTAAAATCCGCAGCAGGAACGGATGATTCTTTGATATAGAAAATCGACCAACATGACCTATAATTTTGGTATCATCCGCGATATTCAACTCTTGCTTAACGCTTGAACAATTGTCAGTGTTCTCAGTAAATTGAGTAAGATCTATACCGTTTTTTAATACTCGCACCTTATTCGATTTGATCGATGACTCACCAAAGAGGAATCGAGCTGCATCCGTACTGCAGGCACAATAATCGGTAGCGGAATATTTGATTATAGCCCGTAAAGTTCTTAACATTATTGCTTCTATAAAACCATTGCCTCTTCCCCAATTATTGCTGTGAGAATGGCAAATTCTTTTATGGACACCAGCTCTTTTAGCAGCTAAAGCAGCAAAGCCAGTCTGATAATCGGTATGTGCATGCACAGCGGTATAGTTCGTTTGTAACATGATCCTTTTTAATTCTTTTATGTATCCTAATGGTCCTAACTGGCCTAGACTCTGGATGCGAAACACTCTTCCGCCAAGTGAATTTATCTCATCATCATAATCGCATTTTTCATCGAGATGAGACACATAGTCAAACTGAACCTTAGATCTGTCCAGATTCCTATGAACATTCATTAATAACGTTTCTGCTCCGCCACGCTTCATAGCACTGACAATGTGCAGAACTCTTTGTGGTGTTGTAGTTTTGTCCATATTGTTCCACCTTATAAAGGAATATTCAATAGTAAATCGGCATTAGAATTAATGCACTTTGGTGAATATTTGACGCAAAAATAACCACTAGAAAGTATTTTTTTCAGCCTCCATCAAATATATATTTGGTAGCGGTGAAAACAATGGCTGACGCTAGAAATTGTCTAATCCCATTTATCAAGACTATGTAAAGTCCGGATGTTATGTAAATACATATACTCATCTCGAATAATTTTGAATATTTATACAATATGCTATAATTAATAGTGATAATCTTTGACGATAACACAAAAAAATCCACCCTTTCAATAAAGTTCTTAAGTATAGGAACTTTTTTGGAAAGACCGTATGATTAAACACTTTAATCATTTTAAGGGCATCTAATACTTCCACGCACCACACTCTTTTACGACATGCGTCTAAGGTGTCTATTTCAACCCAAAGCATGGCCGAGTGCCTCCATCGATAGCGGTAGAGACATCACCGGGTGTGTAATGTACTAGCGAACTCAATCGTTCTTCATAGAGAACAAATTGACAAAAAATAACTCTTCATATATAGATTCCGTATCTAATCGTGTTATATACTTTGTTTATATCGGTTAGAGGGGAAATTATTATAGACACCATTATTCTTTAAAAAGAACATGGATACAAAAAATACATGTTAGCCTGTTTGAGGTTCCATGTTTGATATTTTACCAGTTGGCAAATTAATTATTTATTAGTATATCATGATTATAGTTCTTTATAACGAACGAGTCAATACTTTTTACTTTTTCATTTGGTATTCCTGGAAGTGCAGCTCAGTGACATGTGATTTAAAATAAATCGGTCATAAGCCGAACACAATGTTAATAAACGATTAACTTTGAATTGCACCAAATTGTTTAAATATTGCTGAAGGCCCTATTTCTTTCCATGTAATGATACCTTTTGCAGTCCAAACAATATTATTATCTATCGTAGTACCTGTTGTTTTCCAGGTTGGCTCAGTCGCCCCAGATGTTCCTGTAGTGCTTACATAATAACAACCATTAGGTGTACTAGGCACGATAATAGCACCTGAAGTATAGGAAGTGTTAGCAGACCATGTATTTGTTAACCCAACACTATCTACAATTAGTTGTCCACTAGTAGGGATATTCGGAAAAGTAGGCATCATTGCCATTGAGGTACCAGCATTTTGAGCTTGATACACATACCCAGTTACTACAATTCTGTTTCCCGCCACCCATGTTTTAGATGAAGTCCAAATACCATTTTCCACGTAACCTTGGGTTGTACAAATCCATCCTATATACCCATTAGGTTGGGGGTTGGCATTAGTTAATATTTGTCCCAACTTATAATAACCGTCTGTCGGTAATGTTATTATGTTAGAATACGGGTCAATAGCACCATTAAGATTATTATTTGATTTAATAGCCATTTCATGAAAGATTACATTCATAAATTTAAATGTATTATCTTTAAAAATTTGTACTGTTGAAGTTGGTAACTTCGAACTGTCTGTTGCCAGAAGAGAAGTATTAGAACTAAATAGCGTATTTTGAACTAATAAACTATCTATAGAAACAGCACTATTATAAAACTGAATAACTGGTATAGAGTTAGGGAGAGAAGCATCATTATACTCAAAAGAACTATTGATAATTTCAATTCTACCCCATTGGCCATTTGGGACAAAATAAAACGCTTGATCACTGCTACCAAAAAAATGACAGTAATTGAAGCTGACTGTATCAACCTTTGGGTTTGCACCAACGTAAAAAAGTTGAAACCCACTCCATTGAAAAGTACAATTATCAAAATGATACCGCTGTACTTGAGAGACATCCGTAATTCCCAAACCAATCCTTCCTGTGTTATTGAAAGTACACCTATTATAACTACCTGGAGGTAAGCCTATACCAGTTCCATTGTCCATTTTAGTGTCAATGAATATAATATTGTTAAACTTCCATCCAACTTGAACATTATTAAGGCTCATAAATCTAGAGGTTCCATATCCCTCAAATGAGCAATTTATAAACATTTGAGGCTGTCCAGCAAGGATTACAGGACTTCGTGTACCTGACTGATTACGAAAGTCGGCATCAAAAGTAAATTTACAATTATTAATTAATGTACAAAAAGATTTAGTCCGATTAATACTGAACTGAGTATTGTGGAATATACAATCACCAATAACAATATCCGCGTTAGTATCCATAACACTTACTTCAGAATCGTAGATCATATTATTTGTAAATATGGTGTCTCCAATTAATCGGCAACTACTATTAATAAACCAATTCCCTTCAACAATTGTTCTATCCGCACGAGATGCAATATCAAAAATACCTTCACCTATCAAGTTTCCTCTAAAATAAAGCTGCCTACCTGCAAGAGCAGTTACCGTATATTGTTGATTTAAATACATACGATTTCTCTCGAAATAAATATACTGATTCAAATCGTAGCCATCTTCTATATCAGAAGCAGACTGTGGAGTTGTCCCCTTCTGAAATGACATATCATTATCTCTTATAAATACATACTTACAGCCTGTTAGACCAACAGCACAACGCCTATTATCATGAAGGTTATTTTTCTCGATATAAATATACTTTGGATACGTCCGTATGCTTACCTGAAGAGAACATGTCCCAACAGCAGGAATAGTTGGTTGGTGAAGAACAAATTTGGCAGATGCTGCGCCAGTAGGAATTAAAATGTCATCAAATAAATGTAGTTTTGTAACAGAGGAGTGAAAAGTTCCATCACTTTTATAAAAAATGCAATCATAAACATCCGTTGTTATTCCTGTTCCAACTCCTCCATAACTGTCTCCATAAAGTCCAAAAACTCCATACTTTTGTACATATGTTGAAGTGGTTTGGAATGAAACAGAAGTTCGAATATATTTTGATTGTGAATCAATCGAATTATCTAAAGTACCTGTAACAGTACTTATCCCTCCTACTTCAAAGACCTGTTTGGTGTTCAAATCATACCCACTCCAAAATCCTGGTTGCATATTAAATGCCGAAATAAGTTGTACACCATCACCAGTGCATTTACGTATCTCGAGGTTATCTACAGAAATGTATGAACCCCCATAGCTGAGCATTATACCTGCCCCAAACTCGTGTGTGCTTGAAATGGTGGTATAATCGTGATAATCTCTATCGCCTTCAATAATCCCATTTGTTATTCTACAAAACTTCTGGCCTTGAGTTATTTGAACAATGCTATATCCAATAGCACCGTTATTTCTAACTCTCAATGTTGAACCACCTAGATTAAGGGTCATGAAGCTTTGTAACTCAATACCTTGAGTTTCAGATATTAAATAGATTCCTTTGGGCAGAACGAATTCATTATACCCTTGTTGTGACGCCCAAACTATAGCATTATTAATACCAGTAACATTATTATAGGCAAATAGAGAATCCGAATAATTTGTTACTGTATCAGAAACACCCCATCTACTCAATTCTAATGTATAGGAGCCTAAATTCACACCTGAACTTGGAGCTTTTGGTTGCCAAACTCCGCTACTAAATGTTAGTACATTACCATCTAATGGTGCTATTGTTTTAGTATCCACATCAGTAAGCCCTGATAAACTTATAGATTTTTTATCCCAACTCATTAAGTCACCTCTCTAATTTTAGTGAATTAGGTTGTTACCCACGTTGGTGTTCCCATTATCGTTGCTGTATAACCATTCCCTGAGGAATCCGCAACACTAGTTCCAGAAAATTGTGTAGTAAAGTCGTATTGAGCAACAATGGTTGCTCCGTTATAACATGTGATTTTGAATAGATAACCTTTACATAATGAGTATCCATCATTTCTAGCCAGAACGACTATTGTATCTGTAAATGGAGTCAAAGTATTTGCAGTTAATGAAATTCTTGTATCCCAAGCAAAGCCGCTACTTACACTAGCAAAGCCGCTAGATTGAACAGGTAGTTGGTCTGCATTTGCGCGCACATATCCATTTTTCCCGCTAATTAAATAACGGTACACTGTAGCTCCACTACTAAAAATTCCATCAACGATAATCTTATCCATTGTTATAGATGGTAGCTTGATATATCCACCATTAGCATTACCGTCAGAGTACAATGCAGTTTTTGATGAAATATTAACTGTATAAATATGCGTTTGAACTGCACTTGAATTTCCCACGCTATCCTTTCCAAAGAATTTCAAGGTTGTAGTTGCGCTAATTGGAATTGAACTAGAGTAAATACTGCTACTAAAGGTAGGTGTACTTCCATCAACGGTATAGTAAATAGTAGCTGGCTCATTTGATGACAGAATCACTTGCTGTACTGATGTAAATGTGCCACCGTTTGGCGATACCGAAACAAGAGGAGAAGTTGTATCTGAACTACCACTTTGCATTTGCATTAATCCATATGCTCTATAAGGAACATTAGTATTAATACTAACTTGTGAAAATGGTTCAAAACTTTCCCCAAATACCTCGCCTGATTTCACTGTTATGGTTAGGCTATTAATAGTTATTGTTAAATCACTAGTTCCATCGTTGCTAATAACAAAACCTGACATTAATTGTTGAAAAGGATGTGTAACATTAGTTGACCCAGTAAAATAATCCTTCATAATATTGTTTCCAAATAAATACATTATTGCCCCCCCCCCAATTGTAATCAATCCTACTTCCATACTTAGTAATAAATTAATTCTTTCAGGGTAACATTTCATGACTTTCTTTTACTTAATTGCACACCCTTTATTACAGATTATGGTAGTTAAGACTTAATAGAAATAGACATCAGCTTGATTGTATAAAATTGGTACTAGAGCCTGCTCATTACACCCTAATTCTCATTTTGCTTTGTTTGTGAATATTTCGGTGCAGCAGAGCCGCTGGGTTAATAAGTGATAGCCATGCTGTTAATGAAATAGAGCCACCCTCTCGGAGGTGAGAGCCATCGTGATTAGATGGCTCTCGTTGGCAATTCTGTGATTAAATCAACTGTGCTTTTCGCTTTCTCATCGAATCTTCACCGTCGATGTGCATATGTGATATGAATTATGAACGATACGGTCTAGTATAGCGTCTGCCATTGTGTGTTCTCCGATTTTTTCATGCCATCCTTCGGGAGAAAATTGAGAGATAAAGATCGCTGAGGCATTCTGATGGCGTGCCTCAATGATTTCAATTAGATCCCAAGAACGAAGCGTTGCTTTCTTAATGAGTCTGCTTAATTGGTTCGACTTACGCCTTGCCCACTCTGCATCAACTACTAGCCCGAAGCGCTCTTCAAACGACAAACTGGAAGGGATATTTTGCATCTGTCCACGCAAGGATTCTGCCCTGGCACTTAACCGCATTTCATTGAGTTTTGTGATCGTTGTGTTGGTTAGCATTTATGACTTCCTCCCAGAGTAGGTTGATCCGCGAGTGAAGCCATGCGGATTAACGAAAGGAGGACTTGGCTGTTCGATTGTGGCGGCTTCTTCAAGTGTGTCTTGGCCTGATTTGAGTATGGAGCAGATTTGTTTGTAGCTTGGGCTTGGGGTATAGCTGAGAGCCCGTGCACACAAGCGGACTCGAGTCGAACGCTAGACGAGGCCGGTGATGCCATATCCCGGCACAACCGGGAATTCGGCAGCGAACGCACGGATACCGTCGACTGGACGAGGACGACTATGCTGGACCAGCTTATGGTGAAGCCAGCCACATGGAAGAATAGCGTCATGCGTAGTCAGTTAGCCTATGAGGTACGGGATTATATGGACGAGCAGGACAAGAGCGACCTTAAGCAGGCGGTCGTTCGCAAACGCACGGAAGGCCTACCGGTCAATGCCTCCGTGGTAGTTGCGCGAATCGTCCACTTAGGTCTCCATACGCCAGGAGAACCAGGGCCGGATATGAGTCGCTATGATGAGCTTCTACCCGCATCAGGAGGTGCTAGTTATGGATCGAAGTGAGGTCCGTCAAGAGACTGCACTTTTTTGTCGGCAACTCATCCTAAGCCAAAATGTCGTGCGGCTATGCGTCTTATAAGCAACGCCGAAGCAGGAAGAGTTCTTCATCAAGTATTTAAAGAAGTACTGCAACACAGAGAACGCCTGCGTAAAGTACGCCTGTTCCAGAAAGCGACCTTCCCAGTTATTCTCTACGCCTTCCTTCCACGCTGCAAACGGATGAACCGACCTCGTGTCAGTTCGTTCGGGACAAAAAGAATCTCGTACTCTACGGCCCCGTAGGTACGGGCAAAACCCACCTTGGCATCACTCTAGGTGTGAAGGCTTGCGAACTTGGGATGTCCACGCGTTTCTTCACCGCTGCCTCGCTCGTCAACCTCAGTGAGAGCAAGCGATCTGGTTCGTTCGAGCGTACCATGAAGGAACTAGAGAAAGCCGATCTCGCCATTATTGACGAATGGGGATATCTACCGATGGATCGCGAGGAAGCCCAGCAGCTCTTTCAAGTGATCGCTGCAAGCTATGAACGACGAAGCCTCATCATTACGACCAATCTCGAATTCTCCAAGTGAGGTGGTATATTTACCGACGACCAGATGGCAGCGGCAATGATTGACCGTCTTGCTCATCACAGCCAGCTCATCGTATTCGAAGGAGAAAGTTACCGCCTCAAGCATGCGTTATGCATCAAAAGTACCTGAAAATTGGAAATTACACAGGGATTTCACTTGACAGAACACAATGATGATAGTAGAACACTTCGATGACGCTTTTCGTAATTCGGACATCTACCTTATGTTTGATATATTTAGGGAACGCTGGAATGCATATTGTCTACAGCTATGTGGTATGTAAAGTTAGGAGAAAAAACGATATGTTTGATGTGTTTTCTAACAGACAGCTTTACATTTCATCCAACGCATTCATGCTAAGATATAGTCTTAAGCCATGTCATCTGATTATCGTCTGCCTGAATGAATGGACCGATATAACACCAGAAATTAAGATCGGATGCTGCATTCTAACCTGATCTACATACTTCTTCAAAATATAGGCTATTCCGGCACGCGTGAGTTTTTGATTTGAGCGATTACAAAATAGGGGTACTGCTTATGCACCTTACCATCCAAATGGTTTTCAACCAGGTATTGCTTGAGCAACTTAACAGTAGGCTCAAGTATAGGAACGATTCGAGTTTTGTTTCCTTTTCCCGTCAGCTTGATTGTTCCTGGTATTTGAAGACGTATATCTACTAGACGACCAATAACACCGTCTCCATGGCTTAATGGCCCTCTCCTTCTTCGCAAAGGGTTGTTCCCCGCACCCAAGTCAAGTCACACAACTAGCCCAAGGAACTAAAAAATATCGTCATCCCGCAATTTGGACAGTATTGTCGATAGATAGGAATGCGGAGTAATTCTCGTTTGGACCCTAATTCGGTAATGCCATTTCTGCTACAATATTATTATCGAGATAAATATGTCTTAACTTTGGAAGTTTTTTCAATAGTCTAAAATCAGTTACGTTATTGTTAGTTAGATTAATTTTTTCAAGATTTACACAATACTGTAGGCCATCTAAGTTGGATATGTTCTGGTTACTAAGATCCAGATCTTTAATTGAGCTTAATTCTGATATATTTACCCATAGATCCAATGGATTGGCAATAAGTTTTCTAATGCATTTTTCTAAATTACGGTCAATAAATGTAGCTACTCCAGCAATCTCAGAGGTAGTATAAAACTCCATATCATTTTCTTTGGCTTCATTAATAATTGTTTGAAGAGTTTTCGGTGATATTCTCCACTCCCCGGCTTTCTCCACTCCCCAGCCAAAATTCTTCCAGTCAGTTTCTTCAGGTAAAATAGAGTGGCAAGTTAAAATAATATTTTTACCTTTTTGTTTAGCTATTTTCAACATCTTTTTAATATATTTAACATTAGATAATTTATTTCTATCAATACAAATGGAAGGGGCAAAACCAGTATAATTAAATGGCGTAAGGTTATCCTCCAATAGAAGTCCTCTTGCAATTTTAAAGTATTTCGGGATCAATTCCTTTATGTTCTCATCGTTATAGTTAAAGTACGGAAAAGCAAAAGTAACTGGTTTCTTAAATTTCTCCTTATTTATTGAATGTGTTTGTTCTGCCAGCCAATTAAATAGTGGAATTATATCTTCTTCTACCCATCTATTAATTCCAAATTCATTAGAGTAATTTGCAGCTCTCATATGTTTAAAACCGTGATGAGCTATTTCGTGGCCATTTGATTGCAGTTCTAGCAACATATCTATTTCTTTCTGTGAATGCTCTCTTTGATTTTCGAAATGGTGAAATGTATTAACATTAAATGTCACTTTGACATCGTAATATCCAAACATTTCCTTTCCATATGTATACCAATGATTTACTCTAAAGCTATCATCAAAGGAAAGTGCAATTCCAGGTTTATTAATGTATGGAAGCATCGGCTCATGTGACTGATCATAAAATTTCTTGTTTTGTTTCTCCATAATTTTGATTATGTTTTGCCAATGTTTATGTTGAAAGTAACTCATTCTGTAGGATCTCAGTGCTCTTACAAATTTATTTTCCATTGGAATCAAGTCATCACCCTCATAAATGTTTATCTATTTCCCTCTATTTTCTAACCTTTTAACAAGCTTGAGCCTTTGCATAAAATGTAATCAATTTTCCATAATATATAATTACGTTTCTCTAATCTATGTCCATCAACAACGATAAGCCAATTGTCTTCTGCAGTTCTTATTTGGTCGATGGTATGCATACCATCTTTTCTCCAATCATTCTCTTTCTGAGTTCCACTTAATACTAATTTAATTTCTTCTTCTTGATACTCTGTCTCTGAAAGTAGTTTTATTTTAAATACTCTCACTGAACTTCCGTAGTTAGGTTTTCCATCCTGTGTATATCTATAAATGTCTTCCTTATCTACGATTACTCTACCACCAGGTCTAGTAATGTGTGAATTATTAGATATTAAAGGACTTTTAGGATGTTCTCTCCAGTTCCCTTCGAGCTTATCCGAAAAAAATAAGTGTAATTTACCACTTTTTGCAGCGAACATCCACCATTTATCCTTATATTGAAAGACACTTGCGTCTACATATCGTCCACTAATTAATTCACACACCATCTCCCATTCGTATGGGAATCTTATTGCTCTGTATAGTTTTACTTGATTCGCCTCACTTGACTCTGGAATCATATAGAATTCATTATTAAACTTAAATACATATGGATAAGATAGATGATAATTTTCCTTTAGAACAACTTTTTCGTAATTCCATTTTTCTCCATTTTCACTTGTTGCTAACCCAATAACCCCTCTTCCTGACGATTTATCAAGAACCTCAAAAAACATTGAAAACTTAGAGTCATGAGAAATAATGAATGGATCTGCAATAAATTCAGCAGGTACATCAGTAACATCTGCTGCTTGTAAAGTTGGATTTTCCAAGACGTTATCATGCGGTGGTGCAGAAATAAACGTATTAGAATTAAATACTTTTATTGACCAAATCCCCACAGTTATTGTTCTTTTAATTAACTTACCCAGAAAAGCTATTAAAATAAGCGTGATTATAGTAAGTAATATATACACAAAGACACCATCCTTTAATTCTTCGTTTCTAAACAAGTAATTATTTTTTACAACCAAATCAATCTACTGTTCCAATTTAATTTGCTGAAAAAACTTTACTTTGAGTCCAGTTAATATCTTGTTTAAAACATTCTTTATATATTGAAATTCTTTGGTTTTATAAAAAACAAGAATATACAATGCATTTGGAATAGTTAAACAAATACACCCTTTTATCACTAAAGAAATAAAACCGCTTCCTAATACTAATAAATTACAAATATATGTAGTTATCAAACAAGCGAGAATTGTTAAAGCAGCATAAAGTATATATTTATAAAAATATGACCGTACTGGGACGTTAAAAATATTTTTATAAATTAGCCGCGGAGCATTCCAAAACACAGTACTTAGAGTACTTATAGTAATCCCTAAAAAAATCCCAGCCAAAGCGAAATATCTAACTAAAATTAGTGATGCTCCTAAAATAATTACAGCTTCTATTATTGGCATATATTTGTCCTGAACAAATATCCCGCCTTTTACCTTGAATGTTAAAACCGAAGATCTTAACCCGTTGATGTAGAAATTAATAATAATAATTAAATATGTAAATGAGTCCAACAAATACCCTTTTCCGAGCCACCAATTAATAAAAGGTTCTAATAAATTGTATAAAAATATGACAGAAATTGAAAAAACCCAAAAATTTATTAAATACAATATCTTGAATACTGAATAACTCCTATCATTACTCTCAACGGCAATTAAATTCCCTATACTGGCTCCGACTCCACCTAGTATTGGAGCTATTAGTGCTGTTAGTTGTCCCAATATCATCGTATAGTTGGAATAAAGTCCTACTGTTTTGATTCCTATAAAGGATGAAATTAATATGTTAGTTGTACCGAAAACGCAATATCCACCTATACTATGAAAAAAAAGTGCTTTAATATTTTTAATTAAACTATCTTTATCTTCTTTATCAATAGAATATCTCTCTTTTGTTTTAATAAACGCATATCGCCTTTCTACTATTTTGCTACTGAAAATAGTTTGTATGAAAAATATAACAAGCTCTATCGATAAATACAGGATATAGTCTTTAGTCATAATTAATACAAATATCCTTGAAGTGATTATTATAATCTGGAAAATAAGATTCGCTCTGCTTAATATATATCCTTTCTGATCTGCATTAATTAAAGATACTTTATGAGCATTCATATACGTTAACATATTCTTCGCAACAAATATGAAGTATGCAATTGTGATATATGGGATTGATTCGCTTCCTTTCATCAATCCACCTAAAAACGGATAAAGAATTAAACTTAACATAAGGATAATTATTGCTAGCACTGTATAAGCCTTTTTATATAATTGGATAAGAGCTATAATCTTGGGCCTATTGTTCTCAGCTAATGGTTTGTAGAGATTATATACGATGCTTACTCCTATACCACTTTCTACTAATGAAAGCATTGAAAGAAGATTATCAATTAATCCATTAACTCCAAGATATCCTACTCCCAAACTGTCCAAAAAAACTTTTCTTGATATAAACCCTAGTACCCCAATAACTAATTGAGAAATAATTCCAATTGAGATATTCTTTATTGAATTCTCTATTCTCATTTCAAACAAATCCTTTTCATAAACTTTTAAGAATAGRCAAATAACCACTAAATATTATATATTTTTTCCATTTCAAGTGCGTAATCAAAGCTATCTTTCTCAAGATTGTTAGAAAACTTAATACAAATATCAGTATTGTTAATTAAGTTTGTTATTGCATCATAGATCTCATCTTCGTTAAATCTTACAATCAGTCCGGTTTCTCCATCTCTGATCTGTTCTTTCGCTCCAGTAAAATCAGTAGTTACAATAGGTTTTTTTAAACATCTCGCTTCTGCAAGTGCAATACAGTATCCTTCATGTCTTGAAGGCTGTACATATAAATCGCACTGTTCTATATAAGGATATGGATTTGAATTTGAACCTAAAAATAAAAATTTACCCTGCAGACTATAATCTTCCACTAATTTTTCATATTCTTTTCTCGAATTTCCTTCACCAATACAATACCACTTTACTTTATACTCATTCTTAATTAATCTTGCTAATACTCGTATAGCTATATCTTGGCCCTTTTCAGCTGATAATCTGCCTACTGTTAATATCCTTAAACCATCAAACTTATCAGAAAACCCATTACCTTCGTTTAATTGACTATAAATTAATCTTGATGATACTACGTTAGCGAATACTTCTGTTTTCTCTTTGATACCAGGCACCACATTAATTAGTTTACTTCTACCTTCGTTTGATACAACAAATATCTTATTGAACTTACTATAGATTTTAGCTGCAAAGTATTTATTAAATCCTATTTTGGTAATATCAAAGTGGATCCACTGAATTTTCTTCTTTGATTTTATTTTATTCAGAACAAAATAGCTTATGAAGTCCATTGGTCCGTCATAAGCTACTGCTGCATCAAACTCATTATTTAAAACAGGATAACTTTTTAAAATATATTTAAAGAAGATACTTCTATCTTGCGATACTTTTGATATTATGTGTAAAAATAAAATGATACTAGAATGGATTATTCTTCCTTTCTTAAACAATTTTAAAGCAGTTAACTGAGGAGGGTTGTTAAGTATTTCTTTTATATCCTTATACCTATGAAAATATTCAACTTGGACTCCATCAGGAATACAATTTGAAAATCCACCGTACTCCTCTAACAAAAATATTGTTATATCGTACTTATCTTTTGGAATCTCTGTCAACATGTTAAGTAGTGCTTTTTCAGTTCCACCTACGTTCATATTTATTGTCATAAATAATAATTTTTTTCTCATTTTTGATTACTCACCTTCATAATCGTTTCTACACCATTAAATGATGGAATTTTTCTATTTCTTCGACATTACCCTTTTTCTCAAAATTCAAATAATTCACGATATTTTCCCGCAGTGCTGTATCTTTTATCATTCTCAATATACCTTCACAAACTGCATTTGCAGTCATATCGACCACAAGACCATTTTTTTCATCTATCATTTGATTAAATACTGCATCAAATCTCGTAGTGACTACTGGTATATTAAGCATACGAGCCTCAGCTATTGCAAGACCATAACCTTCGAACCTCGAGGTCTGCACATATATATCGCTGTTTTTAATAAATGGATAAGGATTTGGTGTTACTCCTAATAGAACAAAACACTCTGATAAATCATTTTCTTTAATAAATTGTTCTATTTCAGCTTTTAAAGGACCTTTTCCTAATACATACCATCTAAACTTAATACCATTTTCTTTTAACTTTTTACATGCATGCAGTGCAATATCATACCCTTTTTGATGTGCAAGTCTTCCTATAGTGAGTATTCTAATCCCATCAAAATTATCTGAATAATTGTCTCCTGTACTAGCCATATTTACTATGAAGTCTGGGTCATTAATATCGTATATAATATCGACCTTATCAGAGTAACTCGGAAATGTTTCTAGTAATATTTCCTTAGCAGAATCAGAAACAGCAACTATCTTATCGTACTGATCATAAAATTTACTCTGATACTTTCTTTCTCTTTCATCTAATCGGTAACTAACATTTACCCAAGCAAACTTTTTCTTTGCTTTTATTTTTTCAGCTACATAAAAGGTTGGAATTCCCTGGGCATAACTTATTGCAACATCGTAAGTTTTTGGATTATGTTCAATTACACTCGATATACACTCCCAATAAATCCTAGCTTTCTGAGCGTTGGAGTATTTTTTCATTCGGATACCTAGCGAGTATTTCATTCTTGAAGAGAACATCTTCATTTCTGAATTCTTTACAGCATCCACTAAAGCTTCTATTATTGGTAACTTCGCAAAATTCGCATACTTTAATTTCCTTAAAATATTGACTTCTTTTGGAACTAATCCCTCAAGTAATTCTCCATGTGTAAATAACATTAAATCTACACTATACTTTGAATAATCTAACAAAGAGAGTAAAGTGATTAAGCTCTTCTCCGCACCCGCACAAACTAAAGAGTCTATTACAAACAATAGATTTTTTTTCATCTATCCATAGTAACCTCACTTATCAGTTAATTATTTCATTAATTACTTCATAAATTTTTCAACAGTATTAATAATTAATAGGTCTAATTCTTGAAACTGCTTCTAAGCGTCACTAATTGTATTTCTATTCTGTAATTTATTATGCGATGCCGTTGCTATAACTTCTTTTAAGTCCAGATCACGTATATTTAGCTGTTAATAAATCCCATTCCACAAGATAAATCATCACCTATGTTCATAGCAAAATATGCAAGAAAAAGAACCTCAAGAACCTCTATACGTTTTAAGAATGGTTCTATTAAGCGTTTTTTATTTTTTTTGTTAGTACTAAAAAACCAACATTGTAATTTAACAATGCAATTAAATATTTATATTTTATAGATAAAATTTTGTTTGTTAGTATTTTCCTAAAGTATTTTCTAACTTGCAACTGAATGCTTCTTAAATATTTCTTCTGATCATCTAAATTCTCTACTTGATTTAATATATAATTTACATTATCCACGCAGCCATAAACGAAACACGATAAAAACTCTCTTGAAAGTTGAGGATACTTACTACTCATAAAAGGTAATATCTCGCCCCAGCCAATAAAAGCATCTAATCTTTTCTCATCGAATTTTTTGGTCAGTATACTATTTTCCCGTTTAACATAAATATACCCAATATAGTTTGTAAAAATTGCACGGTTGCAATTAGCAAATATCTTATAGGTAGTAGATAAATCCTCATGAATACGGCCTTCTGGAAATGTTATATCCTCAAAACAACTTTTTCTAAATAATTTATTGCATAAAGAGAATCTATACAAAATACCTTTAAACAATTCTCTCATTGCTTCCGTATTACTCATTTCTTTTTTTATAAGCTCTTCTTCAATTTTATTTATTAGTTCACCATTGATTTCTCTGCCCAACTTGCATATAGATATATCACTATTTGTATGTATGCATAGCTCATACAATTCTTTATACATATTTTCATCAATTCGATCATCACTATCCACAAATCCTATATAATTACCTTGCGCTAGTTTAACCCCTACATTCCTAGAGGAGCTAACCCCGCCATATTTTTTATTAACAACTTTTACCCTAGTATCTTTCTGTGCGTACTCGTCACATATTTCAGCACTTTGATCAGTCGATCCGTCATTCACAAGAATAACTTCGAAATTCCTAAAGGTTTGGGTAAGAATACTGTCCAAACACTCCCTTATATACAATTCAACATTATATACAGGAACAATGATACTGATTGCTGGTTTCATATTTTCCTTTTCCTTAAAATGAGATTTTTTGTTTCACCATTGTCGACGAAACACCATCTGTGTACGGGAAATATACGATCTCAACACCTACTTCATTAAACTTTTTCTCCACCTCGTTAAAGAGAGTGCTTCCTTTCCAATCATCGCCTACAAACATGACATCATATCTTAGATATTCCCAGGCTGAGAACTTATCACGATTGGTCTGTTGAACAACTTTATCTACATATTTAAGCGATTGTATAATTGCCATTCTCTCCTCTTGTGGAATAACGGGCAGTTTATTTTTATACTTCATCACAAGTTCGTCTGTACTAACTCCCACAATCAGAAAATCACACAATTCTCTTGCCCTCATTATGATATTTAGATGCCCGACATGAAACAAATCAAAAACACCGGTTGTATAGCCTATCTTATACGGCTTCATTGATAAACCTCCCTTTTTTATTACAAACCTCATCAATACGTCTAAGCAGCCTTTCACATGCATTACCTTTTTCAAAGGAACCTATAAGAGCTAAAAACTCATTCAAGTTATTTTGATACTCTTCATAAGAGTACGTTTCGATTTTATGTAGTAAATCCGGGTTGTTAAAAGCGTTTATGAAAGGAAGCTCTTTTAAATCAAAGTATAATTTTCTCTCATTTTTAATATAGTCATCCATATCGGGTACGTATAGAAAACATGGGCGCCGTGTATTTGAGAAATCAAACATGAGAGAGGAGTAATCTGTAATTAAAACATCAGATACGCTTAATAGTTCTTGAATATCATCATAATCAGTCACATTCTTCACTTGTTCACTAAAGCGAAGGTCAGTAGATCTGGAAATCAGATGTGGATGCAATTTAACTAAGAATATCCATTTTCCACCAAACCGCTGCCCAAGTGATTTCAGTATTGCATCATAATCCAAATTATATATATCTAAACTATGATCTTTCCTAAAAGTAGGAGCATACAAGATTACCTTACATTGGCTAGGTATGCTAAGACTGTTTATAATATCTTCTCGTAAAACAGAACCATTTCGGAATAACATATCATTCCTAGGGGTACCGTATTCGAAAATTTCACCATTATACCAGAATGATCTTTGGAATATCTCTGTGCTGAGCTTACATCCAGATAATAATAGATCACATTTTAAAGAATCCCTTTTAGCCATCTGTACATAATGTTCAGGTAAAACATTTTCCGCATCTTTCTCGATATACTTTAACCGTAAGGAGCTATGCCAGGTTTGAATATAATATTGATCTTTTCTTTTTACGAAAAATTCTGTTGATCTATAATTTGTAATAATGACTTTCGATGTACATAAGTCATAGAAATATCTTAAGGACATGATCTTTACTTTTCTAAATCCGGTTAAATGCTGCTTCGACTTTATGTCATTAAAGGCCCATACCACATCGAACTTATCTTCAGGAAAATTTGCAAGAATGTATTCCGTTATATATTTAGGACTACATCCAAATTGACTCCCATAGTAGCTAAATAAGAATATTTTATTTTTCCTTATCGGAAAGCAGTTGAACAAGTAAATAATTACGAAAGTAATGCATTTTTTGAGCACTCCAATAAAGTTGGACATATGCGTCTCCTTGCTTATCTAGAAATTTAATCGCTTCAACGTTGTCGGCCGCGGCAATACTTTCAATTTTCTTAATACTTTTCTTGCTAATAAATAACAGATATATAGATAAGGATGTATATTGAATAGAAACAATTGTCTCCTTAAATGTTGATCAGTTTGAGCTGCCTTTACTAATTGGCCAAGGTTATCCTTTACATATTGCTGTATTTCCTTCCGGTGTAAGCCAGCAATATCTTTTTTTCTATTCACCAAGAGAAGAGAATAATGGATGAGACACATTTTCAGGATTGTTTTATAAGACTCACTCGTTAGTTCGGTATAATACTTCTCAATAAAACGGTGTCTCTCTTTCGCCCCTCTAATTATGTCCAGATTTCTTGGTGTATAGGTAGCTACGATACTATCAGTACGCTGGTAATAGTAGTACATCGGTTGATGCAAGATAACGTAGGTATGAACACGGTGCATAACTTGATGTGCCCAAAAAACATCCTCGAACAGAACACCTTTTTTAAAAGGAATATCTTTAACCAATTTAGTTCTATACAGTTTACCCCAGGCAAAGTTTTTAACCCTTTCATTTATCACTAACTCATACATAAGAAGTTTATTATCTAAAATAATGGCATCTCCAGTAATTGAATAATGACGATTATCTAATAGCAAATGGTCATCAAAAGCATAGTAAAAAGCGACTTGAACAATATCTGCCATGTACAGAAGACTCTTATCGACCATTTCTTCGACCATGTTATGCTCTAGCCAGTCGTCGCTATCAAGAAACAACGTATATTCCCCTGTAACACATTGCATACCGGCATTTCTGGCATCGGACAATCCCCCGTTCTCCTTATGAACAACTTGTATCCGGTGATCTGCCTTGGCATAATGTTCCGCGATTTCTCCACACTGATCGGGGGACCCATCATTTACCAAAATGATTTCTAAGTTGAAATAGGTTTGATTCAAGATACTTTCCACACATCGGCTTAGGTACTTTTCAACTTTATAGATAGGAACTACAACACTCACTTTTGGTAACATTGTTTTATCCGCCTAACTCGTCGAATTATATAACTTAAAGCTCTTAACTATAGTGTCCTCGCAGAAAACCACATAGTTAAGAACTTTAATAAATATGGGACATTAAACCCTAGTACCTTATTTTTGTTCTCTATAAAGAACATAAAAAGAAAAAATATAAAGGTTATTCTTTTCTCTATTTTAGTTCTTTATAAAGAACAAGTCAACACATAATTGTTTTATGCAGTCGCTGTCGCATCCCAAACTTGATTTCCTAATAAATCAGAAAATAATCCGCCTTCAACTTTTGCAAGTTGGTGGAAATCACCTCGTTGAATGATTTGGCCCTGATCCAGCACGATGACTTGATCCGCATTTCGAATGGTCGATAATCGGTGGGCAATAACGACAATCGTGATCTTTCCTTTTAGTCGATCTAGCGCCGCTTGAATCCCAGCCTCATTCTCTGTATCAAGTGCACTCGTCGCTTCATCCAAAACAAGAATGGCCGGTTTTCTTAGTATCGCACGGGCTAGCACAAGCCGTTGTCTTTCGCCTCCTGAGAACCGGACTCCCCGATCACCGATAACTGTATCGAGCCCTTGCGGTAATTTCGCGACGAACTCCGCTGCTACCGCAAACTCCAGGGCTTCCCACATCTGTTCTTCAGAAGCGTCTGGGCAAATCATGATCAGATTTTCCCTAATCGTTGTATGGAAGAGAAAGGGATCCTGTGACACATAGCTGATGGATTTTCTGAATGAGCGAATTTGATCGTTCTGGAGCGGTACCCCGTCTATCCGTATTTGCCCTTTTTCCGGTTGTATGAGCCCCATAATCACATCAACGAGCGTGCTTTTGCCGGCACCTGAACGACCAACGACAGCTGTCGTTTGCAAAGCTTTTATCTGAAGATTAATATCCGTTAGTGCAAATGTCTCTTCGGTAGGCTGATATCGGAAATACACTTGCTGGCATTCAATGTGCTCATGCACGGGCATAGGTTTCACTTCTTGCTGGTTGGCATTAGGGTCGATATGAAACTCTTGGGCAATCCGTAATTCGTCCTTCAACTTGATGATCGATTGAAATGCGGGAATCATAGAAGAGATATTTTCTAAATTGGATTGTATACCTGTGAAGCGAGGCCATAATCGAGAAAATATGACGATAATGAGCAGCAATTGTTCAATTTTGGTTTGGAATAAGGTAAAGGAAAGATACATAAAAGCAGCAATCAACAACGCGGATGACACTTTATAGAATAGTTGAGAATCAGATCTTAACTTGACATAATCAATCTGCTCGCTCATTATTTTCTTAGTTTGGGAGCGAAACCAAGCTAGCCTGGATTCCTCCAGCGTATTGCTCTTAATATCTTTCATACCGCCAAGTTGGTCGGTAATGCCAGCCAGGAAACTCTGAGACAATTGTGAGGTTTGACCACCAAGTGCTTTTGCCTTTTTAATAAATTTGCGTGAAAAGAAGGTAAGGATAATGCCAAAAGTTAATACAAAAAAAGTCATCGTCGGAGATAACCAGAAAGCTAAGCTAATTTGAATCAAAGTAAAAATAATAGACGCAATAAACTGAAGAATTAAGTTAGTTCCAAACCCTACACGTGTTAATTCCGTTGTTAACGAATTAATTAGATCCGATCTTCTGTGCTTCACATAAAAAATCCAATTCGATTGCATCAATGCCGAATAGGTCTCCAATCGTAAATGGCGGAGAAAATTTTGTTGTATGTGGGCATCTCGCAGACTGAGCGAGCGTTGAATACAGTTCTGCCCAATGTTCAATAGGACGAACATGCCCAGCATAATTGGTAATCCTAGTGCTTCGGGAAACTCTTGAAAAAAGGTCAAGAATCGCGAAATAGGAGAACCGCTTGTATTGACATCCATAAGGCCGCTAGCACTAACGATGGGAAGCAATAAGAATACGCCTGCTCCTTCTAATAGACTAATCAATACCATGCCCAGAATACTAATCATCAATTTATTTCCAGCAAATGCATACAGCTTTTTGGTAAAATGTAAGACGTACTCCATGTCTTTTCCCCCTATTGCCATGCGTGATTCCTTGTTTTCCTCCAAGCCCATAAGACAGGTCTCAATGGGAAGTACAAGAAATGGAGGTTCCTTGGCAGTGGAAGTATTTCCACATCCATGGGATACGGATATAGGAAACTTATGATATAAAGAAGCTTCAACTGAAAGGACATTAACGAAAATAAGTGACGTTTATGGTAGTTAGCTACATAGTCAGGTAAAGGTTCTTGATGTAGATGAATCATCTGTTTCAAATAAAACAGGGCATCTTGCGCTAAAGCCTTAGGCTTGTTACCACTCGTCATTGGGTATAATTCCTTACCTAGGGGAGTACCTAACAATTGCGAGGATAAGTGGAGCGCTTGACCACCAACTTGGTTCATTCGATATTTTTTTAATACGAGAGACACGTTCCCCCAATCATGATGAAGTCTTACAATTCGATCGATATCGACTAGCCAGCGAAGTCTTGACCAGCCATGTCGAGCCCCATGTGAAGCAAGGAATAGGAAGAGATCATCATAACCTAACATATATACAGGGTGGCTTGCTAATGTGCTTACCCTTCGCCTGTCCCATAATTCTTTGAAGGTAGGTTCATACGAGGGCCCTGGATTAAGTCTCCAATGAATTTCAAGTTTCACCTTTTTGTGAGGATGGAAATAGGTGACATGATGATGTCTCCATTGCCAGTCATTAAGCACCGTAGAGAAGTATTCATCTTTCACATAATCAAGTTGGATGAGGAGATCATGTGTCTTCTCTAACTGATCTAAAGAAATGAGCACATCCAAATCACTGCATGTTCGCTTCGACAGATCTCCATATAGATCTATAGCGAGGGCTGGTCCTTTGAGGAGCATCACTGGGATTTCATTGTCAGCTAATAATTGACATACTTGCTCCATCTCACCGCTTAAGTGAAGCATTTGAAATGTATTCTGTTGATAGGCCCGGCGCACCGCTTCAACAACATAGGAAGGAATCGCAGTGCTGTTCATTCTTTTCAATTGATTATAGATATAGGGATAAACGCGATGATGACGCGCTAATTCTAAGAATAGGTCCCAATTCGTATCTGTCATCAACTCATGCTGGTCAGAAAGCGTACCTCCGTCGCTTTCACACTTCATGAATAGGAGCAGTAGCTTCAATTCATTCGATAATTCGGTTAGATCTAACTCTATATCCGTGTTCATTCCATGTCTCCCTTATCTCATTTATTGCTCGTCTTTGCGAATTTTCCCACAACTGTAAATCGCTCCATACCTTCCTTGCCTGTTACATAGTAACGACCGCTTCGCAACCACGCATGAGCAATCATCTTCTTCGATTCATCTCGTGCAGTCCCCAAGTAAAGGGTACTCTCAATCTGACGCCGATGGAGCATTTTCATCGCAGCAATCGCTCTAACCAGACATTTGCTATCCCTAATCGTGTACTTGCTCATCAAATCAATCGCACTGGAAATTTGCCGTAGGGCCATCTTATTGCTTTCCAGTTGATCATCTGATGTTTCATGCATGGAAGTGCCCAATGAAGGAGCCACCTTGGAAAATGGCATTTTCACAAGAATACGCGCCCATCCCAAGTAAAACAGCGCTTCGATCAATAGAAGCAGCGTTCTCCCATTAAGAGAGAGCAATACTTTGACTTTACTCATTTCGATCACATCCTCTACCGACCTAAGCTGGAAGCGATTGCCCAGTCTCTTCGCCAAAGTAGATTAGGTTTTGATTCAATAAATCCTGCAAAAATGAAACTACTTGTGTCTCACAAACGCCCTGTTCAACATCATATTCGGACATTAAGACGGACACTAGCTCGGCAGCCGAAGTAGGCCTATCCAACAGGCTCCATATCCTACCGCCTATAACACCAAGGTTATAATAGCTCCCATTCGCTATGCTCATCATGACTTTCTCGCCATCCATATCACTTACAATGTTCCCTTTTCCTTGATGAATTTGAAAATTCATAGGAATACGCTGATTCTCCATTATGATCTTTCCCCCTCTTGGATCGTTTGTAGAACTAAAGAAACCATTTCCAGAGCCGTGAAGCCCGATGACGGTCGACGCAACTGATGGAAATCAATATGCTTTGAAATCAGCACCGTCGTCATAAAATGCCAATCCAATAGTTGAAGTCTCTCCAGCAAAGAGCTGCGGAACGTATGATTGAACAAGGTTCGAAGCCTTTCAAGACCTTCGATCGGTTGAATCTGAACGCCCTCGCTTGCCGTTTTATTAAGTTCAATAATCCCCACTAGGGGCATTGGCTCATTTGCAAATTTAGTTGGAACCGGAACGAGATATTTCGTTTCCCTGTTAAATATGGATTGTAAGTTGCTTGTTTCTACCCCAAATTCGGTCAAGCTTTCCTGCCAAAGCTTTTGTTGTGGATAGGCAGGCATCACCATCGGAATATGATCTTCCGTTAATGTTACCGCGATCACATCATCGCTGATTAAGCGATAGCCCTTACTTAGAAAAGCAGATGCCAGAGTCGATTTGCCTGCGCCAGAGTCACCAACGAACGCATAAGCCTTTCCGTCAATCTCGATTGCACTTCCATGAAGCGGCAATATCTTTCTCTGCATGAGTAGAACACCCATACACGTACCTAGTACATAAAGCCGAATTTTCGCTTCATCCGGATCGTTCATCACTGAAACGTCAATATTCACCCCATTTTGAATACGGAAGATGGCCGTATCAGGGATATGAAACATGAATACATTCTCACTGACAGTAAACTTCTCGTGCGGCTTAGCCACATCAAACCAGTCTGTCGTTAAGTCAATTCGTCTTACCTTCACGTCAACTTGGATATCTTGCTCGCTCATTTGAGCTAACTCTGGTAATTGAAACTCACTAGATATGCGCAACCCGAATGCTTTATATACAACTCTATTCAGAGTTCCAATCATGGCTATCACTCCACGTTTTGCATGTTTGTTTGGATAAAAACCCTTACACCTGTCACAGTATAAGGGTATTATCAAGCTTCTCATTATGTAATAAAATTAGCTGTAGTTCACTACATCGTCTTTGAGAGCGTCTGGATCTGGTTGAAAGGCATCAGGATGCGCGATCCCTGGTCCAGCCATTGTCATTTTCAATTCAAGAACTTCCAAAGTCGGATTTTCCCACAATTTTTTAGCTTGATTTTGCATATATTCACCCCCTCTCATGACAGGTTATTCATAAATCGAGAAAATATCAGACCACGCATTAAGATGCGAAAGCCAAACTCATAAACATATTCTGGCTTAGCTGCTGATTTTATCTTCGTAAGTGCCGATTTCATTTCTGCTAGGTTTACATATTCTGAAATTATAGGATTCTGAATGCACTGCTCAACTTCTTGAATAAATGCATCCCACGATGGCGCCATTCGGTGAACACCATCCGCGCCTTGTACACCGCGGGTGAGTTGATTGAGCCTCACCTTATCAGGCAAATAATTCGCCGTTGCCCGTCTGATTAGTGAACGATCGACACCGTCTTGAACGTATTGGTCTTCGGGTACAGATAGACAAAAGCGAGCCACTCTCAAATCATTCGTTGGATCACGCTCCCACAATTTATAGCGTAATGATAACTTCGTCCCGATTGTCCCATTCAAGCTCCAACTATATAGTCGCTCGAATTGGTTCTTTCGGACATCATACGCGCTTTGGGCTGAGAAGTCTGTTCGATCAAAACCATGCTCTTGAATCTTACCCATCACATTCATCTTCTTGGCGAACTGCGGATTAATTAGTTTAGGAAATGGTTCTTCCACATAGGTCTCCATAAATTTCCTTAAAATTGGGAACGCCTTTTTGCTTACTGCCTTAAGAACCCGCTTCCTTCCAGTCCCCATATTCATACTGTAATGCTTAGCTTCATGAGAAAGTTGAATCCATTTCAACTTTCTCATCAGCACAGCCTGGTAGTCTAACGCCGGTCCCCAAGATACCGTCCAATTCCCTCGCTGTCCATTAAGTAGAACGCCAACGTCTTGCTGGTTGGCCTTCTCATAGATCCCCTTCAACCAAAAGGAATTCTCAAAAAACTTATAAGGCATCTCCATGTTAGTTAGCCAATCATCAATTTCCGATAAAGGACTAAGCCCTTTAAAATCTAAGTAGTGATCCGTAATGTTTCCAACATGTTCTACCGTTGATTGAATGAATGGCTTTTCATTCGCAAATCTTGCTTTGTTCCCCCAATACGTGAAGTCATCAACCGGCACGTAGCTATATGTATGCAATCGTTTATTTTCTTTTCTCAATAATGGCGCTGCGAAGCTGACCACGGATCCAGAATCAAGTCCGCCGCTTAGCTGTGAACCGACTTGGCGATGTGTACGTAATCTCGCTGATACAGCTTGCCCGAACACCTCACGAAACGCCTCTTCATATTCTTCATTTGATTTCAATTTCAGCGGTAGAACGTCCGAAACTATACAGTACCTGGAAAATGTTACTTTGCCATTGTCTACCGTTATCGAATGGGAAGGTGCCAATTGTTCGATCTGGTCGTACACCGTGGAGAAACAATCCATCGCATCCGTCGTCATAGGAATCGCAAGGAATTCCGCAATCCAATGTTCGTTAATTTTTTTCTCCACACCCGGTAAGGTAAACAAAGGTTCTATGATTGTACAGAAAGCAAATTGATGCTGATTTCGGTGAAAGTACAGTGTCCTGGTTCCTGAGAAATCTCTTGCACCAAACAAGCGTTGCTTACGCTCATCCCATATCATGAAGGCAAAATCTCCGACTAAATATCTAGGACTCTCTTCGCCCCACTTATAGTACGCCAGCAATATCAATTGACTGTCCGGCATCTTCGCTCTTCGTTCTTGCTCGATTTGTAATTTCTCAAACAATTCATCTCGGTTGTCAATGATCGCATCAGCTGTGATAGCTAGCTTTCTAGCCGTATCGTGATAAGGCAGCTTTTCTCCCACGGATTCAGGTGTAATCCATTGCGCATGACAGCCTAGAAATATGTTGGTCTGGTGCCAAGACTGAATCTGATCAGCGGGGTATTTCTCTAAATCGAACATCATTCGATACCCATGCGAGACGTCGATTGGCTCCTGATTGTAATGGTGTATTCCTGCTATCGCACTCATTATTTCCCCMGCAAATGTTATTTGGACAAGTTAGAGATGTTCTTTTTAAAGAACGACCGGTTGCACATATCCGCAAATCCCAACTTATTTATTCCCCAGAAACTTGTGTTACCGCATTCGTTTTTGTTCTTTATAGAGAACATTATCAGAATACCATCGAATATCTTACCTGTCAACTGTCCCTTTTATCTTTTTTATTTCACCTGAAAACATCAAATATGATAATGAATCCATTGCATATACCCCTTTAATGTTCTCTTATACGCTCTTAAAGTAAAATAATCCCACCATAGACGGACTTTTCATTCACTGGGTAGCTCTTTCGTATCTGCAAGGTGCGGAAAATAGGCATATACAATGGCTAATGCCCTAACGATCCTTCTCCTAGTTCTATGGGCAGCGGTGTCCTTCAGTAAAAGCGTGTAGTTTAAATCGTCTTGCAGAATATGAATCAACTGAATAATATCTAAAAAATATTTCAAAGAACCCAGATTATGCCTCCAGCCATGCAAACAAATCATATAAAACGTATGATAATCTGATAATTACTTGATGTAACGGTACGAACCAAAGGGTGCGGCCTGTTCCCAGACGGCGTTTGCTCTAGTTGTCCCCCTTGAGCTGGAAGTTCGATCCAGCCTCGTTTTTCATTACACGTGTAATAAGCTGAATAGTCAGACAGACGTCATCTCGCGTGACAAGGCTACGCCTGCCTTGTTTACGTTTCTTCGCTGCATCACCGTCTAAAGAGACGGGCTGCTGGCTTAAGACCATGGGTCGCGTATAAACTTTTCGGTTTTGTGGCGGTTTCATGATCGATTGTAATTCTCTAGGTGTAGGAACTACCTTTGCCACTTTTGTAGGAAGAGTCCGGCATCCAATTGTTCACCGAAACCTTGAACGGATAGAACGTTAGCGAAGAATTTCTCTCATCCGTGATTACCTTCGTCTTAAATGCCGCAACCGTAAATTTATAGGATGCAACTTTGGAGCTATCCAGAATTTTATCGCCACCTATGCACCTGTTTCCGAGTTGGGTACGATAAACGAATAGATAACATAACTAATATTCAGAATAAGGGTCACCATCTTCGGATCCTTCCTGATACCCGTATACTTTTTGCCATTCGTATTGGTCAGCACCGCATCAAAATGTGGTACTTGAAGAGGCCCATTATTCTTATTCAGCATTTTAAACTTAGCCACCAACCGCTTTGAATCCTTCACCCGTGCTTTCACTCATTCGTAGGTCGACCATCGCCGCGTCTACATTAGGCTGGACGAATTCACTTAACGGATCAAAATTAAATCGGCCTATTCCATTCATACGTCGGCAATTCATGAACCGTAGTGTGCTCGTAGCACTCCAAGTTGGATCGACAAGCGTCCATGTCTTGTACAGTTTTCAGAGCAGTGGCAGCAGTTTTCCCATACTCGATTTATCAAAATAAATCCTAGCGATAAGCATTGGCTAGATGATTCTTCACTTCGTTGAGGACAACACCGATCAGCTTCGCATTGGCTAACATAAGCTCTTCCTTAACTTTTTTAGCAACGTTACTCTTTAATTGGCCATACTCGATAATCAGAAGCACACCATCACATTTGGTCGCCATAATTTTGGCATCCGAAATCGTTAGCAAGGAAGGTGTGTCTACGATGATCACATCATATTCCGCGCTGAGCTCTGCCAACAGTGTATCCATGCACTGGGATGCTAACAGGCCCGATGGATTCTGAGTTAGCGGCCCTGCTGAAATAAAGGAGAGATGATCAACAATTGACTCTTTAATAATTTCATGCCGCGTAGCCTTTCCTTCGAGGTAATTTGTCAACCCGCATATATTCTCCATTTCAAAAACAAAGTGAATGGAGGGGTTGCGTAAATCCGCATCCAGCAGCAGCACTTTTTTGCCTATCTGCGCATATGCCACAGCGAGATGAACCGCTGTCGTCGTTTTCCCTTCGCCACGACTGGATGACGTAATGGTTATCGTCTTTGCATCGCGGCCAAATTCAGAACATTCAATATTAAATCGAAGCGAACGGTACGCTTCTAATGCCGGGGAGTTAGTGAGGATGCGCTTCATAACCGCTTGGCTAGTATTAGTAGATGGTCTTGGCATAGGCTAATTCCTCTTCCCTATTTTTCACATTTCTTTTTCGCTTCACGTAAAGCATCCTGCTCTTCATCTTCGGTATGTAAGCTAGTGGAGCTTGTTCGAAAATTTCACGAATATCGTCGTCCGTTTTCAATGTATCGTCTAAAGCATCAAGCAGCAGAATGATACCAATTGTAACTGCTAATGAACCAACAAAACTAAGAATAGTATATTTATTGGATATCTGATTAATCGGTGTAGGATTTTCCAGGGTCTTGGCTCGATTCAGGATTATAATGTTATCAACCTTCATAATATTGGGAATTTCTGACTTAATAACATCGGAGACAGCGTTAACAATTTGTACAGCTCGTTCGTGTGACAACTGCGTTACCACAACCGTCATAACTTGCGTTCCACTCAAATTAGTAACGTCGACGATTGAAATCAGTTGATCGGTGGTCACGTGTAAATCTGGGTATTGTTGAATGACTTTGTCCATAATCGCTGGGGTTTTAATAATTTCTTTATATGTATTTATAAGCGATATATTAACGCCAGTTACCATTAATTTAGTCGAAGCTTGATAGATTGGCACATAATTCGAGCGCGAGTAGTTAGCTGTGAGGATTGTACATACACTAACAATGAGTACAATAAGCCACCAACGCTTTTTTATGAGCAAGAAATATTCCTTCAAATTAATCTCCATAATTGCCCTCCTTGACTTGTCTGCAAATCGAACTCTTGATACTATTTGTATCTTCTTTTATGTTCTTACTTTAAGATACTTTTTGTATCATGTCAATACATTATTCTTTAATTTTAGTTCCAAAATGTATCCGGAAAATGGCTAAAATAGAAAGCCAAAAAAAGCAGATTCTTCATTTATGTGAGGAACATCCGCTTTTAGTGAATTTCCATTGTATTTGTCATACACTTATGAATCCGACTTCGCCTAGTGATGCTCGGTATCTTTCAAAAATGTATTGCTTAGCACTCTAACCTCATCCATATCTGGGATCCAATAGTATAAGTTCATTCCTACCAACGGGTCCATCTCAGTACCGCTATTCCCAGGGATTTGCCTATAATTAAAATCCTCTTCCGTGATTCCCTTAAATAACCAGGCCAAGCTAATCAAATCGCCATCTTTAAAGTTTGTATCCAAAACGTCCTTTTTTACTTTTATTATTAAATTAGCAATTTCTCCGATATGTTCAGGTTTTAGTATTTCTTTCGCCACGCTTCTGAGAATATTGGATTGCTCCTCCTGTCGACCAAAGTCGCCATTTGGGCGTGAATACCTTTCTCTAGCCAACCTCAATGCGAGTTTACCATTAATATGCTGTACTCCTTTTGCAAGAGTACCCCCATTATCATCATACAAGATAATATCGTTCCCTACCTCAACGTCTACACCACCGATGGTATCAATAAAATCTTCAAATCCCTTAAAATCAGTTTTCATATAATAATTAATCGGTATTTGCAAAAAATCACTCGCTGCCTGTAACGCAGCCTGTGTCCCTTCTTGATTACCTCCCTTGGATTCACCAAGAATATGGGCATGGTTAATTTTTGTTAAACCGACACCATTAATCATGACACGCGTATCTCTAGGGATAGATACAAGATTAACCTTTCTTTGTGATGGTATTACATGCATAACCATCATGACATCTGATCTCGATATCTCTTCCTCTCTGGCATCAACGCCGAGAATCAACACATTAAATGATTTCATACCTTTCGTTTCTGTAGATGTAACCTGAGTGTTCGTTTGTTCTTTAACTTGTTCTTGAATTTGTTCTTTAACTGCTTCTTTCTCTGGACTTATCTCCATTGGTTGTAAGGCTGTTTCCATGGAAACGGCCGGTCTACTCAAAACAGGTACTTCCATTTGTTTAAAATGATGATTAGGTTCATATTTCAAATATATGTAACCACCAGCAGTGACCAATCCTAGGAGGATGGAGCCTGCTGAGTACATTACCCAACGCTTCATCGTGACACATCCTTTAGATTATCATTTTAGATACAAAATGTATCATAATTTACACACTTCATGTATCAATGACAAGAAAATATGCCCTTTGCTTTGATACACTTTGTATCTAATTTATGATACAAAGTGTATTTTGTCAATAGGATGTACAAACATTCTACTCGCGTATTTTCGACATTTTTAAAATAAAAAAAAGGCCTCCTATGTTTAGAAGCCCTTCATCTTATCTTTCCTTATATCTTTCTCATCCCATCGACGCAACGCGCGATGATTCACTCGTACCTAGTCTAGAAACCAATAAAGCTTGCTGCAACAGCAAAGCAAGCAGCTTACGCATGGAGCCAATTCCAATTTTACCCATTATATTGGCAAGATGAATTTTCACTGTTTTCTCACTAATACAGCAATTTTCGGCAATTTCCTTGTTCGTGTACCCATATGTCGCTAATAACGAAAGAATTTCGGTTTCACGTTGGGTTAGTCCATAACTGGAATAAAATTGAAGTAAAACATCTGGATTATCTGAGATCATTGGCTTCATATGACAACTTCCTTTATATGTATGTGTCTTTCTCGACTGAGATCAAGAAAGGAATTTTCGATTTTCACAAGTGGATTCGTATCATCCGTTGGATTAATGTAGACGACTTCGCCC
Organism: Paenibacillus sp. P4_A9; assembly: GCF_056402415.1. NCBI lineage: Bacteria > Bacillati > Bacillota > Bacilli > Caryophanales > Paenibacillaceae > Paenibacillus > Paenibacillus sp. P4_A9. The sequence goes on from NZ_JBFUHL010000001.1 coordinate 255,360, forward strand.
CAGCGACCATCGGTGAGAAGTACTTGTCTGCCTACTAAATTGCAAATGATATTTTGTAAAAAAACAGATACAATATGTGGATCTAATTCTCCGAAAAAGCCTTTCCGCATGCGACTAACAACCTCGTGAAAAGGCATCATATCGTGATAGGGACGTTTGGATGACATCGCATGGAACACATCCGCAACAGCGACGATTCTGCTCATTTTGTCCATTTGACTATCTTGCAGCTGCAAGGGATATCCAGTGCCATCTGCTCGTTCATGATGCTGCAGGGCAACCAGAGCTACACGATAGTTAATGCCCACAGTTTCACGCAGCATATTATATCCAAGAATGGTGTGCTTTTTAATTTCTTCGTACTCTGCTGTCGTTAATTTGTCAGGCTTCATCAGTATCTCTTGGGAAACCTTGATTTTACCCACGTCATGCATAGTAGCTGCTAAAGATAATAGAGCGACGTCTGTATCGGCTAATTCCATCCATTTACCAATGAGTGTTGATAGGATACCCACACCGATATTATGTTGATGGGTGTACTCGTTTTTGGCTTTGACAGCTTGAAACAATTGAAATAAATCAGGGTTCTCAGCAGCCTGTTGAACGATGGGAATTAATTCATGCTTGATCTCAAGCAACGGTATTTTCTTATGTGTCTGAATTCGTTCAAATAAATCTTTGGCATATTCTGTCGCTTTTTGAACAAGACGATTCGCATCTTGAGAGGGTTCTGTTTCAAGCTGGCGATCAGGCATGCTAGTCGTTACGATATCCATCGTATCAATGCGATGCTGCTTAAATAAATCCAAGTGCTCTTTATTGAGAACGGTATGAATGGGGACTAAGACTAGCCCATAGCTTGTTGTCACATCATATCTTAATCTTTTGCCCAGTAGGTCGCTCAAGAAATCCCGCTCCAATAATTTCAAAATCGTTCCATTTTCAATTATATACGACATATTACTTCATATACATGGGATATTTAACCTATATTTCGACATTGCGTCTAGGTTAAATTTACCAGTTAAACTTAGGATGCCATGACTAATAGGTCTAATGATCCTTTTACTTTTGTTAATTGCTATCCGTGACATCCGTCTATTCCTCTGCATATAGTAAGTATCGACTATCCGCTTTTACCTAAGGAGGACTTCACGAATGGCTTCGAACAAAAAACAAGAACTGCGCGACGTAGAGCTTGAAAATGAGATTTCACAAAGCGCGGCAACGGACTCGGACTACCCAACTGCCTATTATCCGCAAAATACGCCATACTCTTACGGCTATCCAGTACCACAATATTATGGATGGGTGCCTGCCTATGATCCACGCGGCTTGGGTGGTCTTGGTGGTTTCGGTATGCCTGGCTTCCCAGGAACTGGCGGCATGATGCCTGGCTTCCCAGGAACTGGCGGCTTCCCAGGTATGCCTGGTGGACCGGGCGGCTTCCCAGGTATGCCAGGTGGACCAGGCGGATTCCCAGGTATGCCAGGTGGACCAGGCGGTTTCCCAGGTGGACCAGGTGGCTTCCCAGGAATGCCAGGACCAGGTGGTCCAGGGCAAGGTCCTGGCGGATATCAACCGCCAACTTCTGCGCCACCATCTCACACACCGCAAAAGCCGCTTAAAGCGCCAGGTGTATACGCCGTAGATCCTGGGGGCATCTCTCGCTGCTTGTTCAGATTCACGTATATATGGCAAAGTAACGGACAACAATACTGGTATTTTCCAGTGTTCGTTGGACGGACATCGGTTTCTGGATTCCGTTGGACCGGATTCTCATGGATGTTCTTTGGCATCGATTTGCGCTTTATCGACTCGTTTACTTGTTAATTCCTCATACCAAAAAGCTTACAACCCCACGTCAAAGTGGAGTTGTAAGCTTTTTTGCGCTTTTAGACTTCAATTCTCTTGCCAAGCAAACCGATACCCGATACCCGGCTCTGTCAAAATATACTGAGGCCTCGTCGGATCTATCTCTATCTTCTTCCTCAAATGTCCAACATACACCCGAAGGTACTGGCTGTCAGATTCATACTGCTGGCCGCCCCACACTTGTTTGAGCAGCTGTTTATGTGTCATGACACGTCCTGCATTAACACCGAGCACTTTGAGTAAATCATACTCAGTTGGCGTTAGCTTCACCTTCTCACCCTGGAGCTCTACACTGCGTTTCGCTAAATCAATGACAAGCTGCCCGAGCTTCAGCACAGGCTCATCAGGTGCTTTGGCGATATGCCGAAGGGCAACGCGCATACGGGCCATGAATTCACCCATGCCAAATGGCTTCGTCACGTAGTCGTCTGCACCGCGATCTAAGGCGGCGACTTTTTCAGCCTCTTGATCCTGTGCAGTTAAGATGATGATCGGAACATGCGACCATTCACGAATACCATCAAGTACCTCCATGCCGGTCATATCGGGCAGCCCCAAATCTAGTACGATCAGATCTGGCCGGACCATCGTGGCCTGAAGCAGGCCTTCTTCTCCTGTTGCTGCTTCAGCCGTCTCAAAGCCATGTGCGGTTAAGGTAACCCGCAGTAATTTGCGTATTTGTGCTTCATCATCAATGACTAAAATCTTCGCCCCTGTGGTTGTCATGGTTCTCTCCGTCCCTCTTAGCGAATTCTATAGGCAAGCTTATTTGAATAGCACTGCCTTGCTTGCCGTCTCGCCTCGCATTTGCGGTAATCGAACCGCCGTGCGCTTCCACGATGCTTTTACAAATAGCGAGTCCGAGTCCAGTGCCTGGGATATGCTTCGTACGATTTCCGCGATAGAATTTCTCGAATACTCGCTCCCGATCGGCAGGAATAATGCCCTCCCCTTCATCCGTAATAGTCAGCCTAAGCATTCCGCCCATCGCCTCCCCATGGATAAGGATTGTGCTTCCTTCAGGCGAATACTTGATGGCATTACTGATTACATTTATCAACACTTGTTCAATGAGAACTTCATCCAGCGGTACGGATGGAAGATCCTGATCCAGATCGATGCTCACTACTCGATTCTGCAGAGAATCCTTCAGCTGCGTTAAGGCAACACCCACAACATCCTCGATCCCACACCATTGCTTATTTAAGCGTAACATGCCGCTTTCAATCCGAACCATGCCGAGCAAATTCCCAACGAGTCTATTCATCCGTGTGGAACCCTCACGAATCGTCATCAGCAGCTCTCGTCGATCTTCATGACTAAAGACGTTCTCCCCTTCCAGAAGTCCGGTTACTGAACCAATGATGGTTGCCAAGGGTGTTCGCAATTCGTGGGAAAGCGAGTCCAGCAGCGCGGTCCGCAGCTTCTCCGACTCCGCGGTCAATTGCGCCAGCTTCGCTTCGTTCGCGAGCTTCACACGAGATATCGCAACGGCCACAAGATCCGAGAGCGCTTCGATGATCCGAATAAGCTCAGGCATATCGGACATTAATCTATCGCTAACTTGTACAGCGAGCACACCATGTACCTGCTGGTCTGTAGCTAAGGGGACATGCAGGTCCGATGCTCCACGCAATGTTCTTGTCCCTCGCCCCGCAATTGTATTGTTACTATTCACCCATCCGGCGATAGTTAGGTGGGCTTCCTCGCCGGCCCACTCCCCACCATCCTTCGAATACGCTTCTACCTGCTGTTCACCCTCCTTGTTTGGTAAAATGATAGCTACCTTAGCATCAAGCGTATCAGAAATGTGCTGAACAATCTGTTCCAGCAATACATCGAGGTCAGAAATCGCTGTAATCTTGCGACTCAGCGCATATAGAGCAGCAGTATTCGCTTCTTTCTGCTGCGCTTGATGGAACTGACTCCGAAGCTTAGAAGCAAGGTTTGATGTAAGGCCAGCCACACACAAAAACACAATAAAGGTTAGGACATAACGCAAATCAGCAACCGTAAGACTGAGCTGAGGAGGAACAAAGAAGAAATCAAAAGCCAAAACACCTAATCCCGCGGCAAAAAAAGAAGGCCCCCTCCCCCATCGAACAGCACTATACAGGACAGGAAATAAGTAGAGCAGCGAGATATTGACTAGATCAAAGAAAAAGTCAAAACCTTTTAGGAAAAGCGTCAACAGGACGATAAAAAGAGCAGCCACACCATACGATTTCCAATTTTTTTGAGTTTCCATAGGCTTATTTTACCCTATTTCTCGAAGTTTGCCACGAGTCATAATCGGCTACAATGAGCACATCCATTGTGTTTGCATACGGCAAAAGCTTCTTGACGATAGCGTCTTTCCAAACGATCATTTGCGTGGCTCCTGCTTCACTTGCTTTAGCTGCAAAAACGCGTGGGATTTGCTTACGATTCACTGCCTCTTGATAGGAAAATTCGCCTCCCAAGCGAATAGTCAGCTTCTCTAGCGCCTCTAGCTTTGGCTTCCACTCGTCATCCGTATGCCTAGCCGCAATAAAGCTTACATGCCAAGCTGCTTTAAGGCGGTGCGCAATGCGAAACCCTCGCCGGATTAAGCGATCGGCATGCGAGATTTCCGTGACGCACACGTAAATGACTTCTTTGCGTCGCCACGGACCACGCAGTGAACTTTTGCGCTCCATAGATTCCAATCGTTCATCGACGTCATCCGCAATTTCACGCAGTGCTAGTTCTCGTAAAGCAATTAAATTCCCTGTTTTAAAAAAATTATTCAACGCCTGTTCTACTTTGACCATCGCATAAATCTTGCCGTCTCTCATACGATGCTGTAAGGCTTGAGGTGAAACGTCAATTAACTGAACTTCATCTGCTGTACGAAGAATACTATCTGGAACGGTTTCACGAACCCGGATACCTGTGATATGTTCCACGGCATCATTTAAACTCTCCAAGTGTTGGACGTTAACCGTTGCGATCACGGATATACCCGCTTCCAAAATATCCAGGACATCTTCGTACCGTTTTTTATTTTTACTTGTAGGTACATTCGAATGCGCCAATTCATCAACCAACACCACTTCGGGTCGCAGACGAATAATCTCTTCTGTATCCATCTCTTTCAACTTAATACCTTGATATTGGATGTCTGCCCGCGGCAAGATATTGAGTTCGCCAATCTGCTGGGTCGTCTCTTTTCTTCCATGCGTTTCGAGCAGACCAATTTTCACGTCGATCCCCTTTTTGAGGAGATCATTGCCTTCCCGCAGCATCGTGTACGTTTTACCGACACCAGGCGCAGCTCCAATGTAAACCTTGAATCTACCGCGTCTGATTTTTTCGATTTTCGCCTCCACTTCTAGCTTGCTCAGACGTTTATATTTATAAGGCTCCTTAGGTATATGCATATGGGCAGGCAGAATGCGCTCCCCCTCATGAGAGGCGCGATCGGCTACCAGGAATACATCGACGTTTTTTGCTCGTTTTAATAGACCATTGATGACAGAGCCTTGGAAAAATGTTTGCCATCTGGTTTGTTTGGAATGACCTAATACAATACGTGTGACATGATGTGCGTTGGCATAGTCCACTAATATTTGCGGGATACAGCGGCGATAGGAAAGTGGCAGCTCTTCAAATTTACCGCCTACTTTCTCCACTAGCTTCATAATTGACCTACGAAAAGCAGCCGCTTCTTTGGTGAGTGTTTTGCCCATCGCCCGCAGCGTTACCACATGAAGATCACCATTCAACCGCTTCGCGATCTGTTGTCCACGGCGCACATAAATGGAACCATTCCAGTGGTATTGGGTCGTAACCAGTATGCGCTCCGTCGCCCCCGATGGACCCTGAAAACCCATTCGTTCGCGATGTGCTTCGAGCGAATCGTTAACATCTTCTGCAACGAGGCGGAGAGCTAGCTCTCTCAGCACACCTAAATTGCCTCTTTTAAATAAGGCTGTATCCTTATTCCCCTTTAAATGACCCTCTTCCAGTCGATTTAAGATCGTTTCCGGCGTCGCGTCAATTAATCGAACTTCATCAGCTAATTCTAACGTATCAGAGGGAACGCAGTACCCCACCTCAATACCCGTGAGTTTATGGGCAACCTCCATCGCCCCTTCTAGTTCATAGACATTCACCGTGGTTATAACGCTAATATCGTGTGAGAGCAAATATTTAATATCATCCAGTCTTGTTGGAAAAAGTGCGTCCGTTCGATTAAGGTGGGCTAGCCCGTCTACGAGGACAACCTCCGGATTTCTTTCGAGCAAAGCATCCAAGTTCAGATCCTTTTGTTCCACGCCGTCATTCATCCAATGAATACTCGGTACCCTTTCCAGATCCCCCAATTGTTCCACGGTTTCCGGTCTTTGAAGCGTTGATACCGCACAAATGACCACATCGATCCCTTGCTGCTTAAGGTTGTGTCCTTCCCGTAGCATATGATACGTTTTACCGGATCCGCTGACGGCACCGATATAAATTTTCAAACTGCCGCGGTGCAACTTAGAGATGGATAACAGAATTTCTTCTGGTGTTTTTCTTTTAAAATGTTCCAATTCTATCCTGCCCCCTAAAATGGATAGAAACCACTCTCCCAATGCGGAGAGTGGTTGCCTGCTATTTCAATTTCACTTGCTTTAGCAGTTCCATATTCAATTCAGTCACATTGACCCTAGGCTCACCGAAAATCCCGAGCTGCCGCGTTTTGGACAGCTGGTCAACGAGGTCATTGAGTTTGCCCTCGGAAATACCTGTTTCTTTACTAATTCTTGGAACTTGAGCTTTCGCTCCTTCTGGAGACAAATCTGGATCGAATCCTGAGCCAGATACTGTTACCAAGTCAGCCGGAATATCCGTTAATCCCGGATTCTCGCTCTTTAAAGCATCAATTTTCTCTGACATTGCCGCTGCATAATCGCTGGAAGCTACGACTGTATTGGAGCCTGATGATGCTGTAGGATCATATCTGGCTGCAGAAGCCCTTGGATGGAAAAGCTTTGGTGACTCAAAGCTTTGAGCCAGTGATTCCGATCCAATAACCGTACCGCTTGATTCTATGAGACTGCCATTTGCTTGTTTGGGAAATAAAACTTGAGCCACACCTGTCGTAGCAAGTGGATAAATGAGTCCACAGACGATCATGAACAATAACGACACACGCACAGCAGTAATAACCGATTTCATAACGCTATCTCCTCGTTTCTCTTTTACACGATGTTTAATCCGTGAAGCACCATATCAATGATTTTAATCCCGATGAATGGCACAACGACACCGCCGAGACCGTATATCAAAATATTACGTGATAACAATTTATCAGCCGACATCGCCCTGTACTTAACACCCTTCATCGCAATAGGAATCAATAGCGGGATGATGATGGCATTGAAAATGAGCGCTGATAAAATAGCCGATTCTGGTGACGCCAGATTCATAATATTCAAGGCCTGCAGCTGCGGCATGGCTAGAATAAACATCGCAGGAATGATGGCGAAGTATTTGGCAATGTCGTTGGCGATCGAAAACGTCGTCAAAGCTCCGCGAGTGATTAACAATTGTTTACCAATGGAAATTACAGAAAGCAGCTTGGTCGGATCGGAATCTAGATCGATCATGTTGGCAGCTTCTTTCGCAGCCATCGTTCCTGAATTCATCGCAAGTCCTACGTCAGCTTGAGCAAGCGCAGGAGCATCATTTGTTCCGTCGCCTGTCATGGCAACGAGTTTGCCTTCTTGCTGCTCTTTCTTGATCGCAGCAATTTTATCTTCTGGTTTCGCCTCTGCAATAAACTCATCAACGCCAGCCTCAAGTGCAATCGTTGCCGCTGTCAGTGGGTTATCCCCTGTACACATCACGGTTTTGATGCCCATTGCGCGTAGTTCCGCAAAACGTTCCTTCAAGCCCGGTTTTACCGTGTCCTTGAGGTAAATAACGCCATAGATCCGCTCGTTAATCGCAACGGCCAAAGGAGTGCCTCCGGCTTTCGCGATTCTGTTCGTTATCGTTTCTAAGTCAGCAGGGATTTTGCCGCCAAGCGCAGCTACATATTTTTTGATCGCATCTACCGCACCTTTACGGATTTTCACGCCGCCTGCTAAATCAAGCCCAGACATACGTGTCTCAGCAGAAAACTCAACTACTTCTGCACCTGCGTAGCTATCTGCTTGCCAAGACTCGCCAAGCTTATTCGCAAGCTCCACGATAGATCGTCCTTCAGGTGTCTCATCTTTCACAGAGGCTTGTAGCGCTGTAAAGGTAATATCTTTGGCAGCTACGCCGTTCACAGGTACAAACTCCGAAGCCATCCGATTACCGAACGTAATCGTCCCTGTTTTATCCAGTATCATGGTGTCGATATCGCCAGCAGCTTCAACTGCTTTACCTGACATCGCTAGGACGTTAAACTGGGTCACACGGTCCATACCTGCGATACCAATCGCGGACAAGAGACCGCCAATTGTCGTCGGAATTAGACAGACAAGTAATGCAATCAACGTGGAAATTTCTAATTTCACGTTTAAATACGATGCCATCGGAACCATGGTCACAATGACGATTAAGAAGATCAGTGTCAATACTGCAAGCAGCGTTGTTAACGCAATTTCGTTCGGTGTTTTCTGCCGTTTGGCACCTTCAACGAGTGCGATCATGCGATCCAAGAACGATTCGCCAGGATCGGTGGTCACTTTGACAACGATATAGTCAGAAGCAACTCGGGTACCGCCTGTCACAGAGGAGAAGTCTCCGCCAGCTTCTTTAATCACGGGAGCGGATTCGCCTGTAATGGCGGATTCATCAATCGAAGCTAATCCTTCAATGATTTCCCCGTCTGAGGGAATAATCTCACCGATTTCAATCCGAACGACATCTCCCTTACGGAGCGAGGTCGAAGACACTTGCTTATAAGTGCCATCCTTTTGAACCAGACGAGCCATCGTATCGGATTTCGTCTTCCGCAGGGAATCGGCCTGAGCCTTACCACGGCCTTCCGCCAACGCTTCAGCGAAGTTAGCGAATAACAAGGTGAACAATAAGATCAAGAACACCGCAATGTTATAACCCCGCCCTACTTCTGAACTACCAAATAGCTCGGGTGCAAATGAAAGCAGAAGTGTAATCACCGTGCCGATTTCAACCACAAACATGACTGGATTCTTGATCATCATCCAAGGATTTAATTTTTTGAACGAATCGATGATTGCTTGCTGTACCATGTCTTTTGTTAATGTTTTTTTACGTTCCGCAGCCATGTAAATCCTTCCTCTCTATTACTTCTATCCTTAACGCGCCGCCAAGTGTTCAGCAATCGGCCCCAATGCCAGCGCCGGGAAGAACGTTAGAGCACCAATGACTAGAATAATCATGATCATAATCCCCATAAATAAGGGTGTATTTGTCCGCAATGTACCAGTCGTAACTGGAACGACACGCTTCGTTGCAAGTGAACCCGCAATGGCCAGCATTGCGATGATCGAAATGTAACGGCCAAACAGCATAACCATACCAATGCCCAAGTTGTAGAAGTTCGTGTTCGCGGTCAGGCCACCAAAGGCCGATCCATTATTGGCTGCACCCGATGTGAAGGCGTAGAGCACTTCAGAGAGACCATGCGTGCCCTGGTTAGCTATGGAATGAATAGATTCAGGACGAATCAGCGCCCAAGCTGTCGGTGCGAGAATGATAAGCGGATGGATCAGAATAGCGATGGCTGCTAACTTAATCTCTTTACCTTCAATCTTTTTACCTAGTAACTCTGGCGTACGTCCCACCATTAACCCGCAGATAAAAACGGATAAGATCAAGTAAAGCAAGCCGTTTAACAAACCTACCCCTTTACCCCCGAACACATTGTTCAACATCATTTCTGCAAAAGGTACAATGCTTCCGAGCGGTGTAAGTGACTCATGCATATTGTTCACACTGCCTGTTGTTGCAGCCGTGGTTACGGCTGTAAATAAGGCTGATTCGGACGGTCCGAATCGAACCTCTTTACCTTCCATATTGCTATGAACACCCATCGCATCAATTGCTGTAATCCCTTTATACTCGGAATAGAATACCGTAGCGACCATGACTAAGAAAATAATCCCCATAGCAGCAAAGATCGTCCAGCCTTGTTTCTTGTTCTTGATCATGAGTCCGAATGCGTACACCAGTGATGTAGGCAGGAGCATCATACAAATAATGTGGATCAAGTTCGACACAGGCGTTGGATTTTCAAAAGGATGCGCAGCGTTCGTACCGAACCAACCACCACCATTGGTACCAATATGTTTAATCGATTCTAGAGATGCAACTAAACCACGGGTAATCGTCTGCTGTGCGCCTTCAATCGTTGTAGCTTGTACGGCACCCAGCAAAGTTTGTGGAATTCCTTGAAAAACTAAGACTAAAGCAACAATAAAGCTGAGCGGAAGGAATACGCGTGTAATCGCTCTAGTGATATCCACATAAAAATTCCCCAGATTGTCTTGGCGCCCAACAAGACCGCGTGTAAAAGCGACGGCTATAGCAAAACCGGTTGCCGCAGATGTAAACATCGGAAACGTAATGCCCACCATTTGAGAGAAATACGACAATGTATTTTCACCGCTATAAGCTTGCCAGTTCGTATTTGTAATGAAGGAAACTGCCGTATTGAAAGCGAGTGTCGGAGGCATATTACCTATACCATCAGGGTTAAGCGGCAGATATTTTTGAAGACGAAATACGGCATAAATGAGCAGCATCATAACAAAGTTGACTAATAGTACAGCTCCTAAATACTTTTTCCAACCCATGGATTCGTCTTCTTTAACGCCCATAATCCGATAAGATACACGCTCGAAAGGACCAAAAACACGATCAAGGCCACTCTTTTCATAGCCAAATACTTTTACCAAGTAACTTCCCACAGGCTTCACCAAAAGCATGATAATACCCAGTGTGATAACTACTTGTAACAATCCCATACCCATAGTAGGTTCTCCCCCTGCTTACATAAGCTCATATTCTACAATTAAAATTTCTCTGGTTTCACTAGTACAAAACCGAGATAAACCATGATGGCACAAGCAATGAGTCCAATAATAATCATAAGATTGCCTCCTCTACGCCTTTTCGCAATATTTTGCAAATCCCCAAAATCCTAGAAAGGTCACTGCAAATAATAAAATCATCGTTACATCGTTGTACATGACACACCTCCTTCAAATCAGACAGAACCTATGTTTTTATTTGTTTTCAGGGATGAAAGTAGAAACTTAACATCACCATTTGTAGAATAAATGACATAGTCTGCGCCAAGCCCTTTATAAATCAATCTAGGATTTACGCTTTGCGTAATCACATAAATGGGTCTAGATGTCCAACTTCGGCATATCTGGATATACCGACAGCATAACGGCAAACTTTCCTCAAACAGTATGACGTTTCCAATCGGATAGTCGGGAATGATCAACGCCCCCGGATCCGTCGTATCCACTTGAATAATTTGGTTCACTCCTTGCCTCTCTAGCTTATTTCTTTCCATCTTGTTGTTAGTTAATGAGACAATAGGCAGACCAACCAACCTAGCCTGTTTCATAAAGTCTTCACCTGCCTTGGTCGGCGCAGCTATCAGCAAAAAATCACTTTGCATGACGATCACCGCCCCCTTTCCTGACATATTGTAACGCCGATCTGTATAAAAAAGGGGTAAAGAATCTATAGCATCCGTATAAAAAAAGTATAAAAATTCGGTGCCGCTGAAGCTGAAAACAAAGCTGAAAAGCACCTCCCCCACTCATAAGTCAAGTGGACGGAGGTGCTCTTTCATTTGACATCAAGCGTCAACCCCTAGAAAGAGATATACGCCCCAGAATGCTCAAATAAATAAGTGCGATCAGATAGGCATGGTAGTTCATGTTCACTTGCAGTTGATGAGTTCCCTAGCTTTTCAGATAAATTCCTAAGTGCAGATGCAATTAAATGTGTTCGTACTTCTCCCCATACCTCTTGTTTCTGATGAACGTATTGCAAACCGTCCTTAAGGGTTAGACCTTTGAGCTTCTGGAAAACTGACGCCCATTGTATGAAATCTCCCTTCAGGTTGCCGCATGGAATTTCAAATTGCCCTAAACCGCATGTACCCAGATTCGTTGAAATCGTCAATAAACCGCAATGACAGTCAGTGCCGTGTCCAGGCAGCAGCTTATCTGATAATTCACAATCGAATTGAAAACATTCAATACGGGTTATCTTACATTCCTTAATAAGTTTGATACATTCATCTGATTCTCTTAACAGAGTCAGAGGTTCGGGATACATAATAGATTCACACTCCTCCATTTGTGAACAACAAAAAGAAGCCAAAGAGCAGAGAATCTCTACTCTCGGGCTTCGGAGCAGCGTGAATAATGCGCTGTGAAGGCACGAGAAGAAGGTGGTTCTCTCCCAATACGCTTACGAGGTTAGCTGTCGGATTCGGGCTTGGAAGTGCCCTACTCAGCGTGTTGCATCAATGTGTTGTTGCTGAAACGAATGTTACGCCTTATAGCCATGATTGTAAAACGCCATGGAGGGACTCTATCTCGTTTTTTTAGCTAATTCGACAAATGAAAGCGGATCCAAATAGGAAGAACATTCATTTTCGATATAAATGCTTCGACTTACTTCCGTTTTTGCCATTTGGTCTTCATCTGCCTATGGTTCTATAGCTATGAGAAAATCAGTGGATTTGCGTTTTTATTCTTTTTTTATGCGTTTGCTATCTAATCTTTACCCCCTTTTTATACGGTTCAATCCTACAATTATTCTATATCAGAGATGGTGTTCGTCAAGTAGAGTGACTTTGGCAGTTCCGCTGTACCGACCAAAAGTCAGAAGGAGAAATGTTATGACTTCCTTCCCCCATTATTGTTGGTTACTGGTTTTCTAAAAAAAGGTACGAGATCACACAACAGGCTACACCTTGGAATGAAGAGCATCAGATTGAAAACTTAATGAAAAAAGGTAGCCCACTGTGAAGTAAAGGTTTACCAGATGCCGAAGTTTCCATTATTTAGGAACTCCGGCTTTTTGTTTTCAATAAAGTACCCCTTTAATTGAAATCCATGGATTTAAAATTCCTATCAATTGGAAAACAGAATTTCTTTCTGAAAACGTGGGAACCATATTATGGGGTGAAATATGAAGAAAAAGTTGGAAATATGGCAATTAACACCGCCGCAAATTCTTGTACTTGGTTTTGCTGTTATCATCTTTATCGGGGCAGGTCTGTTGACTCTTCCATTTGCCTCGGCTACTGGGCAATCGATCCCATTCATCGACGCGTTATTTACTGCGACTTCGGCAACTTGTGTGACTGGGCTTGTCGTTGTGGATACAGGAAGTGCGTACACCATGTTTGGCCAAATCGTTATTGTGACTTTGATTCAAGTTGGCGGTTTAGGTTTCATGACGATGGCCACGCTGATCGCTTTCGCGTTTCGTAAGAAGATCACGCTCAAAGAGCGGTTGGTTCTGCAAGAAGCCCTTAATCAAAGCACCATGGAAGGCATCGTGCGGCTCATTCGCAAAGTCATTATTTACTCACTTAGTATTGAAGCTATAGCAGCCGTCATTTTGACGATTCGATGGACATTCGATTTAGGGTTTTCCAAGGCGCTATACTTTGGAATCTGGCATGCGATATCGATGTTTAATAATGCTGGGTTTGATTTATTCGGCACAATCGATGCACCTTTCGTTTCTTTTACTGGGTATGCTGACGATTTCGTTGTGAATTTTGTTGTCATGGCGCTTATCGTTCTCGGAGGCATTGGTTTTATTGTCATGTCCGATTTAATGGATTACAAAAAGACTAGAAAACTTCTCCTGCACTCGAAGGTTGTGCTCAGTATGACCGGACTTCTTATTCTACTCGGCGCTGTTGTCATATTTATTTTTGAATATACAAATATGAAAACGCTAGGATCGCTCAATTTTGGTGGAAAAGTGCTCGCCTCCTTCTTTCAATCCGTAGCACCGCGTACAGCAGGACCAAATACTGTTGATCTCGGCGCCATGCGGCAAGCATCTCAATTTTTCATTGTTATTCTTATGTTCATCGGCGGTTCTCCTGGATCTACGGCGGGAGGGATTAAAACAACGACTTTTGCGATATTGCTTAGTGCGATTGTAACGATGATCCGCGGAAAGGAAGATATTGTGATTTTCCGTTTCCGTTTAGCTAAGGATCGCATCCTTAAAGCAATTACGTTGACAATGATTGCATTGATTCTTGTCATCTTTGTCACAATGCTCCTAACGACGACGGAAGATGCGCAGTTTCTCAAAATTTTATTCGAGGTCACATCCGCCTTTGGTACGGTAGGTTTGACGATGGGACTTACCCCGGAACTAACGGCATTCGGTAAAATTATAATCAGCCTGATGATGTTCGCCGGACGTCTTGGCCCGATTACACTCGCGTACGCCTTACAACCGAAGCAAGAGAAAGAATTATTTAGATACCCAGAGGGTAAAATCACCATAGGATAGGGGATAAGGAAAGATGAAGAATCAATATGCAGTGATTGGTTTAGGCAGATTCGGTGCTAGTATTTCTAAAGAACTCATCAAGCTTGGAAACGAAGTGCTGGGGATTGATAAGGATGAAGAAATCGTGAATGAGTTGAGTACCGTGCTTACACATACCGTCGCGGCCGATGCCACGGATGAAGAAGTACTGAAGTCTCTGGGCTTGCGCAATTTCGATTGTGCAGTCGTCGCAATTGGGGATGATATTCAGTCCAGTATTTTAACTGCGATTGTGCTTAAAGATTTGGGTGTAAAGAAGGTTGTAGCGAAGGCACTCTCCGACTTGCATGGCAAAGTATTAAACAAACTTGGCGTAGACCGGATCGTTTACCCGGAGCGTGACATGGGTATCCGTGTGGCGCACCAGCTTGTTTCACCGAATTTACTCGACTACATTGAAATATCCAAAGATTACACGATTGCCGAGCTTTCTGTATCCAAGCGGATCAGTGGTTTAACGATGAAAGAGCTGGATCCGCGTGCGAAATATGGCTGCAGCGTCGTAGCCATTAACAAGAAATCGGGCGTCATCATTGCCCCAACCGCAACAGACACTATTAATGAACAAGATATTATGGTCATCATCGGCACGAATGATCATATTGAAGAGTTCGAGAGGGAAGTAATTGGCTAATGGATACAACTTCTGCCCTGATTGATCATGTGATTATTCTTCTTGTATTAATTTTTGGATTAGGGATGCTTTTCGGTAAAACGGCCCAAGCTCTGAAACTGCCAGATGTTGCATTCTTTCTAGTTGCCGGTATGTTAATAGGACAAGGCCTTCATTGGATTAATGAATCCAGCATATCTTTTACGAATCAATTTATTTTAGTCATTGGCTCTACGCTTATTTTATTTGATGGTGGTCGCAATATCAGGCTATCAGGTCTTCGCCAAGTATGGATAACTGTGAGCTTACTGAGTATTCCAGGTGTTATCGTTACTTGTGTAGCCGTTGCGATTACCGCGCATCTGCTTTTGGATCTTCCTTGGATGTATGCGCTATTGTTGGGAGCTATTATCAGTTCGACAGATCCCGCTACGCTCATTCCGGTATTTAAGCAGGTGAAAATTCGTACGAGAGTTAGGGAAACCGTAGAGAGTGAGTCGGCCTTTAATGATGCGACAGGTTCGATTCTTACTTTTTCATTGCTGGCGATCATTATGGGAACCCAAGCCGTATCCCTCACATCCGGTGTCGTTGAATTTGCGAAAACGGCGCTGGGTGGACTTCTTCTTGGTGGTGCCATTGGTTATGTAATGACATATGTGACCGCACATTTGAAGTTGGGTTTCCTCAGAGATTACGCTACCATTGCAATGGTAGTAACTTCATTGGGTTCTTATATAGCCGGGGAACTGATAGGAGTCAGCGGCTTCATGGCGACTTTTACAGCGGGACTCATTTGGGGAAATGCGGGCACATTCAAGTTGGATATGAATGATAAGCTACACGAAATGGAGCATTTTTCCGAAAATATTACGGTGATTATGCGTATGCTGATTTTCATTCTTCTTGGCAGTCAAGTCAACTTCAATGTTATTTTCGAGCACTTTTGGACAAGTTTGGGAGTTATTTTTGTTTTTATGTTTATTGCTCGCCCTTTGACGGTGTTACTTTGTACGTTACCGGATCGTAAAGCGAAGTGGAAATGGAATGAAATTGTTTTTATGTTTTGGGTGCGTGAAACAGGTGTAATTCCCGCGGCTTTGTCCGGGATGGTGGCAGGTATGGGCGTTCAACACAGTGAGCTAATAGCAAGTGTTACCTTCATGGCTGTGCTGATTACGATCTTATTCCAGGCGAGTACAACAGCCTATGTGGCTCGAAAACTTGGACTTGAAGTTACAGAACGGTAAGGTTTTTCATTATTTCCTCTGCGATCAATAATCTCATTAACATAAATTCCTATTTTCACCATAATTGATCGCAGGAAATCTTCGTTTTTTGTGCATGAATGTTATTTTTTCAAATGATACGGTACGGTCGTAACGATCAGATTCCGCTTATACAACAGGAAAGCTCGTATGAGCAAACTCGATTGATTGTGGAGAATGTTGTGCCAGTTTTTCTTAGGGATAAACTGGGGGATGATGACGGTTACCCGGAAATTGGATTCCGTAGCTTTATGTTCAACCGTATCAATAAATTTCGTCAGTGGATGAACTATACTCCGATAATGGGAATGCAACGTGACTAAACGCACATCGGGCTGCCACTTGTTCCATTTCTCCTCAAACTTCTTCTCATCATCTCGCTCAAAAGCCACATATACCGCAATAATCTGATCCGGGGAAAGTGATTTGGCGTAGTTCAACGAATTCTCCACCACATGTGTAAAGCCCGCAACAGGCACGATCATGACATTTCCTTCAATCGGGATGGCGGGTTCACATGAAGATAGGCGTAATTGTTCAGCGATCGCATCGTAGTGCTTTTTAATTTGATGAAAAATAAAAACAATAAGCGGTAGGAAAATGAGTACACTCCATACTTGTCCGAACTTCGTGATAAAGAAGATCATCATGACGATGAAGCTCATGAAAGCCCCTATCAAATTGACCGTTAACTTGAGTAACCAGCCTCGCGGCTTCTCACGAACCCATTTCACCAACATCCCTGTCTGCGCTAGCGTAAAGGGGATAAACACCCCCACAGCATAGAGAGGGATGAGCTGCTCGGTTTGTCCTTTGAAGGCGATAATTAACAGCATCGAAGTGACGGCTAGGAAAATTATCCCGTTCGAATAGCCCAATCTGTCGCCGCGCATCATAAACATTTTGGCGATAAATTTATCTTTGGCCAGATTAACCGCTAGCAAAGGAAACGCAGAATACCCGGTATTCGCTGCAAGAACAAGAATCATGGCCGTTGTACCTTGGACGATATAATACATGACATTTCTGCCAAATGTCATGGTCGCGATCTGAGAAACGACGGTTTCCTTTTCCCGCGGGGCAATGCCGTAGTAATACGCTAAGTAAATAATGCCAGCGAACAGAATGGCTAATAACAAGCCCATGGCCATCAATGTTTTGGAGGCATTATTCGGGGCAGGCGTCTTAAAGTTGGGAATCGCATTGGAGATCGCCTCAACCCCAGTTAAAGCCGAGCTGCCTGATGAGAAGGCTCTTAACAATATGAATAGTGATATTCCCGTAATGGGTGTCCCCAAGGGCGTATGTAAATCGGCAGAGATTTGGCCAGTAACGATTTTGTACAAACCAACACCAATGAGAATTAACAGTGCCACCACAAACAAATATACGGGATACGCTAGGATAGTGGCCGACTCCGTAATCCCGCGGAGATTGAGAATCGTAATAAACAAAACGAGCGCTAGCGCTATAGGGACTGTGTATCGATGCAAGCTTGGAAAGGCTGACGTCACCGCATCGGTTCCAGCTGATATACTTACCGCTACGGTTAAAATGTAATCAACCAATAGGGAACCCCCCGCGAACAACCCGGCGTTCATGCCGAGGTTTTCCTTCGAGACGACATAAGCGCCTCCGCCTTGCGGATAAGCAAAAATAATTTGTCTATACGACAAAATGAGGGCTACTAAAAGAAACAGAACGCCTACAGCGATTGGAATTGTGTACCAGAAAGCAGCTGCACTAATGGTGATTAAGACAAGTAGAATTTGCTCAGGCCCGTAAGCAACCGAGGAAAGTGCATCCGAAGACAGAATCGCCAAGGCTTTCTTTTTGTTAAGCTTCTGCTCGCCCAATTCGTGGGACTTCAAGGGTTGACCAATTAACAAACGCTTCAGATCAGACAACAATGTGTACACCACCCAGCTGTGATATCTTCGTTTCAGTTTGCCCCTTTTCTGAAAAACAATTATATATATTGGAAACCGTTATTCTGGATTATTTACAATCAAAGTATTTTATTTGAAATAGTACCTTGACAGTCATAGTAGTGTGTCGTATTATAAATATGCGAGGTGATGAAATGAGCGATAACAAAATTACATCCGACCTGCTGCGCGGACATACCGACACGATGATTTTAAGGCTTCTATCCGAAGCTGACCGCTATGGTTACGAAATTGTCAAATTGATTGCTGAGCGCTCGGGCGGCGAATATGAATTAAAGGAAGCCACGATGTACTCCAGTGTCCGGAGGCTAGAGGTTGACGGTGATATCGAGTGGTATTGGGGCGATGAATCTCAAGGCGGACGTCGAAAGTATTTTAGGATTACCGAAAAAGGCAAAGATGCTTATGCCCGCAACAAAAGCAATTGGGAGTATTCGAAGCGCGTACTAGAAAACTTATTATAAAGGAGAGATTGTTATGATGAATCAGAAATTGACGAACTATTTGAATGGTGTTTTCACGCCATACGATGGGGTAAAAAGCGTCACTGAATTAAAGGCAGACCTGCACTCCGATTTGCAGGAGCGATATCGTGAACTCAAAGCCGAGGGCAAAGACGATGAAACCGCGTTTCATATGACCGTTGAGAGCATCGGCGACATCGAACAAACGATACTGGAAGTTGCCAACCTCTCCCGCTCGCTGGAACGGCAAGTCGTGACAAACTTTAGCGCAAGCAACCTGGCAATGAGCGACTTTGCAGGCGTTAAGGCTCATAAAGGTCAATTTAATGCTAGCGCGTTACGCGGCGCCGACTTTGCAGGTGCAGACTTGACTGGAAGTACGTTTAAGGCCAGCGACGTACGTGAAGCTAATTTTGACGGCGCAAATCTGACGGACTGTACCCTAACTGCAACTGACCTCTCGAATGTAAGCTTCAATGCATCGACCCTTGTACGCACCAACTTCAGTGTTTCGGGGATGGATGGGGCCAAGTTCACTGGTGTAAAACTAACCGATGTCACGATAAGCAAGATCGACCTTAGGAAAACAACCTTTGAAGGTTGTATCTTTGACGGCGTGGACTTCGAATACTCCGACCTAAGCGGGCTCCGTCTTGAAGGGCAAACCTTTATCGGCGTTAAGTTTGACAAATCGGGCGTAAACGAAGTTTCTTTTAGGGGCGCTACATTCAAGAATGTGTCTTTTCAAGCGTATTTTTCGTTAACCAATAAGTATTACCGTTCCATCAAAACGATCTGCTTTGACGACGCAGTCATGGATAAACTGACCTATGCTTCGCTTAAAGGCATGGGGGCCGATTTGTCTAAAGTTACTGTTCGATAAGCGTATGCTTTCGAAGCCAGTTTTTCTAGCGAAAAACTTTTAGGAGGGGGAAGTTATGCCAAATAATTCGATTCAAGTCATTGGACTGCAAAAGTCCTACAAGCAGCATCAAGTCCTAAAGGGCGTTGATTTCGAGGTGGAAAAGGGCAGTATTTTCGCCCTGCTCGGCTCCAACGGGGCGGGCAAGACAACAGTTGTTAAAATACTCACTACCCTGCTCAAACAAGACAGCGGAACGGCCACCGTAAACGGATTCGATGTTGCGTCAAAACCCGATCATGTACGGCAGGCGATCTCTCTGACCGGACAATTTGCCGCGGTGGATGAAATTTTGACCGGACGGGAAAACCTGATCATGATTGCCAAGCTGCGATACCTCAAGGATCCGCGTCAGGTTGCGGACGACTTGCTTAAACGCTTCGGCTTGACAGACGCCGCCGACCGCAGGGCGTCTACTTATTCGGGTGGAATGCGCCGCAGGCTCGATATCGCCTTAAGTCTCGTGGGAAAACCACAGATCATTTTCCTCGACGAGCCGACCACTGGGCTTGACCCCGAGGCACGCATCGAGGTTTGGAAGATTGTCAAGGAGCTTGCCGACGGCGGCACGACGGTACTCCTAACTACGCAGTATTTGGAAGAGGCTGAGCAGCTTGCCGACCGAATTGCCATTCTGCACGAGGGTAGAATTATCGCCAGTGGCACGCTCTCGGAGCTAAAACAGCTCTTCCCATCCGCAAAGGTGGAGTATGTTGAAAAACAGCCGACATTAGAGGAGATATTCCTCGCAATCATCGGCAAAAAGGAGGCGAAGTAAATGGAGACGACAAAGAATCATTTCTTCATCGATATTAGCGTTATGCTTGGACGTTCCATGCGCCATATTTTCCGTAGTATGGACACCATCATCACGGTCTGCATCACGCCAATTGCGATGATGCTGCTGTTCGTCTATGTGTTAGGCGGTGCCATTCAAGCCGGAACAGATAACTATGTGAATTACCTGTTGCCAGGCATACTGCTCATGGCGATCGCAAGCGGAATAGCCTATACAGCTTACCGTCTGTTTATGGATAAGCAGCGCGGCATATTCGAGCGGTTTCACACGATGCCAATTTCACGTTCCGCCTTGCTTTGGGGACATGTGCTGACCTCTCTGGTGTCCAACGCCATATCGCTTATCGTCATTATTCTTGTAGCGTTAATTATGGGCTTTCGTTCTTCCGCGGGAATACTGCCATGGCTTGCCGTAATAGGCATACTAGCTTTGTTCACACTGGCCTTAACTTGGGTCGCGGCGATTTCCGGACTGTCTGCAAAAACGATTGAAGGTGCGAGCGCGTTTTCCTATCCACTTATCTTCCTGCCGTTTATCAGTTCGGCGTTTGTGCCGACTGAGTCGATGCCGTCGGTCGTTCGCATCTTTGCCGAAAACCAGCCAGTAACCTCGATCGTGAATGCCATCCGTGCGCTGCTGGCAGAGCAGCCAGTGGGCAATGATATATGGGTCGCTCTTGCGTGGTGCGTCGGGATTTTGTTCATAGCCTATTTCTTTGCAATGAGGGTGTACAAAAAACGGGTTTAAATACATCCTGCGTAGGTTAAAGCACCCAAGAGGTGCTTTTTATTTTGCCTTACGACAGTATTCTTTAAACGAAAAAAAGACGCCAATGGCGCCCTCCAACATTGAAAGAATAATTCTCGTTAACTAGAATTTATTATTTAGATAATTTATTTGCCACGAAACTCCGAAGCGGTCATTCAGCCAGCCGAACTTTTTACTGAAACCATAATTACCTAATGGCATTAGAGCTTGTCCACCATCTTGAAGTTTCCCATAAAGCTCATCAATTTCTTCCTCCGTATGACAAGCAACATAAATCGAGAACGAAGGTGTAAAGGCAAATGCATGTTTAACATAACTGTCAATACACATAAACTCCTGCCCTTTTAATGTGAAAGTAGCCTGCATGACGGTTCCTTCTTCTCCAGCTTCATTAGCACCATACCGAACAATGTTTGTAATTTCAGAATCCTCAATGAGTGAGGTATAATAGTTCATCGCTTCTTCTGCCTTGCCACCTTGAAACATTAAGAAAGGTATTACCTTGTCCATTTTATGCTCCTCCTTAAATACTAACTATCACTTTATATTATAAGTGAACTGCCCTTCAATTCAAGTGAGTGATACTGTTTGCCCTTAGGCATTAATCTGTGAACCTGTACAGTTGTTCCTTTGTAAATGTCCATTCCGGGGAATTTAACTTCCCCTCAAACGCTGTGGAATACCAAGGGTTCCCCTGCCCGTTATCCTCATTCTCCAGAACGTGTATGTCTTGTGCAGGCGTGTAGCCCTGAGCTAAGATAAAGAGCTTTTCACCGGTTTTGGGGTTCTGAGCCATATCCAATACGACAATTGCATGTCCCGGCGAGCCCCCTTCCAGAAACACATCTCCAGCCTGCATCTCTGACAGCGGCACCTGCTTCATTTCTTTCGACAAGGACAATGTTCCCGCGTACGCAAATACCATGTTCAGATAACTTCGAAACACCTCGTAGCTGTTGGAGGCCGCTCCCCGTTTGCTCCATGAGACCTTGTTACCGGAAACTTCAATCCGATTCCCTTTCCTCCATGTTGCATAGTCAGCTTTAAAACCATTTGTAAAATTGAAGTGAATCTTATCATACTTGCCACTGCCATACAGGTATTCCGCCCGCAGCCTCATAACCGCATCGGCGCACTGCTGCAGATCCCGCTCCCCTACATCCACATCGAGCACAGCTTCGTAAACCTCTTTAGCCTTAAGCTCCCCATTAAACAAATGCACCTTAGAACCATGGGGCTTCAGCGGCAGATTCCGCAAATATTCCCCATATGATCCATCCACGACAGGAACCCTCTCGTAACCGTTAGGAACGGCTATCCGTTCCATCACGTTTGTTCCTTCCGCATGAATCAATTGTTGTTTGTTGGATTTGGATCCCGTAACAGCATCCGCGACTTTCGACCGTACCTCCCCTGCGGCAGAGCAGGAACTAAGCAGCAGCGCAGAAAGGGCAGTAACCGTTATCCATTTTTTCATCAACAGCAGCAGCTCCGTTCATAGACCTTTGTCTATATTTTCTATCTATTGGAAAATAAAGGCGTCGTTAAATAGACGTTCCTCCGGAGCGAATAGTTGCTCTGATAGCTCACGATATTCCGTCGGCATGCTCCCCATAATCTGCTCCAATAAAAAAAAGAACATTAGCATAATTCTCTAATGTTCAGAAAAGGTTCGAATTGTATGGATTTATTATACAATCTCAACATCGATCAGCTTGAACTGGGTCACATCGACAAGCCCGCGGTTCGAAATCCGAATTTCTGGAATCACGGGCAGGGCAATGAGGGAGAAGGTCATGAACGGCGCGTTCATCGAACAGCCGATGTGTTTCCAGGCTTGATCCAGCTGGGCAACCTCCGCTACGACTTCAGACAAAGATTTATCTGACATAAGGCCTGCAATCGTTAATGGAACTAGAGCCAATACAACCCCGTTCTCAACAACGATCGTGCCGCCTCCTAATCGAATAAGCTCATTCGCGGCGAAAGCCATATCTGCTTCATCGATCCCCATTACTAGGAGATTGTGGCTGTCATGTGCGACCGTCGAGGCGACTGCACCGGATTTTACGCTAAAGCCATGGGCAAAAGCAAGTGAAATCTGTCCGGTACCGCGGTGCCGTTCGATACACGCTAATCGGACAATATCTTGCGCCGTATCTGGCAGAATGATGCCATGTTGGATAGCAAGCTCCGCTGTCATTTTCTCCGTTCTGGCACTGTTCTCGATGACCTTAACTACATTGACCTTCGCCTTCTCCTGTTGGGTCGAAGTCTCCAATTTAAAGTCATCAGCCTGAAGGGCCTGTTTCACATTCATCGAGTTACGAATATGCTCGGGGTATGTGAAGGTTGGGAATTCCACTGCGAGCTTCCCTTGCTCAGCTATGACTTGACCATCCGCTATGACGGTGGCAGGTTCCATCTTTTGCAGATCATCGATCAATAGAATATCCGCACATTTGCCTGGTGTGATACTGCCTAGATCATGCTCGAGCTTGAAATAGCGAGCGACATTGATCGTCACCATTTGGATCGCAGTTACTGGGTTAACCCCCTCTTCCATCGCGCGTCGCGCCACATGGTTGAGATGCCCTTTCTCTACCAGCGTTTGCGGATTCACGTCATCCGTGACGAGCGAAATATTGGACGTATTCACGCCATCCTCGGTGATAATCTTGATGACCTCTTTGACATCATGCCAGGCAGAGCCCTCACGAATCATCAGGTGCATGCCCATGCGAACCTTGTGCAAACCTTGCTCCCGAGTGACCGTTTCGTGGTCGGAAGTTACGCCTGACGCGAGATAGGCTTGAAACATCCGATCATCCTCACTTGGAAAATGGCCTGTAACCGTCTTCCCGCTATCCAGCGTCGCTTCGATTTCACCGCACATTTTGGGATCCCCGTACACGACACCCGGGAAATTCATCACTTCGCCCAGTCCGACCACGTTCTCCCACTGCAGACCCGCTTGAATATCCGCAACTTCCAGCGTTGCGCCCGCATCTTCCAAATCATTCGTTGCTGGCACGCAGGATGGGAACGTCGTAAACACCTTAAGCCGCAGTTGCTGCCCCTCCTCATGCATAAGCCGAACACCTTCCGAACCAAACACATTCGCAATCTCATGCGGGTCCATGAAAATGCCCGTCGTCCCTTTGACGATCGCCGCCTTGGCAAATTCCGTTACGGAAAGCATCGTGCTTTCCACATGCATATGGCCGTCCAATAGGCCTGGCACCATGTACTTCCCATTGGCATCGATCACGACGGTCTTGTCACCGATGGAATGATCTGCCTTCCCTATGTAAGCAATGCGTCCAGCAGTAATCGCGACATCCATATGCGCAATGAGTTCACCTGAATACACATTCACTAAGGTACCATTTTGGATAACGAGCTCAGCGAAGGCTTCTCCTAAGGCAACTTTGGCTAGTAGGCGGCTCACGTCGGTTAGTTTATTTCTTTTATTGGTATAGTTCATAGATGTCAAAGTACTCCTTTGTGAAAATAAGATGATTACAACAAGCAAAATCGCATTGGGCACATAACTCTTGAATCTGCCCCTATGTTAGCATACTTTTCAATTTATTAATGTATACCATTAGCCTTGTACGTGCAAACCATTATCTATGATTATCTATTTGTAAAAGTATTCATTGAAATGTTACTACATAATATATATTATTAATATGTAATAACAAATGGATATATGAAAAATCTAACTATTAGGAGCGCAAACAATGACATATGTATTAGGTGTTGACGGAGGCGGAACCAAAACGTATGCGGTTATCGTCGATGAGCACGGTAATATCGCAGGCAAAGGAAAAGCAGGTAATGGCAACCATCAGCTAAATTACGAGGAAGCCAAAGAGAACATTCACATAGCGGTTGCAGAAGCCCTGAACCAAGCTGGTATAAGAATCGATCAAATAGCACGCAGTTGCTTTGGCCTTGCAGGGGCGGACAGAGAATATGATTTCGTCATTTTGCACAAAATGCTTTCAGAGCTCGATTTCGACAGCGCACGATATGAACTCGTATGCGATACGATCATCGGACTCAGGGCTGGTACGGATAAGCCCTATGGCATCTCTCTCATCTGTGGTACAGGCGTAAATTCTGCGGGGCGAAGTCCGTCGGGCGAAATCATACAAATCGGCGGATTCAATTACATGTACGGTGACTTTGGTGGAGGTAGTTCACTTAGCGTTGAAGTATTCCGGTCTGTTATACGTGCATGGGACAAGCGCGGGGAAGAAACACTTCTAACAGAACCTCTGCTGCAGGAGCTTGGTTATTCATCCGTGTCTGCCATGTTCAATGATTATCTGGACCAAGATCTACAACCTCCTGCCAGACTAGCAAGGCTATTGTTCCCTGCAGCTAAAGCAGGCGATGCGGTTGCCATTCACATTCTGCGCCAACAAGGAGAAGCACTTGCCCAATCAGCTGTTGCCGCTATTACGCGATTAGGGATGGAAGGCGAAGCGTTCGACGTCGTGCTTGCAGGAAGCATTCTGACGCGCGGAGAAGGCAATTTCGTGTTGAGATACATTCAAGAAGCTGTTGCTGCTGTAGCACCAAATGCTGTGGTTAAGAAACTCACAGTTGAGCCCGTAATCGGCGCTCTACTCATGGCCATTGAAGCAACGGGAACCAAAGTAAGCGAAGAAGTTCACCTTAAACTATCGCAATTCTCTGATTTTGAAGCAATGCATTAAAATATTAAAATTGAAAGAAACCTCCCCTTGATACGATGGTCGCTTGGAGCAACCATTAACTGATGGGGAGGTTTCTTTTTTTCGTTAACTACAGGTTCTAAAAAGAAAAAGAGACTGTCCTCACAGTAGATTTATCTACGTTGAGTCAGTCTCTCTCACTTCATTAATCTATTCTTGGAATTGTTCTTTCATCCGTTGGCAACACGTGGCACCAAATTACGGAGTTTTTTGAACAGGACATACAAACGTCATAATATGGCTATCTTCTTCAAATCTAGCACCCAAATCATCATATGCATCAGCATCAGCGCTAGGGTCAGCATTTACTGTTCTACCCGAATAGGCAACAGTTGCAATTACATTGAATGCATTACCAGTCAGATAAGTGATAGCACCTGTTTCAGGGTCAACAGTACCATCTGTCTCAGAAGAAGAAGAATAGATAACACTTACAAATGGATTTCCATCTGTGTTTAGGCCAGATTTAGCCATTTCTACTTGCAGCCAATTTGGATAAGCAAAGTTGGTTGCTGTTAGTGCTGGTGCTGCACTTGCATTAGGATCAACAACATGGATTGTATAGGTTAGTGTCGCAGGAGTTCTAAAGAATCCATCGATAACATAGGCAGTAACTGTAACTGTTCCTGGTTTAAGACCTGTTGCATAAGCTCCTTCATATTCGCCTGCTATGCTGATACCAGTTGGATCAACATTTCCGACTTCACCAAAAGCAGCCAAATCTCTAAGATCAATAACTTTAAATTTGCTTGGATCAGCATTAATTATTGCAGGTTTTCCATTCGCATATCCTGCTTGATCCCAAGCATCTGTTAGCCAAGAAACGCTTTTGATATAGCCAGTAGTCTTAGCATCAAGCCTTACAGATTCACCGACATTAATGGTAAAGGTATGAGTAGTCTCATCGTAGTTACCATTTGGGTTCATAGCTGCAACATTGGTAGGATAAGTTAAGGTCTCAGTTCCTTTGTTTACAGGAGCTGTAATTGCCGCGCCCAGAGCAGTTACATTAGCTGCATCTGTAGGATTCATCGTCAACCAATACGGCATAGAAATGACTGTTGAAGATTCCATACTATTTGAAAAACCAGTGTCAATTGTTCTTCTGTCCATTGTTCCGAATATATTTGTGTTGTATTTGGACATCATAACTTCATCACGAGGAATAAGTTGGTCAACCATGCCATCAGGAATAACATGCGTTACATCGTTTCTGTTAGCAGATAGAACATCCCAGTTCATAAAACTATTAGGGATACGAGTCATCTGCCAAGTTGAACCAGCAAGATCAACAGTTGGATTTCCAATGTTAACGCCTTTGTTTTTCAGTGCACCAAGAGCTGCTGCATAGAAAGTAGTCATGAATGGGTTTTTCTGTCTCTTCTCATGGAACCACCACTGATTCATACCAGATAAAATGTCATTAGCATGAGCAGTATCCGTATGGTGAGCTAATGTATAGTAAGCCAGCGCAGCTTCTTCTTCATCCGAATAGTTCAGATAAGATTGGTAAGATGTGCCGCTCTCACCCATTCCACTTCCGTTATGAGCAGAAATACCAGCGTATCTGGAGAGGTAATGCAGGCTCATATCCAACAGAGAAGTGGAGAAATACGTTTTAGGATATCTTGTTTCGTAATCATTATGAGCAGTTGGAGTCCCAGTTGGAGCATCGCCGTTCATAACTTTAAGTTCGTTCGCATAATCAAGAGGGCTTGTCATTGATACACCTTGAGCAGTAAGAGCAGCTCGCTCAGCTTGTGTGTAATTACCCATATCTTTCGCAACTGCAAGCATTTGTAGCGCAAGAGTCGCATTCAGAGGACCGTCCTCATAATCATTTCTTCCCCAAGCATTCGAAACACCATCAAGGAATTCAGGATTCATGTTGGCCCATTTAGTAGGAACAGAAGGATAATTCAACCCATTACCTTTTGCAGCATATTCCGTCGTGTTATCAGGATTGAAACGAGACTCTACAGGGTTTTCGCCTGTAATACTTACTTGATAGTAGTTGTTCAAGATAATCCCATTCGTATGGTTAATCATGTTGTTCTTGATAAGCGCAGCAAGTTCAGGATCGCTGTCTTTGAATGCCTTATAGGCGAGATCAAGAGTAAAGTAATGGCCTACTAACTCATCCGTTGATGTTGTAGCTTTGTAGTAAACATTGCCACTGTCCAGGTTACTTTGTGTATCTCCACCATTTAGAGCCGCATAAACTTGAACAAGTCTAGAAGGAACAGGTACAGTGTCATAAGCTTTTAATAATGATGTATACGGTACATCCTTGTTTTTTGCTCCTGGAGCCGAATAGCTGACCAATTTCCCATTAATGTCAGTAGCTTCTCCTGCCTTCTTTTGCAACCAAGCAGTGTTTAAGCCTGGATTACTGTCAGTTGAAATAGCACCGTTGTTCTTACCAGCAACTTTATAGGTTCTTGCGAAGAAACCGGAAGATGCAGGAGCATTACCTACAGCAGTTAACGTATATTTTCCTGTAGTAGCATCAATATAGACAGGTTTTCCTTCATCCGTACCATCAGGATTTGCACCTAATACAGTGTAGATATTAAGGTCGTTTACATTGTTCTTGGAAGGTACTTTAAGCTGCGTACCTGAAATATAGCCTAGAGTAACGATCGATTCAATAGCGCGAGTAGCAGACGCTTTCGCATCTTTCGTTCTAGCATCACTATCACCAAACGTAGTCTTCATGTAGTTGTATCTCCAGATTTCACCGGAAGCATACATAGTCGTCCATAGACCATCATTGTCTGTATCACCAAGTGAGGAACCAGCACCTTTATCCGMGTTCATCACTGCTTTAAGCATTTCATCTTGCGATGTGAAACTTACAGTGCCGGATTGGAAGCCGAAACGATCATTAAAGTTTCTAGAAATTTCTTCTTGAACTAATGATTTAGCCATTAGTGACATAGGCTTGCGAACAATGTGATTTGCATCGCCAGTAGAACCTAATATCCAAAGTCCATTAGCACCATCAGGCATAATATTTGTAATAATTTCCTTAGCGTTGAAGTCTGTATTAGCAGTACCCGTTTGAGGAATGTATCTTCCACCTTGAAGGTACTGGACTTGGTCAGCAGAAGCTAAGTTAGGGTCGTATAACGTGACTGCATCAGATATGATACCAGTCGTTGTTACATGAGGTGTGTCAGAACCTAATTCCACTTTTGAGGTTGACTTAATTAAAGTATCTTTAGATACTAACCACTTCACACCATTCTCACCATCAACATAACCTGCGTAAGTTGCAGATGGGAAATCTTTTCCTTCAGGAGCTGTAGGGATATTAGTTGTACTCCACACTGTTGAACTAAGTGCAGCAGGGATATTAGTATCACCTGTTTTGTAATAGTAAACGATTTTTTCCAAGTTCGTTGCTAGTTTTGGATCATTGTTAACAGTCACAGTAACAGAAACCGTTGTAGCACCTTGTTTACCTGTAATTGTAGCTGTTCCTGCAGTAACACCTAAAACTTTACCAGCATAGTTGCCTTCGCTGTTACCGATTGTATCTACGTAAGCAACATAAGGATCTGAGGTTGTCCATTGGATTGGTAGAGCTACATTCAACCCTGCAGGTTGCAAACGAGTAATTTGTGTGCTGTTCATGTTGACAGTTGTTCCAGTTGAAATAGCAGCAACAACAGGAGTTTCTCCAGTTACCTGTTTACCAGCAACAGTAGTAGTAACACCTGATGCAACTGTTACATTAACAGGTTGCTCGGCAATCGTAACACCATCTGTATTAATGTTAGCAGTTTGAATACTGCCCGTACCAGTAACATTTGCAGAGGTGTTTAGTGTCAATATGTTAAACGAGGATGCAGAATCTAGGTTTAGCGTTGTTGCAGCATGTACATTAGTTACATTCGTAGTACCAGTAACAGAAGAAGCTACAAAATTTACACTTGT
Organism: Paenibacillus sp. P4_A9; assembly: GCF_056402415.1. Classification (NCBI taxonomy): domain Bacteria; kingdom Bacillati; phylum Bacillota; class Bacilli; order Caryophanales; family Paenibacillaceae; genus Paenibacillus; species Paenibacillus sp. P4_A9. The sequence goes on from NZ_JBFUHL010000001.1 coordinate 285,248, forward strand.
TGCAGCCACAACACTGAGATCACCCGTTATTTTTGTATTTTCAAAAACAACAGGACCTGTACCAGCAGCATCAGCCACATTAACATCACCAGTAATAGTAAAACCTTTAAGAATAGCATTAGGGAAAGCTATCGTAATGTTACCAGTAATTGTGGACGGAAGTTTTGCTAGTTCTTCAGGAGTTCTAACTAATGTTCCCATTACTCTATCAGTCATAGTGAAAGATTCAGCACGAGTAATACTAGCGAGAGGTTCAAAACCACCATTGCCTCTTCCGTTTAAGTAACCTTTAGAAGTAAGTGTAGAAACTGCATTCGAAGCCCAGTCAGCTATTTCTGAAAGATCATTAAAGCTGCTGTCTTTTGTTCCAGAAACAACTTGGAATCCTCTTGAAATTATAACAGCCGCTTCTTGGCGTGTGATCGGTGCATTTGGATTAGCATGGTTGTTGTCGTCGCCATCTAATAATCCAGCCGCTGAAGCTTTTTGAAGCTCTGTATAGTACCAATCATTTGGATTAGCATCAGAAAAAGTTTTGGCACCAGAAGTGCTTTGAAGATTGAAAACACGATTAAGAATCGTAACAAACTCCGCACGAGTTATAGCATTGTCAGGGTTTAAATTACCATTAATATCACCTTCCAATAAACCATTGGAAGTCCATTTTTGCAATACTTCCGATGCCCAATTCGTAGAGATATCTTGAGATGAACTTGAATTTGCGAGAGCAGAACTTGTGATAGCAGTACTTGACAACAACATGCTACCAATCACGATTGAAGAAATGACTTTCTTAGTTTTTCTCGACATTCTCTGTACTCCTTTTTAGGCACTTTTTTTGTGTATCGCCGACGTTTGTAGCGCTTATATTATTAACCTATTCAACTTAATCCGATTGCTGACACTTGGATTTAATGTGCATCACGATTCGAAGCAAACGATTCCTGACTACCAAAACCACTCATACACACGTTTAGTAGTAACATTACTCTCTTAGTATATGTTTTGTAGTAACAATATGTCAATGGTCAATTGTTACTACAAAATACTGAAATTCCCAACATCGACTAAGTCTCCATTCCGCGGCCTCGCTCTGACCGACCTCTCTAATAATAAGACAAAGAGACTGTCCTCGCCGTAGAGTTATCTACGTTGAGTACAGTCTCTTTCACTTCATTGATTCAATCTTATTCTTGGATCATTCCAAAATAACGGCCTAACCAATATGGAAGTAGGAATACGGAAGCGCCTTCCATCGTACCTGCTTTGTAATTGTAGTTTGCATTTTTGGCATAGGATACAGTACTGCCATTGAAATTTGTTGCAAATGGATTACTGTTATCCTTGATGATTGTTCTTTCATCCGGTGCCAACGCGTAATTTACTTGCGTGTACTTATCTCTATAACCATTTTCAATATAGAATACATCTTGGCGCACAAATTGTGCTGGGAATTCAACTCTGTACTCTGGCATACGGTATAGGAATCTTACCGCAGATTGCAAATCAACTGTCGTATCAGTTGGGTGAGCCAACTGATAAAGGAATGTATAGAACGGGTTTTCTTCACGTACTTCGTTTGCAAACCATTGATCGTACGCAGCTACGATTTGTGCATGTCTTGCTGGATCTGTCTCAAGCACTAAAAGTTGGTACACTGGGAACCAGCCTAGTTCTTCATCGGAATAGTTAATATACYGTGTCCAGTTGTCGTGGATCGTAGCATTAATGTTGGAATCCACATCTTTTTTGTTAGCATAACCAGGTGCATCTTGTGTTACCACGGTTCCATTCTCATCATAGGCACTCGTCGCTTGGCGAACTAATCTGCGTTTGATGTATTCAAGCGCCATATGAATATAGCCTTTACCGTTTTCAAATGTCTCTTTTTTGCTGTAAGAAGAAGCATAGCTCTTATCATACTCAGCCTTGAAACGTGCTTGATCTAGCGGGTATTCTTCAGCAGTTACATAGATAGCTGTTTTCAGCGCAGCCATCATCTCAAGAACATTCAGTGGACCATCTTCGTAACCATAGGATAGAGCGTCGTCACCGTTCGCATCTACACCTACATTCTTTTGCCAAAGCGGTTGATTCTCCATAATGTCAATGTTGTCGTTGAAATATTTCGATGACCATTTGGACCATTGTGTCATTTTTCCTGTAGCGTCCTCAATACCATAAGCACCATCTTTAAGAATGAGGTTAGTCATTCTATCTGTCGCTTGTGCAATCAGATGTTTAAGCTCAACAAGTTTCGGATCTGAATTATCATCACAAAGATATTTATATGCCGAGAAGAACAAGGCATAATGACCGTCTACTTCATCAGAAGATGTATCTGCTTTATAGACAATTTGGTTTTGGTCAATATATCCGTTTTGACCGATTACACTTGCCGGGAACAAGTCGTTAAAGAATTGTGGAATCTGTTCAAGAACTGGAACCGTCAATTGGAAAACAGGTTTATTCGCTGCGGTTGTCGTGTGATCTTTGGACTTAACAGTTAGGTTCGTTGCTGCTGTAATTACTGGAAGAACTTGATAAACATTCGTTTCAACCGATGTTTTAATGTCTACGCCTAGTTTCTGACCAACTGGACGAACTGCATTAAATTGATCAATTTTCGCTTGACTTAGAGCAATACCATTGTAGTTCATGACGTCTGTGCCGCCTGTAGTGAACAATTTATCACCACTCTTAGTCAAAGAATCGTCCGTCACTCATGCGATAGAATAACCTAATGCACCATTGGTAACAATATTGTTAGGATCTGGTTGTCCCATAACCGTGTGGAACCAGAAACCATTCGTGCTTTGGAAACCGTAATCTGTTCCATCGGTTGTTTGAGCACCAGCCTCACTAGTCAACATATATGAACGTGCCGGGAAGCCATTACCGCGACCGGAGACATAATCCAGAAACAGTACCGCCTTGGATGCTTTAAGTGCAGCAGCCTTCGCTTTATCGATTTCCGCTTGTGGAGCGTTTTCTTCTCTCAACGCTTTGTATCGGAAGATCTCTCCAATTGCATACATTGTCGTCCATAGTCCGTCATTGTCGCTCGTGCTTGGATTAGAACTAAACACGCCTGTTGGTGAATTATAATTAATTGATGTGTTCGCTGGATCATTGAAAGTAAATCCAGTTCCTGTTACCATGCCCCGACGATCAGCAACCGTGCTCATCAATCTTTCGTACGCAACTGTTTTGTCCAGCAATGTCTTTTTAGGCATTGCAATATGAGTCACGCCACTTGCTGTCTTAACCCAAACACCGCCTGCATTATCGCTAGCTACTGCTTGAACGCTATCGTCTCCACCGTACAAATATCTAGGGCCAGCCATGTACTGAACGATATCTCTTTCATCTGCTTCAGTAAAGTTTACGCGTTGCAGGCCTGTTGTTGTACCAATCCAATACGTGCCATCCGAATCCTTCGTCACAGCTGTTACATCACCGATTGCAGTTGCAGGCAAGAATACCAGTTCAGTTTTCGTTGTTACCCAATTGATGTTCCCTGGGATGCTAGCATCACCCGTTTTATAGTAGGTCATTTCTTTCGTTGGAGCTGCATGAAGCTGTACTGGTGCGTATGTGGCTCCCGCAGGCTTGCCAGCTGCTGTAGCAGCATAACCATAATCCATAGGAATCGATAAAATAACAGAAGCGGCTAATACACTTGCAACAATTTTGAACCCTTTTTTAGTCTTTACCATTTGTATTTAACCCCTTTCTTTATTGAGTAATGTAAGATACGCCTTGATCCGTAATTGCATAAACGCCACTTTCGCCATCCGCGATTAGAAGAAGTACATGATCATCTAAAAGTTGACCGTTATTCTTCGTATAATTCGTCATCGCGTTCGTAGACAAATTAATTTTGGTCACGCCTGTATTCGTACCAATCCATAAATAAGTGCGGGAATCGTTCATCACTGACGTATTGACACCTCTCATGGAGGCAAAAATAGAAGGTTTTACATTAAACTGCTCATTCACGTATGTTTTTGCATTTGTTAACGACGTTGGTACCGAGCTTGTCATTGCTGTATTCGCCGTAGTAGGTGAATACGTTGGGTCCGCCATGAAGGACAAATACTGCTTGACCAACCCTTGAGATCCCGTTTCATCAAAAGATGCAAATACATCCTCATTACTGTACTTATCTAACGCTGGAATAATTAAGGAAACGCCATTATCTGTAATTGCATATATTCCATTTCCTTTAGGGATCAGAAGCAGTACATGGTTGTCCGTTAATTGATTCTTCTCTGCTGTGTATTGAACCATAGCGTTGGTAGTCAAGTTAATTCTAGTTACACCTGTATTCGTGCCTATCCATAAATATTCGCGTGAACTATCTAATACTGAAGTGTTGACGCCTCTAATCGAAGCAAAAATAGATGGTTTAACATCGAATTTCTCATTCACATATGTTTTGGCATTTGTTAAGTTAGGCACTGATGATGCCATTGCCGTATTCGCTGTAGTAGGTGAATACGTTGGATCTTGCATAAAGTTGATGTACTGCTTAACTAATTTCTCAGCAGCTGTAGAAGGAAAACGATTTTTAACATCATCATATGTGTATTGATACACATTTAATTTTGAAATTGATGCATCAGCGCCAGGCGTGAGTTCATTGCTGTTACCATTCTCGTTGCCATTCTCGTTGCCGTTCTGGTTGCCATTTTCATTACCGTTGTTTGGTGTTCCTGCACCAGGAATAACCGCTACTTGCTCACCCTTTTTCACTTCTTTCCCATCAACCACAACGTGATCAACAGTCACTTCCATTTTCACTGGCGCTTTCTCGAACGTCGTGCCATCTGCATTCACGGTTGCGTTCTTAATCTCGCCTTCGCCTTTAACTTCAGTTGGCGCATTGACATCCAGATTTTCAACAGTTGCAGTAGAATCAAGTTCTAGGATGGATTCCGTTTGAATATCTACATTTTCTACGGAGGAAGTTCCACTCAGAAAGACTCTAACCTCACCATTCTGCTTATTTACGATGATATTGCCGAGTGTACTATTCTCGAGAACAACGCTATGTGTTCCGCCGCCTAATACATAAACAGTACCTTTGATATTTGCGTTTTTGATTGTGACATCGCCTTCACCAACACCTGCCGTTATGTACAAGTCTCCGGAAAGGTTGATATTCGATAGTACGCTGCCGCCTGTGTTTACAACTAAATTTTTGCCAGTCACATTAGAATGCGCTGCCGCATCTGCTACTAATGTTCCCATCACATTATTGATCATTTTGATCGCTTCTGCGCGAGTCAGTAACTTCTCTGGTTTAAAACTTCCATCAGGGAATCCGGAAACATACCCTAATTTCTTCAATGCTTGCACCGCTTTTTGTGCCCAAGATGAAATTTGCTTATCATCTATGAAATTCGGTGAAGAGTTTTCGGAGCCTTTGACCATAAAAGCTCTGCTGATAATAACTGCAGCCTTTTCTCTAGTCATCGTGTCCTCAGGTCCAGCAATTCCTTCGCCATCCCCTTCTAAAATCTTCGCTGCGAATGCCTTCGAAATTTCGCTTGCATACCAAGCATCAGCAGGAACATCCCGGAAAGATTGGGTACTCTTCAATGAATTATTAAATACTCGGTTTACAAATGTAACGAATTCGGCTTTAGTAACTACGTCCTCTGGATGAACCAAGCCATCCGCTTTTCCTTGTAGAAGTCCCGCATTAACCCAATACGCGATGTCTTCAGCAGCCCATGTTGGAATCTCTTCCTTCGATGATGCAGCATTAGAAATCGGTTGACTCAGCGAGATTGACGTTAGTACTAAGGACGATGTCACAAGTACAACTAGCCTACGTTTGAATTTCCTGTACATGTTACTACCTCCCTTATTGAATAAATCAGATCCTTGATCATAAGTTGTTGCTTTCATTCCATAAATTCGAAATGATAAACCGCTTACATTTTGCAAATGAACCTTGTATCAAATCCTTCCAACGACCTAATGTAGTAACATTACTTTCTTAGTATAAATATTGTAGTAACAAATTGTCAATCATTATTTGTTACTACAATATTTCATTACCACCCGTATCGTTGCGGTCCCCATTCTTTGGTAGACAATTGCTGTTTAACACTAACCATAGTCCGATTAGGAACATCTTCCTCTAGTAACACTCCAGGACCTACTAAGCTATATACGCCAACTTTAACCCCTGGCATCAGAATCGCATTGACACCAGTCCTAGCGTAATCGCCCAAATAAGTAGCATTGGAATGCTCACGTGGTGTTTCCCTGCGGCCTTTGATACGGTGCGTTGTTTCCCCATCATCAAAACGAAGCGTGCCGCAAACCGTAGCTGCGCCTAAATCGGTACAAGTCCCAATAATCCCATAGAACTCCATGTAATGGTACAAATACACAGTATCCAGGATCATACCGTCCAATTCCGCACAATGGTTAATGACGCAGCGGTTACCCACCGTAGAACCAGYAGACAGGAAGCAGTAATTGCCGATATAGGTCCCATTTCCGATAACATGATTCCCTTGCAAAATCGCGCCATTCTCGATAACCGTATCGTTACCAACAATTAGATTGCCTTCAATCATGACATTTTTCCCGATTCTGCTATTCTCACCTAGTTTTACAAATCCCTTAATCGTTGCACTTTCATCGATGGATGCTCCATTAGCCAGCTCATGCTGCTTTAAGTCACCGCACAGTTTTTGTACCAATAAATCATTGGCTTGCAGAATATGCCAAGGCTTATCGATGTCCATAAACAAACCTTTGACTTCCACGGATGTTACTTTAAACCCGTCGGCCATCCAATCAGCCAGAGACATCTCCAAATGTCCTTCTACCGGCGGCATCATGCCAACCTGCACATTCGTAAAGATACCAGAATTCGCGGCAGCATACGGCAAGAACGATTTATGAAAGGCGAAAGCACACATCCGATGCGAGTAATCTCCTCTGGGGTGCCCCATAATGCTTTCAACGCGATGATCCGCATCTAAACGGCAGCAAATCCAGTCCTGCGGAGCTTCATTACGAAGCGGTGTAACGAGTACTGCTGCCTTTTCAGCGCCAGATTGAAGAGAAGCTATTAATTCAGCTATATCAGTTCGTTCCAACAACGTATCCCCGTACAGAACCAGGAATCGTTCCTCCTCGATCAATCCCATAGCAGAAGCTAACGAGAACGCTGTTCCTCTTGGGCCGCTAGCATTTGCTTTTATTACAGTTATTTTGCATGATAATTCAGTGTCTTGCGAGCCGCTTCTGCAGAAGTAATTCGTAATTTGCTCACTCATACGTCCGCCAACGATGATGATATGCTCGAACGCAAGCTCTTTAAGCATATCGACCTGATGCGCGATAATAGGTTTATTCGCTATTGGAATCATAGCTTTGGGTCTAATCTCCGCATAAGGCCACACGCGGGTACCATCACCCGCCGCCAAAATGACAGCCGTCTTCATCTCATATACCTCCGCAGCCTTTAGTATCCATCAAGATGTTCCAACCAGTAGTCGCGTGTCATAATGGCCGCTCCAACCAATGAACTCTTTTCCTGAAAGTGAGAATAGCCCAGCGTCAAGCTCTCGAATAATTCTGGCATCAATCTATGGCGCAAACCTTCGGAGATCATTCTCAATAGCTTGTCACCAAACCTATTGTATGAGCCGCCTATCAGTACGACATTCGGATTGTAGAGCCAAGCAATATTCGTAATAGCGACACTGAACCATTCTGCTATTCGTCCTAGTTCCTGTAGAAATGCAGCATCTTCTTCATTGGACTTGCTAAAAACCAGTGCCTCCAGCTCATCTGCCGCGCCTTCGGCTTCAGCTTCAGTTAACCCCAAAGTCGTTGAAACCCTTTGAACAAAGGTTGTCCAAGAAAGCAATTGTTCCAGTCGAGTGCCATCCTGAATGATCATTTGACCAATTTCTCCGGCAAAGCCATGCGCTCCACTGTAAATATGCTCGCCTATGGATAAAGCTCCACCGACGCCATCTCCTACATATAAGAAGAAAACAGACTTTTCTTCAAATTTAGGAATGAACTGTATCTCGGCCGTAGCTGCCAATTTCACATCATGATCAATCAGGATTGTATACGGAGTCAGATACTTCGTAAATTCATGATGCAGCCGCACTTCTCCGATTTCAGGAATCAGCTTATTGATGACGCGGTCTTGACTCACATGATAGGGTCCTGGAACAGATACGCCGATTCCGAGAACCTCAGAATCCAACTCTAAACGATTCAACAAGTCTCGAATCTCATTGCATAACGCAGCTAGATTTTCGCCATATGATAGGTTCGAATTGTATTTGTACATAAAGCTTTCCGTGGTCACCAAATCAAGCCGCTTCACCGCATAGCTCATATTTCTACTGGTTAAATCAATACTGATCGTTTTCTTCGTTTCTGGCATGAATTGCAATAAACTAGGCTTCCGGCCAATTGCAACCTTGCCATCTTTCGACTCTTGAATCATGTTTTTTTTATTAAACTCTTCAACGATCGTAGAGACGGTAGCCGCGCTTAAATGCGTTCTTTTCGCGATTTCCAGTCTATTCGTCACTCCGATCGCTTGCATATCCTTAAATACAAGCTTCCTGTTGCGTATTTTAATTTGATGAATACTTACAGGTTGCTGGAAATGGCTCATTTTAGGGATCCCTCTGTCAGACCGCTAACAATATTTTTGTGGAACAACACATAGACGCCAATCATCGGAATCGTAATCAATGAAAGAGCAGAGAACAATAGCTTGTAATCCGTCACATGACGGCTTGAGAAAGCAAGTAAACCGACAGGAATCGTCTTCAAAGCATCATTCTGGATATATAGCAGGGCAAGCAGCATCTCGTTCCAAGCATTAAGGGACGAGAAAATCGCTACAGTAGCCATACCAGGAGCCATCAAAGGCAAGATAATGCGAATAAATAATCTTAATTCYCCACATCCATCAATACTCGCCGCTTCCATCATTTCCTTTGGTACGGAATCGAGAAATGCTTTTAATAGAAAAATCGCTAGAGGTAGCCCCATTCCGATATAAGGAAGGATAAGAGCCCAATAGGAATCCTTGATATGCATTTGTTCAAACATGTAGCTTTGCGCAATGAAGAACGACTGAAGCGGCATAAACAAACCAAATACAAAAAGCGCCAGCAACAGTTTACTACCCTTAAACTTCAATTTACTAAAAGCAAACGCAGCAAGACATCCCAACAAGAGGATAAATGCCACTGTAAGCGAAGTGACGATCACACTGTTCATTGCATAAGTGCTCATATGACCGACTTTCCATGCATCAACCCAGTTTCCTAAATTGATTTTGGAAGGCAAGGCGAAAGGAGTTTTGAAAATTTCACGATTCTCTCGAAACGAGGAAAAGACCATCCAAATCATCGGGTAGAAATAAACAAGGGCTAATACGGACATAAATGTATAATAGACGATGCGAAGTGACCATTTATTCTTGTTCTTACCTTGACCTGCTAAGCTTTGTGTTTGCGAGGCAACTGCCATGAAAACAGCCCTCCTTTCGTTAGTATTCCAGCGCGTCTTTATCTTTTTTCTTCAATCCATTAAATAAAAGACCGACGATCACAATAACTACCGTCATAATGACAGCAAGCGCGGAGCCATAACCGATGCTCATATTACTAAATACGACTTTAACCAAATACGTTGTAACAATTTCAGTTGAATTATAAGGTCCACCATTGGTCATTACGTAGAATAGATCAAACCCTTGAAATCCGCCAAGTACGCATAACATGAATGCTACTTCTATGAGGTTCTTGATCATTGGGATTTTAATTTTGAAGAAGATATCTTTTTCGGTCGCGCCGTCAAGATAAGCAGACTCGTAAATATCGTTGGGAATTCGTTGAATACCTGCATAGAAAATAGTCATGTAGAAACCGGCATATACCCAGCCTGATACTACACAAATCGCCAGAAGTGCTGTCTTGGGATCACCAAGCCAAACGTGCGTCCAGTTATCTAGTCCTACGGCTCTTAATACGGCGTTCAACAATCCAAAATCGGAATTAAATACAAATTTCCATAAGAAGGATACAATGACCATCGGAAGCATAACCGGTGTAAAGAAGGCAACGCGAAAGAGGCCTGTTCCTTTCATTTTCACTGTTATGAGTCCCGCGAGGAGCAGACCACCCGCAACTTCTAGGATAATCGTCAAGACAATATAGATGAGGATGTGCCAATAGGACATGAGGTAAATATGGTCTTTGAAAGCTCGAAGGTAGTTATCGAAACCGATAAACTTCATCGTACCGAAGCCATTCCAATCGTAAAAACTAAAGGCTAGGGTCATGAGGATCGGTATTAAAATTGTAAAGCAAAATACAAGTACAGCAGGACCAACAAATAAATATGGGGTTAGTCGAAATTTCCGATTCACTTCATCACCTCCGAAGTCATTAGTGATCATCCGGTGCCGCATGATCTCGTACACCGGACAATCTTTGTGATGTTATTTTTTCAATGCTGCTACTTTCTTATCCAATTCTTCTAAAGCTTTCTCCGGCGTACTCACGCCGCCAAGTACTGCAGATGTTGCCGTATTCAGAGCAGTTGCAACCTCAATGTTGTAACCAGTGTCTGGAGGAGAAACCATCGTTTTCGATTGTTTCAGCATCGTGATCAAGCTTTGCGAGATCGGATTTACATCCTTAGGATCAACGCCGCCTTTAGCTATAGGTGTTTGACCTGCTTCATTAAGCAGAGCTGAAAACTCTGGTGCGCTGTACATTTTCATAAAATCAACAGCCGCTTGGAAATGAGCAGACTTCTTGTTCACAACGAAACCATTCATTACACCAAGGACGCTGTTTTGATCACCCTTACCGCCAGCGATTGATGGAAGATTAAAATAGCCATACTCGAAATCCGGTTTCGCATCTTCCGCCATAGCAACCAACCAGCTGCCAATCGGATACATAGCTGCTTCGCCATTAAAGAACAGGACAGATCCCTCTGTGTCGTTGATACCATTAACACTGTCATTAATGTATTTGTTATCCCATAGTTGCTTCATCGCATTCATACCTTTAACAAAGTCAGGTGAGTTGAATGGGATTTTCAATTCCATCGCATCCGCATAAGCTTGTTCTCCGACAACTCTTGAAAGCACGTGTGCATTCCAGTTACCAGCAGGCCACAGATCTTTGTTACCGGAAGCGATAGGCGTAATTTTAGCTGCTTTCAACTTCGCACATACAGCCATGAATTCATCCCACGTTTTTGGAGCTTCTAACGCTAGATCTTTAAACATTTTTTTGTTGTACCACATGACATTGGTAACATCACTCGCAGTTGGAATCATGTATGTTTTGCCATCAATCGCCATGCCTTTGAAATCCCCTGCATCGAACATATCTTTCAAACCATCTTGTTTAAGAGCTTCTGTTAAATCAGCTGCGAATCCATCTTTCACTCTTGTTTTAAGACGTTCACCTGGCCATTCGAAGTACAGATCAGGTGCATTCTTGCCGTTCAACAAGTTCGGAAGGCCAATCGTTTGGTACATATCCGTATCTTGAATGATCAATTCAACTTTGACATTCGGATATTTCTCTTGGTACTTGTCTTTCACTTGTTCCCAAACCTTCGCAACTTCTTCACCTGGCGATCCTTGAGCAATACGAAGCGTAAATTTGTCACCTGATTCTGAAGAGTTCGAGCACCCAACCAATGCAGTAACGGCACAAATGACAGTAAGACCAGCAAGTAATTTTTTCATTTTAAAATTCGCTCCCTTTAAGATCCATATTTTTGTTGTTGTCAAAGCCATTTTCAGTAACTTTATTTAGGAAAGCAACGAGCACATCAGCGAATACATAGGTGGCATCACCACGATATGTAAGGTATTGGATACGAATTTCTTCTAAAACTCCTATATCTCCTGAACGGAAATATGCTATACAGGCCTGCAATAATTCGCATCCCGCGGCATATTTACGGATCCAGCGAAGCAGCTCATGTTGGAGCGCTTTGTTATCAAGATGATCCGACTGCAACTTCTCTGCAACCGTATTCATTTCAGTGACTAAGACTGCTAGCTCATCTATCGCTTTCATTCGATCGCCATAGAAGTAATCGAAATCAAATCGCATTAAGGCCGCGGCAAGCGTTGGCGAATCCGTTGGATATAAACAGGAGTAGCGCACATTATCTGCAAATCGAAGCACATCTAAGTAGTCCTTGCTTCCGGCTATCTCTTCAATAGCCTCGCGCCAGCTCAATTCCGCATCGTAGCGAAGTGGATCCCATAAGTAGGAAGCAACCGTGCTAATCGAAATTTTAGAGCTTTCCGCAAACTCCATCGCGTTAGCAATGATTCCTCTTGAGAATCGGTATAAGTGCGGGTCTCGCTGCTGATACGGGCCGATATGCATTTCATCGGTCATTTCCATATCGTTTACGGGATAATTATCCCAATATAACGGTTTCCGATAGGTGTTTTGCGTAAACACCGCTGCTTCCATCAACGTAATCTCTTGCGAGCAAATGTTTCGACCGGTCCAGAACAAGTCAATACTCGGATGTAAACCTCCGCCAAGCTTAGAGATATATCGTTCGTTTCCTTTTCCCCAATATTGCGTTGGGCAGGCAACAAGCCGGATGCTAGCATCCCATTGCTTGATTTCCTCGAAGAAACGGTTGACTAGATGAACATGTGCAGCAACAAGATCCGGATAGGCTGCAATATCCTCTGGATGCTGTAGTTTCTCTGGAATGTCATCCAGCAGCAAGCCGAAGTGTCTTACACCCATCTCAAACATTTGCCGTACCTTACGTACCAAGATGCGATAGTCTTCTTCGCTGGAATAGCGCATGGACAAGCCTGGTGCAATGCAATAGTAGAAGTCCAATCCCACTTCGCAGGCTTTAGAGAATACTTCAGTCAATCTCTCATAGGACTGCGGGTCATACAGATCTCTCCAACGTTCACGATGATAAGCATCATCCTTAGGTCCATAAATATACGTATTCATATTGCGTGAAGCAATAAATTGAAGCATGTCCAATCGCTGTTCTTGATTCCAGGGCTGACCATAGAATCCTTCGATAATACCTCTTAGAGCAAACCGCGGGTAATCGTATTGCACGCCATCTTGCCATGCCTGACGTTTCACCATGTCCCCGATCGCATTCATGGCATATCGTAAAGCGCGGAGTCCACCGAAAGTGATTGTCACATGTCTAGCTTCAATCGCCAGTTCATAGATTTCATCTGAAACCGAACTGGTCTCGGCTATGTAGGTGAATCTGGGCTCCGAAGATTTCATTGAAACTATTGTAATCTCGCCACCCGTTTCCCCTATATATTCAAATCCATGCTGTTGGCACCAGCTTTGAATAACAGAGCTGCCATCACCGATCGATGAAACTGTAGGTATCTTAGGAATCGTCATAAACTACGAACAACCCCTTTATATTGTTGAATTAACTGGGAATTATACTGCTCTCCAGTGTCTGTATTACTACTGGCGAATACCTCTGGCACTTTCCCATCCTTTACAATCAGCTCCACGACTTCCGCCACGATGGCATTTACAATCGCTGCGCCAATGACAGTAGAAGTTGGTGCTACTTTCACGTCCAAGCCTGCAATGTCAACAGATGCATCGCCAATGCAACCATGATTATCGATAACAATATCGCTAATCTCATGCAGCTTTTTCCCACTGCTATGTCTGGAATCCGACGATCCCGCATGGTTGAGACTCGTGATGGCTATGACAGAAAGTCCATGCGCTTTAGCGACAAGCGCCATCTCAATATTGGCAGCATTTCTTCCCGAGTTCGAGGCTATAATAATAACGTCTCCAGCCTTCGCAGACTGTTGCTTGAAAATGATGGACGCCAATCCTTCAAGTCGCTCCAAATCCGTGCTTTGGACCGCATTCCGATGAAGCATCAGACCTTCTTCCATAATAGGATTGATGCAAGCCAATCCACCGGCACGATAAAACAATTCTTCCGCCAGCATGTGTGAATGGCCGGTTCCGAATACATGCAACATGCGTCCTGCTATGATCGCATCCGCAATCACCTTTGCAGCTTGCTGAATGTTCTTCAATTCTACCTGCTCAAGCTCATGAAAAAGTGTTCGTAATCCATTCAGATATCTCGATCCCGCCGTCATCTTACACCCCCTGCTGTTAATTCATAGCTCATTTTCATTCGCTCTTTGATTGATGGATCCATTTGCATGCCGTTGTGCTGAAAACAAGCAAATATAGCACCTAATTCAGGCTGGAACTCAAGCAAAGTAACGAAAGACAGCGGATATTTTTGTTCAAGACGCTGCTTGAATTCATTGAAAATATAAGGGTTATTAGTGAAAACACCGCCGCTTGCACCGATGGTAATTTCGAAAATTTCAATGCGTTGCACCAATGCTATCGCATGTTTAACCAGATCTTCTATGGCTTGGTCAATAATGCCCTGCGCTGCGTTATCCCCTTGCTCTGCACAACGGGCAACTTCAGAAGCAAAGCCCGCAATAACATGCCTTTCCATTGGTGGGTTGTAGCATTTTTCAACCAAATCGTCCAAACTTTCGGTTCCAAAAAAAGTATGAAGTGATTGCTGCAGAAGTGTCGTTTCTCCACGATTATCGTGTGCCTTAATTGCACTTTTAATGCCTTGAAGCGCGATATAATAAGCACTTCCTTCGTCACCGAGCAAGTAACCCCAACCGCCATTCGTTACGATGTGGTCGTTGTTGCCTTTCGCCATTCCCATTGAGCCAGTCCCGCTAATAATGAGGACACCTGGCTTTTCAACGGTTAGGGACATTAAGGCAATATACGAGTCACTATGCATATAGACGGATTTGCTATTTACTAAACCGCCCGTAAATGTTTCGATCAGCTCATCAGAGGCACGCATATTCAGTGCTGAATTCCCGATGAAAACCGATTCATACTGATCTATCCCGTGAGTGTCAGCCAATTTATCTAACATCACTTTCAAATGATGGCGGGCAAGTTGCATACCGTTGGAGTAATAATTGATAGAACCGCCAACGACTTTTGCAATTACGTTACCCTCAGTATCTACCGCGACAGCGGTCGAACGGGTACCTCCGCCATCAATACCCAAAAAGATTTTCCTGTTCAACATGGTTTCACATCCCTAGCAAGTCACTTTTTTCAGTGTGTTCTGGACGGGCACAACCAAGGATAACTTGTTTAACTGTTTTAATCCAATGGTAATTTCATGTATTAAAATAACTATTAAAATAATGCTGCCGCCTTGTTAAATCTAGGCAAGAACGACTCATTTTCAGCCAAAATATCATCCAAAATTAGCTTAGCTTTCTCGATAGAACCCACTAATGGATGAATTGTCAACGCTTGCAGCGCTGCATCATAATTGCCGTGTACCGCAGCTTCCACAGTTAACTCTTCATAGGCTTTCACAACCTGCAAGAGACCTCTGATTTCCGGTCCAATCGGTGTTGTGAGTTGAATTGGGTGGGCTCCGCTAGCGTCGATCACACAATTGACCTCAATGCTGGCATCATTCGGAAGGCATGCGATAATGCCATTATTCTTCACATTTACCGTTTGAATATCCTTCGTATTGTTGTATATCGAAGACATCAAGTTAACAGCTACTTCGGAATAGTAAGCTCCGCCCCGCTGCTCCAGCTGTGGAGGCTTAATAGACAAGTTAGGATCCTTATACAATTCGAACAATTCCGCTTCCACTTGTTTCACAACATCAGCACGCGTTCCTGTGCTCGCCAATTCCTCTAATTGCTCGTTTAGGATTACTTCTTTCATGTAATAATAACGATGATACCCACATGGTAGGGATCCAAGCGACGATAAGAAATAGTCATCCCAGCCAAGATCCGGAATATTCTTCATGGTCAATCCCGCTGCTCCAGCAGCCTTACTTAGAAATTCTTTCGTAACATCTACACCATCGACTTCCACTTTGGTCGTCCAGTTCAGATGGTTAATTCCAATCATTTCAACCTGAACCCTCGATACATCTATCCCATAGGTTTCAGCGATTTGCATTTTTTGACCGATTGGCAAATTACACAAGCCTATAGTCCGAATCTTCCCATATTTCAAAGCAGCTTCTGTAACGATTCCTGCCGGATTTGTAAAATTCAGCAAAAATGCATTTGGTGCAAGTTCTTCAATGTCTTTGCAAATATCCAATATGACAGGAACAGTTCGAAGTGCTTTCGCAAAGCCACCAGCCCCAGTAGTCTCTTGTCCAATGCAGTTGTATCTAAGCGGAATACGTTCATCCCGTTGTCTTGCTTCTAACTGTCCCACTCGAAGCTGTGTCGTCACGAAATCTGCTCCGCGAATCGCCTCGCGTCTATCCAGTGTTAGATGTATATCGATATCTAGACCGGCTTTCTCCACCATACGTCTAGCCAGTGCACCCACAATCTCGAGTTTTTCTTTTCCTTCTTCAACATCTACCAAATATAAGGTTTTGACTGGCAGCTCAGCATGGCGTTTAATAAACCCCTCTACCAACTCCGGTGTATAAGACGAACCGCCACCAATCACCGCAACTTTTAAATTCCTCTTTTGATTCATTAATGATCCCCCCAGTGATGATTAGGTTATTTGTTATAACAATATAAGCTGATTATAGTTTTTGAAGTAACATTAAGTCAAGACATTTCGTTTTTTGTTACAAATAAAAAACTATAAGCATTTTCCACAATATTCTGATTAACGAAAACCAGTAAAACCTTGTAGACTTTTCTGAATTTATAGCTGTTCCTATGCGGTTTTTTCACCAAATTGAAATTTGGAAGTCCCCAGTTATGCCATTTTTTTGTAGTGACAAATAAAGGCGGAACTTATATATTACTCCTATGATTTGATTTCTAAACATGGTATACTTAACTTTATTTATCTAATTTGAGACAGGGAGAATTTGTAGTGACAAAACGACATAAAAATTCTTTGTACTTTAATATAAAAGAACAACTTCTTAAGCAAATTCATACAGGCATCTATAATGTTGGTGACAAACTGCCTACGGAGTCTGATTTATGCGAACTATATAATGCTAGCCGCACTACCATTCGTTTAGCTTTGAGCGAGCTCGAAATTGAAGGCATTCTTGAGCGTACRCAAAGAAAAGGCACTTTCGTTAAACGAAAAGAACTGCAGTTGAATCAAACCCGCAGTTTTGCCCAAGATTTGATTATGCAAGGTAAAGAACCCATCAACAAGCTTCTTGAAGCAAAAGTCATTCCTTCTAGTTCACCGTTTGATGAATTTTTTCAAATTTCTAGCAACACTCCGCTAAATCAATTGCTTCGCGTACGATATGCYGATGCTGAGCCTGTATTGTACGAACGCACGTATATTCCTTGGAGTCTAGCTCCAGGATTAGTAAATGAATACACGGAGGGCTCTGGGTCTTTATTTGACTTCCTTGGAACGAGATACGGCATCAAGCTCCACCGTTCTACCGAGCAATTGAAGCCTGTACTCGCAGACAAATTAGCTAGCAAGTTGCTTCAAATTAAAGAAGGTGCGCCTTGTCTCCAAGTCAAAACCTTTACGTATTCCTCCGACAATACCCTGATCGAATACAGCTTCGGTATTTTTAGAGGTGATTTCTCAAATTACACAATTGAAAGATTTTTTTAATGCGTTCTACAAAGTGACACCAACCAAAAAGGGGGCTAAGTGAGAATAACTTCTCACCTAGCCCCTTTTTTACGTTCAGAAGATTTCAACCTCTTAATCCTTATACGGATCAAACTCATCTGCCCCTGCCATACATACACCAATTGGCTTCAAAACATGCAGAACTGGCGCAGAAGGCGTAGCCCCCTTACGGACTACTATGTTCTCTTTACCATTGTGATCCTCTTTCCACGCAAAATTGTGGTGATTATGCACCGCGAAATCTTTATATTTTGATAGGCCATGTAGTTCAGCTCCCGTTATTTGAAAATTGTTAACCCTATTCCCATACTTCCTTCAATGCCGAGCGAAATAAATCATCCAACTGGCTATCTTGACCGCCTTCGCCCACCTGCATGCTGGATGCGGTTCGATCATAGTAGGCTATTCGTGCCTCTAAAAATTCGTTAATTGGATTGATTCTTGGCTCATAATCCATCTCATCGCCAGCTATTTTACGAGCTAATAACACTTGAATAGCCGCCTTTAGCGGACTACCATCTGGCACTAAACGGTCGACAAGATCTTGAAACTCCATTGGCGGCATTGTGTTATATCGCTCAATCCATTCACAGGCCAAGATCGGGCGCAGGACATAGAAATACTTTTTGATTTTGACATGATCACCCTGCAAGTATTCCCGGTAATTCCCTTTGGCCATGTGCAGATAGTGGTGCATACACGATTTTGGCGAGAAGGTTAAAGGTGAAATGTGACGGATTTGATCAGCTATCGTAAAATTTTCTCTATACGGAATTGGTGACTGCAGCCACTCTAGTAATGGCGGATTCGACTTGCGAAACAGATTCAAAGCCTTCTTCAAATCCCAACCATTAATATCCAGCATATCGCTGATCGGTCGTTCGATGACATCGCGTTTTTCAAAAATCGACAGGTACCAATCCACGGGCCTAATGTATATAAATCTTACGTCGTAATCGCTATCCTTGGACGGGAAGCCCCACGCTCGACTACCCGATTCACAGGCGTATAAGATACGAACATCTTCTTCCTTTTCGATCCGTTTCAATTCTTCTAGGATTTGTTGGTGAACATCGATCATGAGGTTCTTCCTCCTTTGTTATTACTGTACCTATTTTCGCTCATTTCTAACGCAACGAACACGGTGAAAGTATTACGACCAAAGAGAAAGTTTTCCATTTCGCCCAATTCCATCCCCTGTTACAATGGATATAGGATGTAGTTTGAACGGAGGAGTAGCGTGGCTAAGGAAAGCTTTGATAAAGAGATCCAGTTTCTACGGATGCTCGTGCTAACGAGTGGCGCCTATAATAGACAACAGTTCTCAGAGCGACTGGGGATTTCTATCCATACTTTTGACAAGACCATTCGACGGTTAAAAGAGATCGTGAGCTCCACCTACCAGCACTTACCGCAGGAGGAGCGTAAGGAGTTTGCTGAGACGATTCGCTTCAGCTATTACGAGTCCACGGATCCGATGCTGCTATTCTTATTTCGGGCCAAATCCCTGAAGGAATCGGAATCTCAGAGAATCTCGTTGCTTTTAGCCGCTATGAACGAACAAGCTTTGACAGCCATGGAGCTGTTAGACATCTGTTGCACGAGTCAGTCTTCTGAGCTTTCCCTGCCTGATGAGAAAACGATTCGTTCCGATCTTAAGTATTTGGAGGAAGTTGGTGTTGTTAAAAGACAACCCGGCGCCCGTCCATATCGTTACCGGATTCAGAATGATTTGATCCATGAACTCTCCGATGAGGAGTTGTATGACCTCTATGATTTCGTAGATGTCATGGCGAACACGCAGGTGCCCTCTGTGCAAGGCTATTTGCTGCGTGATGGCTTGAAGAAGCATATGACGCGCCAACAGGACGAGAAGCCTGCCATTGAGCCTTTTTTATATAAGTATCACTATTATTCCCGCATCTTAGATGAAGCACATTTGTTCACGATTCTTAGTGCCATCCGCAGCCGTCGTAAGGTTCGCTTCTTATATTTCTCACCGAAGTCTGAAAAAAGCTACGCTTCTAAGAACACTAACCCGCTATTCGAGCGGGATACGAACGGAAAAGTGGAGAAAACACTCCCGCTGAAAGTGGTCTACGATCACCAATACGGTCGATGGTATTTACTCACAAGTGGCAGAGAGGGAATTCGGAAGTATCGTTTGGAAGGGATTACGCAGATCGAAGAAGATGAAGCCGTGGATGAGGACGTCTTTGCGAACAGGACGAACGAGCTTCAGGAGAAAATTCGGTATAGCTGGCTGATTGACACGGGGCAACCTGTGACGGTTCGCGCTCGATTTTACAATCCAGAAGGTTCTGCACCTAACTTTGTGAGGGAGCGCGTATTGCTGCAAGGACAGTGGGGGCAAATTGTGCCTGAGGACGAGCATTCTTTTATCTATGAGATCACGGTTAACGGAACGACTGAAATTAAGCCGTGGCTGCGCAGCTTCGGGTCAAGCTGTGAAATACTCGAGCCTGTTCAGTTCCGCAGGGAAATGATCGCCGAATGGAAGGAGATTCAAGCTTACTATGAATCTGTTTGAGAAGATTTTTAACTACCAGATTATTTCCCGGCTTGAGGATTCTGGTACGTTCATGGTCACTTCACACGAAAGAGCCTGGCTGAAAACGATGCTGGGCCATCCCGCGGCGGATGAAGCTTTCACGCCTGACACGTTGGGTAAATTGCGCTCGATTCTAGGGGAAGAGCAGGTCATGGATACCTCCGACCATCTCATTGAAAAAGCACGCAGCAGGGAGAAACAAGTCTACCATCCGCTCCTGCGTTCTTTACGAAGGCTAATTACCGAGAAGAGCGGAATCCGTATGACGTATGAGATCAAAGGCGGACGCCTACATCCAGATCAATCGGGAATGCCCTATAAATTAGAATACTCCATGGTCAAAAGAGAATGGTACCTGCTCTGGTTTCACCTTCGGCATCACACGTTCATGCGTACCAAGCTGGATAAGATTGCTTCCGTCGCTGCAGAGGCATTGCAAACATTGGATGCAGAAAGCATCCTTGTGAAAATCAAACATGCATTGGACGCTCGGAAAGGCGAAGCCGTCCTTGAAGTCGTTCGTGATTACAACAGGGAATTGTCGCGTATTCTTTACGCCCTCTCCAGCTTCGAGAAAGACGTTGAATTCGATTCGGAGAATGATCTCTACCGCGTGCGTATTTGCTTGTTTGGTGACGAAACAGAGTATCTCCTCTCCAAGATTCGTTTTCTAGGGAAACGTGTTCGGGTCATTGAGGGGGATTTTTTGAAAAGACGAATGTTGGAGTCGTCGACGAAGGCTTTGGCACGGTATGGGGTTAGTTCGGTTGGTGAGGAATTATCTTTGTGAGATTTAGTATTGTATCCTTTTGCAGGGGGAGTCACTTTGAAAAAGTTCAATGTCAATCAATCAACGCTTACCGTTATTAAAGGGGACATCACGAAACTCGATGTAGATATCATAGTCAATGCTACAAACACAAGCCTACTTGGCGGCGGGGGCGTTGATGGTGCTATTCATAAAGCTGGGGGAAAAGCGATCCTGGCGGACTGCGTAAAGATTAGAGAACGGCAAGGAGGCTGTAAAGTCGGTGAAGCCGTAATTACAACTGCCGGCAACTTGCCAGCCTCCTATGTCATCCACACCGTAGGCCCGGTATGGAACTTTGGAAACAACAATGAAACGGACAAGCTAAGAGAGTGCTACAAAAATTCATTATTACTAGCAACTGAGAATAAAGCTAAGAGTATTGCTTTCCCAAATATCAGTACAGGTATTTATCATTTCCCTAAACAACTTGCTGCCGAAATTGCGCTTAAGACTGTAATTGTACATTTGAATTCAATTACCTCAGAACAGCAAACGGTTGATCATATTTGCTTTGTTTGTTTTGATGATGAGAATTACAATATTTATTTAAATATGCTTGCGGAGCACGATTCTATCTAGACAAGGAATGGTGATCTAAAATGAAAAAAATAGATGAAAGAAAGCATGAACAAACAGACAAAATTGTTAGAACGAAGAAGCATATATGGATTGCAATTGCAGGTGCCCTCATTATTGTTATGAGTGGGCTTTTCCTGATGTTTCTCGCAATTAAACATTTTTTAACTCAAATTTGTGAAATCACGCATTGTTAACTCATCGTGATTTCACACTATTGTCGAGCGCAACATCTTCATCTACTTCAGGTAAGATTCCGCCGGCAAAAGAGAGCTACCATCCTCTTAATCGGAAACTAACAGCGAAGGACGTAAATAAGAAAGATTTCTGGCATGAAGGTCAAAAAATACAGGTAAATGGTGATTTATGTAGAAATAAGAGTTGAATGAGCAAATTACAATCTTAGGGTGTGTACTCGAGCTGATGCTAATCGAAAAATTGTTTCTCAACATTCTAATCGTTCTTGCTCCAACTCTGGTTCTTACAGCGATCGGTGATAAATGGCGATTTGTGCGGTCTTCATTCGGCATAGGCTTGTTCCAAGGATTATCATCTATACTATGTATGCTTTTTTCATATCAAATCGAGCATTATTACTGGGATTTAAGATATGTTCCTCTCATGATTTCTACGATTTACGGTGGGCCAACTGCAGGGGCAGTAATCTACTTGTTCATTATAGCGAACCGTACCTATTTGGGCGGCCCAGCGCTAATAGTTGGATACATCTATATCACACTGGTCTTCGTGTTTGTTTGGTTTGCATCCAGAAAAATTGTCGGGTTAACCGGCAAATACCGCATGCGTGGAACACTAATGATATCGTTCATTCCTTTTCTTGTGCTTCTGGGCTTCTCGGTTATCGTATCCAACCAAATCCCTATGAGCAGCATTATTTCGTTTGGTTTTTTCCAAGTTTTGGCATGTTATTTCTCTGCGATGATATTCGAAGTATTCCATGAACGGATTGTGATGAAGCAGGAAATTCAGCAAAACGAGAAACTGAAAACATTAGGGCAGCTCGCAGCTTCCATGGCACATGAAGTCCGTAATCCCTTAACGGTCGTTAATGGGTTCCTTCAAATGATGCGTCCACATCAAAATGGGAAAAATGTAAATTATTTAGACATTGCAATGGGTGAGCTAGAGAGAACGGAAGCTATTATTAAAGACTACTTATTTTTTGCCAAACCTAAGCTGACAAAGGTAGAATCCTTCTCACTGACTGACCTTGTCGACAATGTAATTACGCTTTATACACCAATGGCGACCAACAATGGGGTCGTGCTAAGCTCGAATCTTCAAGATGACATCGTGATCGAAACCGATCGAGGGCAACTGCAGCAAGCTTTAATTAATGTAATCAAAAATGCCGTAGAAGCGACACCATCGGAAGGTATGGTCTCCATTTGCTTGACTGGTCACGATCATTACGCCCAGATCGTCATTATGGACAATGGAAAAGGTATGACGAAGGAGCAAACTTCTAGAATCGGCACCTTATTTTTTACGACAAAAGAAGTGGGAACCGGCATTGGGACAGCCCTAGCTTTCAGCATTATTGAAAGTATGCATGGACAGATCAAGTATGAGAGTGAGTTGGGAGTCGGGACAACCGTAACGATTACGGTTCAGTACCGCGCCGTCGTTGGATGAACAAGCAAACTCATATTTTACCTGGATTAATGAATATGAATTGGATGATCGCGGTTGAAGCTAATGGAGAATGGGAGGAAGACACCACTCTCTTTTTTGGATTGATAACATTAAGCTTCACTTCCCGTCATCGTTACAAAGAAATCATTCAATGCCTTTTCGTAAGCCCGTTTTGTGTTTTCACTGCGCTTATCCGAGAACCCCAACCAACCGATCCGCAACCTCATCCAACCGATCCCTAATCAAAATCGCCTCCGCATACTTAGCAGGTATCTGCTCATAGCCATAATAAATGCCGGCCAACCCTCCGGCAATGGCGCCAATCGTGTCGGAGTCATCACCCAAATTGGCTGCTCGTTGTACAACTTCACTAAAGTCGGAAGCTTCCAGCAAAATGTGGAGCACCCAACGAAACGTATGAACGACAAACCCACTTGCTTTACAATTCGGCTCAGACGTGAGCATACCTTCATACTCCGTTCCGATCAGCTCCTGCTGGATCACCCCTTTCAACTCTTCACCCTGTACTAGTCGAAAAGCAATGCGATTATAGAGGACGCAAGCTTCATTGCACCTCTCATCATAGTGGGTCATTTTAGATTGCATATGGGAAATGTGCTCGATCTTTGCCCAGTCTTTGTATGCCAACGCTACTGGCAAACAACGCATTAATGAACCATTGCCCGCACTTTGGCCCATTTCGATATGCGTAATGTAAGCTGCTTCGAACCAATTTTCTTCCACATTTTCAAAAGTATGTCTGATGATATTCCCGATATCCTTTGGCCTCGTTTGATACCAACTCATAAACTGAGCACCAATAGCCTCTAGCGGATCCCTTGGATTCTCCAGTATACCCTCCGCTACGCACAGCGTCATCATCGTGTCATCCGTCACTTCACCCGGCTCTAATCGCCAAGCGCCCCCGCCAATGATCTCCGTCAAATACCCGTATCTTGCTTGGATTTCCTTGACACTCATGAATTCGGTTGTGCCACCCAAAGCATCGCCTACGGCTACGCCATACAATCCGCCTTTGATTTTATCTAACAAATCGTGTTCGTTCATACTCATTACTCCCTCCCACCGCTTGCTGTATTCGTCATGAAGCATTCACTCCAACTACGATATTTACGATATTGCTTCAAAATCTTACTTACACTTGCTGCTCTCTCTTCGAGCGTGCCTTTTATCAGGAAGTATGGAATTTGTCTCATTTGGAGATCAGCAATAATCTGCTTCTGGAACACAAATCTCTGTACTTCCCCTGAACGATCCCAAGTATCCGCGTAGGGAATATCCGTATCGCATACAAAAACAAGATCATACCGTGACGCTGCTTCCACTGCCATTTGAGTCAAACGTGGCGTAGCCTTGCCGTGATAGTAGTGAGAGAACATATACGTTGTAATCGCATTGGTATCTACGAAGAGAACCTCACGGGCTTCCCTCACAAGGAGCTCTTCCCTTTCCAAATGTCCCTCCGCAATCTCCTCCAGCTGCTCTAACGATAATCTTCGGTCCACTTGATTTTTCTCCCAATATTCTCGACCATACTCCGCCATCCAGACGGTATTCATCTGTTCCGCCATATAAGCGACAAGTGTCGATTTGCCAGTTGAAGGAGCGCCAAGAAATACGACTTTCGCAATCATAGAATCATAAACAACGGGACTAAGAAGCTTTCTATTGTCAAAAGGTTTATGACGCACTTGGGTGCCAGACACCGGAATTGTGTGCCGATCAGGATCGACCTGACGGTTCTCCGCCCCCAGAGCCACGCTCATATGCTCCCCATAAAACTCGCTGGAGTAAAAGTGTGTGATCTTCCGCCCTTCCAGCTTCCGCAGAATGTAGGTTTCATGCATGCTTTTAATTTCAGGCGTATCTCCTATTTCAATGGGACCATCCCATGCTTCGATAACCTGCACCTGCGGATAGAGGGTTCGAATCCAATTGGATCTCACACGCAAAGGAATATCCGTCGTTTCGGGACAATCGTAGATGACAACGATCACTTCATCCATTTCCTTGATCGCTGTCTCAATCATGAATTGATGACCCGCATGCAGCGGCGCGAACTTCCCAAGTGTCAGGCCTGTTCTGTGTTGTGACATATTGGCTGCCTCCGATCTACGAGTTGTAATTCTCTTTTCCATCCGACATAGCCAGCAATGGCGATAAACAAGAATATAAGGTACAAGAACGCTACAGCATACAAATCTTTGTAGGCATACATGGCTACCGACATCACGTCGACGGCAATCCAGATGAGCCAATTCTCTAGTATTTTAGATGAGAGTAAATACTGCGCTATGATGCTAAGTGTGGCAATCAAGGCGTCTACATAAGGAATAGAAGCGTCCGTGTACGTTTGCAGCACATAGCCCCAAAGCAGGGTCATAACCACACACAGTATGCTTAAAAAGAACATGAGCCGAGGTGTTATTTGGCGAGTGGGACGAACCTTCGTGCCTTCTCTTTTCGTCAACCAAATGATCCAACCATACACACTTAATAGGAAAAAGAGTACCTGCAACATCGTATCCGCATAAAGTTTGGCTTCCCAAAACATGAAAAAGAAACAACCGACATTGACCAGACCAATCGGCCATGCCCATATATTTTCCTTCGCTGTCAACCATACGCACAATAAGCCTGTCGTAGTCGCCACGATTTCAATAGCCGTAGATGACGTGTAGATAGCAATGGCAACCATAAAGATGAATAATACCAATAATGACCATGCTTTTTTCATATAAAACGCCTCCTTAAGATTAACTCCTCATCGACCAATACATTCAATATGACATTATCAAAAGTTAAAAGAGAAGCGCCTAGCTGTAAATGGACAGCTGTGGCGTCAGATCTGTAAAACGGTATAGCTGTGCTGCTCTCTGTGAGTAGCGGTTCGAAAGCTTTTGCACTCCGTTACGGTCTACCGCTTCTTCAATAATTCCTTTGCGGCTTTGCGTAGACGTGATTTTGCGAATGAAGTTACTCTCCTCAAAATTCGGAACGACCGTTTGGATAACTTGATACAGTTCACCAATGGTGAACTCTTCAGGAAGAAACTCCTTGGCAATCGTCGTTGTGAGCATCTTTTGCTGAATTTGATGCAAAGCATCCGCCAAAATCTCCCTATGATCAAAAGCTAACTCGAGCCCAAGGGCCTCCTCCACCGTGAATAAGCGCACATCCGACGCATCCGTGTCAGCACGCCTTTCAGCCAACCACCTCTCGTGAACTAAAGCGAAGAAGGCGTGTGAGATGATCCAACCTCTTGGATCACGTCCGGGTGTACTGTAGACGTTAAGGTATTCCATATGAACATCCGTCACGCCGGTTTCCTCTTGAAGCTCCCGCCGAGCACATTCATACATACTCTCTGTCTCTTGGCAAAACCCGCCAGGTAACGCCCATTGCCCTTCGAACGGCCACTGTTTTCTTTGAATCAGGAGGACCTGCAATTCCCGAATGGGTAGCGATTTTTTGGTCGTATTCTTCTCTGTGGAGGTAATGGTGAAGATGACGATGTCACTTGGTGCGCCATCTGGTGTCCGATATTTATGGGAAGTGTAGTTGTATTGATTGTCGTTTGCGTCCAATGTGGCACCTGCTTTCAAAAACTTATATTGTTGATTTGATATTATCATTATGACATGTTTAGCGGAGATGTCAAGTGATTCATAACCTATTCAAAGAATTACTCGTTATCGGCCAGCTATACATATTTTTATAACTCATACGAAATGTAAATGCTCAACCCATTAAACACCTGTGTTGAGCCAATGTAGAGACTTACGAATATAAATAAGGCCCAACTCCATATCTAACATGGGTTGAGCCTGTTATTAATTTAAGGTTTTCACCATCAAAAGTATCAAGCCGTTGTCTCGTAGTCCGTAAACGGATCCGCAATCTCAATATAGTGAGCTTCCGCATCACTAGCCCCCACATAAAGATCAGCCCGGTTATTCGGCTTTCGAACCAAACCACCGCTGAATATCACATCAACTAGATCTGGACGCTTGGCGGGGCCTTCCGGAAAATCACTTCTTGTTGCAATTATTTTGACCGGCGACTTCTCCCTCGTCAGCGGATTGAGAACAAATGACATCGCATGGTAATGCAGCTTCCCTTCATCATCCGTATATGAAATGTGTCCTAAAACGCCAAGGAATCCATTTTGGAGTAAATGAATTTCATTGGCTCCTCCCCATTCATCCTTCAGGAATTGATCGCGAAACAAGGGTGCTTTAATAATTGCCGTTTCGCTTAAATCCTCAAATGATGCAAGAATGCTAAAGCCGATGACAGCTCTAGTGCCTTCAATACCAAAAGGTCTTGAAAAAACCCCAATTGTTCCATCGGATAATTCCGTTAATCGGATGTCTTTCATATTCCAAGGCCCCGATGCGGCATGTACCAGCTTATGCAAGTTTTTCCCTCGATACAGCACGGTCTTCCACCCAATGATAGCCCTCGATGGTGGGGAATCAAAGTAAAGTTCAACCCCACCCAAGATCCATTCCCCACTAATCCTTGTAATAAAGGGATCTTGAAGTTGAAACTTCGGTAAATCCACCTTTGGAGTCCATACATCATCCTTACATGTAAAGAAGATGATTTCGGATTCCTCCGAGTTGCGCTCTTCAACCCGCCCGGCGATATACAACTCACCTTCGTTCATAAAAGGAGCCGTAATATTATACACGTCTCTATCGCCGACTCCCGCAAAATGAAGCTTCTTGCCTTTCACTTGCGCTGGTTGATATTCAAGAAGTAGTTCTTTGCAAGTTTTGGTGTTCCATTCCAATTTCATCATGGGTTGTGATTCAGCCTCTCTTAGGTGTATTCCTGCATTCCCTTTTCTTTCAACATTTCGACGATTTCCTTTACCTCTTGCGCCTTATCTTTGGCACAAATCAGAAGCGCATCCTTGGTATCTGCAATAATCAGGCCATCGATACCGATTGTTGTAATTAACCGTTTTTCCCCATAGATAATAGAATTTCGCGTTTCGATGCCGAGGTAATTTGCTTTGACAATATTACCGTATTCATCTGGAGGAAATATCGCACCAAGTGCATCCCAACTTCCAATATCGTTCCAGCCGAAATCGCCAGCAATGACTACAACCTCGTCACACCGCTCCAAAATGCCGTAGTCGATTGAAATGTTTTGCAGTAAAGGATAGATTTCATTGATCATTTCTTCTTGGCGATCTGTGCCCATATAGGCCATTAAGGGTAGCATTGTTTTGTAAAGCCTCGGAAGGAACCTTTTAAAATTGTCGATAATACTTGAAGTTTTCCAAATAAACATACCGCTGTTCCATAAATGATGACCGGATGCAAGGTAAGACTGYGCCTTCACAAAGTTAGGCTTTTCCACAAATTCAGCTACCTCAAAAACGCTGCAGGGCTTCGTCATGAACGGTTCACTTTGGTAGGAAATATACCCATAACCAGTCGATGGAAACGTGGGCTTGATGCCAATTGTAACGATCTTACCTGTATCCATGGCAATCGTGCAGGCCTCATCCAATGTTTTCTTGAATTTATCTTCTTCAGTAATATGATGATCAGAAGGAAATACAACCATCAAAGAGTCGCCATGATGTTTTTCGATAAATAAGGCGGCCAACAAGATACTCGCCGCTGTATTCTTGGCTACAGGCTCAGCTAAAATATTTTTGGGCTGAACACTCAAATGCATAATGCTTTCGAGTAACACAGCTTGAGACCGATTGGTCACGATGATGGTATTTTCCATCGGAATGACCCCGTTAAAGCGCTCAATGGTATCATTTAACATAATATCGTTGCCGCTTATGTTCAGCAGTTGTTTCGGCAGTTCCTGCCGGGATAAAGGCCAAAATCGGGTTCCACCCCCACCAGCAAGAATCGTGGCAAATTTATTCATTATGCATGACCATATGAGCCATCAAGTAGGAAACGATGTTCTCAGAGCCTTGATTTAAATTTAATCCTGTTGCATGTATGCCATCGTAACAGCCGCCCGTCTCGGCATCAATTAATGATTCATTACGCGAATTACGCCCGTGAAACCAGTTATAACATAAAGACGCTTTGGCAAAATACGAATGAGTCCCCAACGTTTTGTAGGCTTCCAAACAGGCAAACAGCATCTCGCAAGCCTCTATCGGTTGCTCATCATACAAAGCCGCATCGCAGCCCCGTTTTAGCCAACCATGACTTCCTACAGGTTTAAAATAGCCTTCATTCGAAAAAGTGATCGATGCCAGGAAATCAAAACTTTCTTTGGCACTTTGCTGAAATTCTTCTGCATTGGAAAATTGCGATGCTTTGAATAGTGACCACGGCAGCATAGCATTGCCATAAGTAATGCTATCCTCAAACCACTGCCACCCCTCCCCCTTATTGCCTTGATACTGCATATGCAGCCGCATGGCTAATTCCTCAATTAACGATGCGATCAGAGCATGAGGCAGGAAAGCGGGATCTTCCTTTTCCCCACTTGGATAAGGGAACTTATAGGCTAAAGCTTGCGGCGTCTCCAGCATATACGTCAATCCGATGATCGCATAGGCCATCGCTCGCGGAGATCTCAAAGGCTTCACATGTAGAAGAGTCTGATTGATCATATATCTACATGTATTTTGCAAATTATCAGGCACAGAGGCTTCCGATAGCGTATATCCAAGTGCCCACAAACACCGGCCAAGGCAATCCTCGGACCCCGTTTTTTCAATAAATACACGATTGTAATCCATAAAATTTCTAAAGCTTCCATCTTCATTTTGTGCATGGTGGATAAAGGCCAAATAAATGTGAATGAGATCCAAGGATTCCTTATCTTTTCTGCTCTTATACAGCATGACGGCAGCAATCAGTGCCMTTGCATTATCATCTGATGTATACCCTTTGGAACGGTCAGTAATACCAAATTTAGTATGCTGAAAGATTCCTGTGTCATCCGTCAATCTGCCTAAATAATCAACTAGCAGCGGCTTCGTCATCAGTTCCCCCATTAAACCGCGTTTCCTTTTACCACATAACGGTTAGTTATCGTTTCACGAAAAAGTGCTGCATAAGACTTAGCTACCTCGTTCCACATCATCGTTCTTCCAAGTTCAAGAGTTCTGTTTTCCATCTCAGTCTTCAATTCCGGATGGTCAAGTATGTTCAATATATGATTTTCTAAGGAAGCAGAATCATGGAAGTTCGCCAGCAGTCCTCTTCCGTCGGCTAACATCTCAACGGCGTAGCGGTATGGTGTCGAAATAATAACCCTTCCATAACCAATTCCGTAAGCGAGTGTTCCACTTACAGCCTGATCCCTGCCCAGATAGGGTGTTATATAAATATCCGATAATACGAGAGATTGAACGACTTCCTCCTGCGTTAAATGCTTGTCGACGAAAGCAACATTATGTTCTAAGCCAAGCGTAGACACCAGATCCATCAGCTTTTGCCTGTAGACTTCCCCGACTTCTTGTTTGACAACTGGATGTGTTTTGCCCCATATGATATAAAGGGCTTCTGGATGCTTGGCCACAATTCCGCTCATGGCTTCAATGGCATATTCAATACCTTTACCAGGACTTAAAAAACCGAAGGTCGAAAGAATTTGCCGGTTGGAATAACCTAGACGCTCTTTAAGCTCAATTCTCGATTCGGTTTCTACGAAAGGAACACCATGATGAAACATGGCAATTTTTTCGAGGGCAATGCCGTATACTTCCTGCAAATCCTGCACTTTATTATTCACCATAGTGATAGCCTTATAGCTCAGATCAGCGAGCCTCTTCATGATAAAACGCTGTTTAGGACTGGGTTCGGACAACACAGTGTGAAAAATAACAATGAACGGAATTTTCAGCTTTTCAGCCAAGTCCAGAACATATTCTCCACTTTCTCCTCCGTAAATACCAAACTCATGCTGAATCACCAGCAAATCTATGTTTGAATGATTCAGTTCCATCGCTGTTTGGCTATAATCCGCACGTTTATGCTGGCCAATCTGACCCATAACCTGATGACCGTAAGCATAAGCCTTGTCATTGTTAACCGCGATGATTCGGGGTGGATTAAAGTCATGGATACGTTCGATCTCGTTCATCATATCTTGTGAAAAAGTAGCTAAGCCGCACTCTCTCGGCAAACTAGTTCCCAAAAATGCCACATTGCGCTTGATTATGTTTTTCCCCATAGTAAATCCTCCTATTTTTTATAAATTATTACAGTAGATAATAAAAAAAGAAATAAAGATAACTTTATTTCCAAATTGAATCTATATGCATTTGTCTAAAGGATATCGCCATAATTCCCGCTACAATTTCCGCTCCTATCTGCTTCTTAAACCTTAACACGACCATATTTTCTTGTCAATGCAACGGAATTCATGCCTCCCTCGTTTGACAAGCAGGGAACTTGTGATAAGATTAAAGCATGACAAGAAAATATGGTCATTGACGAACTGATTAGACATTACATTGCTAATCGGTTTTTTATTGTATGTTTGATCGCATCTATACATGATTTTTTCCCATTCGATTAGGAGGCAACAAATGATGAGTAATTCTATCCAGTTAAACGAACGGGCTAAACTAAGTAAGTCTCAAATCAGTCAACTGAGAAAACAAGGACATGTTCCTGCAATTGTATATGGTAATGACATTGGCAGTATCCCTGTCATCGTTAGTGAAAAAGATATACTTTCAACCATAAAGCGGAATCCGCGCGCAATTCTGAATGCAGCTATGCCGGAAATAGGGAACAAACCTGTATTAATTCAAAATGTTCAGAGAGACCCCATATCCAAACAGATCATCCACGTTGATTTTTATCAATTGAATATGAACGTAACTATGGATTCGAAAGTAACGATTCATTTCTCTGGTGAACCGTTAGGCGTCAAAGAAGGTGGAATTCTTCAAGTCGAATTGCACGAAGTAGAAGTTCGTTGCATGCCGGATAAGTTGCTTAGTGCATTTGAAGTTGATATTAGCGGACTTGGCATAGGTGACCATTTACACGTTTCCGATCTTGCATTTCATGAAGGTGTAGAGGTGCTATCTAATTCTGGTGCGCTGCTTGTTAAAATCTCACATGCTCATGCCGAGGAAGCCATCGTCGTTCCAGCCTAATTAGCAAGTAAATATAAAAGGGAACCATGTAGGTTCCCTTTTATATTTGATCTTCCTCTTCATGAATAACAACGATAAATTGACCAGGACTAACATTAAAATACTTGCATAATCGCCATATAAGATCGCGTGGATACTGTACCATCTCATCCTTATACATCTTGCGTACAGAATCAAAATGATAATCAATATCTTTTGCGAGTTGTCGGATCGATAAGTTTGGATCTTTTGCTCTCATAATTTCTTTTAAATTACTGTGAACCCCCGGCATGCCTACACCCCTGATTGATCAATTAGCGAAGCTAAATATAAAAAAAGAAAACAATTGTAATATACTACTTGTTGACGGATTTCGTCAACTTCTAACTAAAACTCACTACGTTGAGACTTGATACAACTTGATGAAGTTATTCGTTAACCAACCATCGGAGTCCGAGTCAGAAGTTATCTCTTACAGCACTTGAATTTCTGTATGTGGAGAGAGCATTTTGAACAATTCTTCCACGTTAATTCGGGCAAAATCATCCCTGAATGCGCTGCCGCGGAATACAACACGAAGAGGTTGATCCTCGGCAATCCTCTTCATGACTGATTCTGATACCTCTTCATCGAAACAAGCGATTAAAGAATTACCCGCAACGTAATGGACGGTCTTGCCCTCCATGCTTCTTGCTTCCATGGGCAACGACAGTTCCAAGCCGCATCTTAGCATCACCTGGATCAGCAAGTCCTCACCTGTACGGTCGTCTTTCATGTTGGAAGCTAAATCATCCAAGCGATACACCCGAAAACCATAGTCAATCGATACCTTGGTTTCATCACTAATTTTCTTGGCGGCACGACGAATTCGTTCTTTACCAATATCACAGATGTTTCTATACCCATCTTTAAATGCTTCCGACTGTTCATCTATAGCTTCTGGTAATTGCACCATAATAAATCTGCGATTGCCATCATCTTCAGCATTCAACTGCATGACCGCATCGGCTGTTGTTGCAGAACCGGAGAAGAAATCCAATATGATGTCGTCATTCTTGCAATTCGAAATCTGTAGGATCTTCTTTAATAAGCGTGTCGGTTTTGGCCCATCAAAATAGCCTTTATTATCAAATAACTTTTTAACTTCCTGCCTACCCTCTTGATTATGTCCGACCTCTTGATGCAACCATATGGTCAGTGGCACCATCCCGTCCTGAACATTGCTTAGAAATCTTTTTAATCGAGGTGTATTGCTACCCGACTTCCCAAACCAGATTCGATTATCATCAATTAATTTGTTCATTTTTTCTTTCGAGGTAAACCAACACCTTCCATTCGTAGGGTAAACCTCTCTACCACTTGGCGTTGTTATTACATAATTATAATTTTCAGAATAGGTTTTAACTGTTAGATTATCTGAAGCCCATGCGCCTCTTGGATCTCCATCGGGGTTTTTATATCTACTATTGGTTTCTTCTGATCTTGGTAATAATTTAATATTGAAATTATCAATATTGCGGGCATAAACAAGGATATAGTCATGACTAACCGAAAAGTGTTTAGCATCATTTTTGGGAGCAAATGCCCTTTGCCAGACAATGGAGGCAACAAAGTTTCCACCCCCGAATATCTCATCACACAATTTTCTCAAGTTATGCATCTCTTTGTCGTCGATACTGATAAAGATGACGCCATCTTCTCTAAGCAAATTCCTTGCTAGTTTTAGCTTTGGATACATGTCAGATAACCAGTCACTGTGAAACCTGCCGTCAGTCTCCGTATCCTGAAGCATACGAATCCCCGTTGCACTGACCTGTCCTGATTTCACTAAATAGTCATCCACCGATTCCTTGAAATCATCTTTATAGGTAAAATCTTTGCCAGTATTGTATGGCGGATCAATATAAATACATTTAACTTTATTTAAATATGATTCCTGTAATAGCTTCATTACGTCTGAATTATCACCCTCAATATACAGATTTTGAGTATCTTCCCAGTCGATGCTTTCTGTTTTTACAGGCCTTAATGTCTTATCAA
Organism: Paenibacillus sp. P4_A9; assembly: GCF_056402415.1. NCBI lineage: Bacteria > Bacillati > Bacillota > Bacilli > Caryophanales > Paenibacillaceae > Paenibacillus > Paenibacillus sp. P4_A9. The sequence continues at coordinate 319,732 of NZ_JBFUHL010000001.1, forward strand.
TAGACTTATTCGCATTGAGTATGGCCTCTTTCTTGCCCGGCCAGGTCAATTGATATCGTTCTTTGTCACCTTCAACAAGAAAATCAGAAAGCTCCTGCTTTAATAAATCAAAATCGACTGCTCGTTTGATCTTTCCATACTCATCTTTTACCTCGGTAATGACGTTAGGGAACAGATCAGCGATTTTATCTATATTTACTTGGGTCAAATCAGTTGATTTCATGGTCAGTTGGTTCATGGTTTGACCTCCAGTGTCATCAATCGTATTTATCTTCATCAACACGTTCTACACGATCGATAATTAATTCTATTTCGGTTTCGAAATTCAGATGTAATGGAGCAGGAAGCAGGTCGAATATATCTTGGATCATCTCGATTTCAAGCATAGCATCCAATGTAAGAGGCACGGTTTCTTGACGGAGTACCCAATCGCGGACCGTGTCAATGAATACATAGAACGAAGATTGAAATTGATCAGCAACAGCTTCCTTCTCATCGCTTTGATACGTGGTCATTGACTGCCAGTTGTGAAGTGTCATCTCTAAAGCTTGTTTGACTTGCGGATCCATAGGAGTGCTCCTTTGTTAATGGGGCTATATAAAAAAGAAAAAACCCTTATACACTAAGGGTTTCTTACATGTAAAACTGGGATGCGGTCGGGGGGATTTGAACCCCCACGCCTTGTGAGCGCCACCCCCTCAAGATGGTGTGTCTGCCGTTCCACCACGACCGCATAAGAGGAAAAAAATGACCCGTAGGGGACTCGAACCCCTGTTACCTCCGTGAAAGGGAGGTGTCTTAACCACTTGACCAACGGGCCATAACAACGATTCTGCCCATTAAGGACGACATGTTTTATTATAAAGGATTCTGCTTCCGTTGACAAGCCTAATTTATGGAAATAAATCCAGTTAACGCTGAAAAATAAGGAGCCCCCATGTCCACGTTAGAAAAAACATGGAAGCGCCCCTATTTCAACTCACTATTTAATTTTGAAATAAGATACGGATTCATTCAATGTATTCACCACAGACCTCAGCTGTTCCGACGCAGCAGCAATGTTCTGCATCATCGCAAGCTGCTCCTCCGTAGCCGCTGCTACGGTTTGAGATCTCGTAAGAATCTGAGACGAACTTGCAGCAGAATGATCCATCGTCGCAGAAATCTCTTCCGAGCTTGCTGACATTTGCTGTGTAATGGCCGATGTCTCATGGATCTGCGTGACGATATGCGTCACGGATTGCATGATCGTTTCGAAGCTCAGGTTCACTTCCTGCATCATTTGTGAGCCTGCGCTCACTTCCTGCTTGGTCGCATTCATCGACTGAGATACACTTTCAATCTCGACTCTCGTCTCATGAATTAACTGATTGATGCCATCAGCCGATTCGATAGATTGTGTAGCCAGTTTGCGGATTTCTTGGGCGACGACATTGAACCCCTTGCCATGCTCACCCGCTCTAGCTGCCTCGATCGAAGCGTTCAGCGACAAGAGATTGGTCATGTTTGCGAAACTGGTAATGCTCGATGCGATCTGGCCGATCTCATCAGACTTACGCGTGAGCGACTGTACCGTCATAGACAATTGCTCGACCGAGTTTAGCATATTCACAATTTGATGCTGCAGCTTCGAGAGCAGTTCATTACCAAGTGTTGCGTGCTGAGATGTCAGCGAGGAGTGATCGGCCATGACACTTGAATTCTCCGCAACGCGTTGAATCCCAATCGCCATCTCCTCAATCGCCCGGCTCGTCTCTTCACTGCTTCTTGCCTGTACTTCAACTTCCTGCGTCATTTCTTGAATATTCGCAGCCACATACTCCGCAGCGTGAGCGGACTCTTTGGAGCTATCCGAGAGCTCCACGGAAGCATCCTGCACGAATTGCGTATTGAACGCGATCGTACCGATCAAGCCCTTCATTTTCGCAACCATATCATCGACCGATTCTGAAATCTGACCCAGCTCATCCTGTGTATAGGTCAACTGCGGCTCATGACGCAAATCTCCTGCAGCAACTTTACCCGTGATGGACAAAATCCTACGAATCGTCAGCATGATTTTCCTGATCACGAATCCGCCTGCTCCCAACAGAATGACGATGATAACCGCCACGCCGATGTAAACCCCTTGTGCTGTTTTGTTATTTTCCTGCTCGATACTAACAATGCTATGTTTGGCATGTTCGTCCAAAATTTCACCAATGACATTCAGACCCTCGCGTCCTTTTTCAAAGGTTGCTGCCAGCTTCGCTTCATTCAAAACCCCTTTGCCAAAGCTCCCCGCTTGAACAACAGCATTCGCTTCTTTGACCCACTGATCGAAGGAGGCTTGGAAGCTCGCTGCACTTTGCTCAATCGTCACGTTCTTCTCAACTTGCGCGGTTTGCAATAATTGCTTATCTTTTAAAATGGTAACAGCCTGACCGACCCTTGTATTCGTTTGATCAATATTGTCTTTGAGCGCCTTCAGCTGAGCCGTCTTCTCTTCTGCCGTTAACATGCCCGATACTAACAGCTGATAGGCAGTTAAGGCCTGATACATATCACGATCGGCATTCAGAATGAGCGACGTGCTCTTCTCCGTTGTCTCATACAACGATGAGGTTAGTTCATCCGTAGTTGTCTTGTTTATCTGTAGTAGATACACACTCGTGCCTAAGTATAGCAGGGATGGAATCAATAGTAATAGGATAAGACGCACATGTATCGAAAATAATTTAGTCACTGGGAGTTCCTCCATCGTGAAGCTTTTTTATTCACTATAGAGTACAAACATTTAACTAGTATTAGAAAATTGTTAGATTAGGTTGAGATTGAGATGAACAAAAATAAGCCCAACGGCAAAATTGCCATTGAACTTATTTCGTGACGGAGAGAGAGGGATTCGAACCCTCGCACCGCTTACGCAGTCTAATCCCTTAGCAGAGGATCCCCTTATAGCCACTTGGGTATCTCTCCATATGGCTCCCCGAACAGGACTCGAACCTGTGACAACTCGATTAACAGTCGAGTGCTCTACCAACTGAGCTATCAGGGAATGAACAAGTCTTATTTTATTATGAAGGGGCTGGTAAGTCAAGTGTATACGATTTCAATTTTCCCCTACAATTCCCACAGGCAAATTTACGAACATCCATTTTACGCTTGCGAAAATATTCCGTCTTGCAATTCACACACTCCAGCCTGTATTTAAAAGCTTGCTTTACCTTAGGCCTCGGCAGGGATTGGCAGTACCGTGTACCTCCAACTTGGGCTAGTAAGGTTTTGAAATCATGATCACGATGTTGGTAGCCTCGCTTCAAAATATGCAAATGATAATGGCAGAGCTCATGCTTAATAATCTTTTCGATTTCATCCCGACCATAGGTCTCCCACTGGCTCCAACTGATCTCAATATCATGCGATTTCATAAAATAACGTCCACCCGTCGAACGCAATCTTCGGTTAAAACGCGCCTGATGAACGAAGGGTCTCCCAAACGATTCCATAGAAATTTGCTCGATCCATTGCTGCAGCTCTCGATCTTCCATCTACGAACACTCCCAATGACAAGTCACGAGTACGGCTAATGACAACCTATAATACTTCGAATGACAAGTTCTTACTTGAATTTGTACCGTATGTACGGCTATACTGTCAAGTAGAAAAGAAGATCGAACGCTCTATACAGAAAGGATTTGAACAGTTCCCATGCCACAAATGCGCTATGCGATATTGAAGCTTGACCAGCAACTGGAATTCGTCGAAATGCCTTCCTCCTATTCCTATCAATTAACGGCTTTGAACCAGCGGTTGCACAAAGAATTAGAGAAATTAACGGCTGATCATGTTCCTCAACTTCCACGCGTTATTGCTGAATGTGACGATTTGGAATTAATCGGTACGACCTATACGTTGATTCAAGGCTTGGATTACATCAATGGTCTCGAAAAAACATTCTCAAGCATCCAAGAAAAATCGTATCCTTTGATTTCCTTGTTGACTGAAATTCGTGCGTTGCAAGCTCAACTCGAACAATGGTACGAAGAGGAATTTGATCTCTAAAAATAAAGGACCTGCACCCAATTTCCTAAACCTTCATATGCTATAAGTACATGGCGAAGAAGGGGATGGGCATATGCCTCAATGGCTTTGTAATCAATTAATGCGTGCCTTCCAGAACAAAAACCTTAGACAAATCCGATTATTGAATGATAGCTGGTACTTTTACCGCACTCGCCGCTCACAAGAGGAGTGGCCTGACAGCCAATCAACGGACGGACCGAGCAAACGTAAGTTTTGATCAAAAAGCTAGTACTTGTGCCACAAGTGCTGGCTTTTTTGCCATGGATACATAGCGTTGCAACCCGTTGCTTAAAAGAACGAATTTTACGCCCTCGAGGACAAGAATAAAATAGTTGCATATTTGAAACATGCCCTCTATACTGTAAACAATTGTAACAAATAGTAAATGCAAAATACAAACAAATACCAATAAATGAGTGAAGCACACTCGAACTTGCAGATTATTCTGCCGTTCGTTTGTGCTTTTTTTGCGTATTGGCTATCAAAAGGAGGCTTAATTACATGCAGCAAAATAGTAGTCATTGGCTACGTAGGATGCGTGAGATGCATCAGCAGAAAAGAAATCAAAACCGCCTGCGGAATGAGGAAAGTCCCTCTGTCCGCTTCAAAAACAACGTGATCCCTTTGGAACAACGAAGGTCATCTCCCAACAGCAAACTACATCCCCCAACCATCGCTGAGCTTGAGGCGGACGTATGGGAGCTGCGGAAGCAGTTTATCCTCCAGATCGCCAATCGGCGTAATGGCAAAATTCGGCTTCAAGAAGTCGCAGCCGAGTGCAATGTGAATATTCGTATCGCTGCCGATTGGCTCATCCGCCTCTCGATGGAAGGGATACTTTCACTTATTGCTGGTCAGCGATATACGATGACTTATTTGGTGAAAGAGGTGGGAGGCGGGCAGAAGTAGGGGGATGATGGCGACATGGGGCCAAAGTTGCATTAGTCCGATATCTCCGAATTAAAACGAGTATTACTTGTGAGAAAAGACCAATAGTCCGATTCTGCCGAACTATTTACCTCTTTTCCCTGTGCAAGCGTTGTTTTGGTTGTTTTAGTTGGGTTGTTTAGGACTATTTAGGATTTAATGATGGAGTTAATGAGATTAATTCGGCAAATTCGGACTAATAGCTACAGAGGGAATAAGCCAACCCGAGGTAGTACCACAAATCGGATAAATCAAATTACGGTGCACGCAAAAAAGCAGCTGGGACCTAACTCCCAACTGCCTCTACGAACAATCAACTAACAATTGCCAACTACTCAGTGCTATCCTAAACCTGCTATTGTGGTTTCTTCATGGTTAAGCCGACGCGGCCTTTTTTCTGGTCCACGTTGAGTACCCATACTTGGACGATGTCTCCAACGGAAACCACATCCATCGGATGTTTCACGAAGCCGTTCTTGAGCTGGGATATGTGCACCAGCCCATCGTTCTTAATGCCGATATCGACGAAGGCACCGAAGTCGATAACATTACGCACTGTGCCGGTCAATTCCATGCCCGGCACAAGGTCCTCCAGCTGCAGCACGTCTGTGCGGAAGATCGGCGCAGGGACTTCGTCCCGCGGATCTCGCCCAGGCCGCTGCAGGCTGTCTAGGATGTCCCGCATCGTCGGGACACCTACGCCAAGCTTAGGAGCCAGCTCCTCTGGCTCCAGCGTCTGCAGCAGCGCTAGCAGCTGCTGAGAACCGAGCTGCGCGAGCTCGATGCGCAGCTCCTTAAACAGCCGATCCACCACGTCGTAAGACTCCGGATGGATCGGGGTGTTATCGAGCGGGTTCCGGCCGCCCGGAATCCGCATGAACCCGACACACTGCTCGAAGGATTTCGCGCCAAGGCGCGGAACCTTCGACAGCTCCTGGCGGGAGCTGAACTTGCCATTCTCCTCGCGATACTTCACGATGTTTTTCGCTAATGTCGCGTTAACCCCCGACACGTACGAAAGCAAGGACGGGGACGCCGTGTTCAAGTCCACCCCGACATGGTTAACGGCCGATTCTACAACGGCCTTCAAGTTCTCGTCCAGACGTTTCTGCGAAACGTCATGCTGGTACTGCCCGACGCCGATCGCTTTCGGCTCGATCTTCACAAGCTCCGCGAGCGGGTCCTGCAGCCTCCGCGCGATCGAAATCGCGCTGCGCTCGGCGACGTCGAGCTCAGGGAACTCCGTCTGCGCCAGCTTCGACGCAGAGTACACGCTCGCACCCGCTTCGCTGACGATCAAGTACTTGAGCTTCCGCTCCTTGATCTCACCGATCAGCTCCGCAACAAACTGCTCCGTTTCACGGGACGCTGTCCCATTCCCGATCACAATCAGCTCCACGCTGTATGCGCTGATCAGTTGCTTGAACTTCGCCTTCGCTTCCGCCACCTTATTATTCGGTGGGGTTGGGTAGGTGACGGCGATTTCAAGCATTTTACCGGTGTCGTCGATGACGGCCAGCTTACAGCCTGTCCGGTACGCTGGATCGACACCAAGCACCACATGGCCCTTGATGGGCGCTTGCAGCAGCAGATTTCGCAGATTTTCCGCGAAAATCTTAATCGCCTGCTCCTCGCCCATCTCCGTCATTTCACCGCGCACTTCGCGCTCGACCGAAGGAGCTAGAAGCCTTTTGTACGCATCCTCGACAATCGTGCGCAACACATCTCTTACAACCGAGTCACCTCTAACGATTTGACGAAGCATGTAGTCGTGAATTTTATCTGGTTGTACATCTAAACCAACCTTCAGAATTTCTTCCCGCTCCCCGCGATTAATCGCAAGAATTCGGTGCGGCGGCAGGCGCTTCACAGGCTCTTGATAGGCATAGTACATCTCATAGACAGACTCTGCCTTCGCATCCTTGGCCTCTGTCCGCATAATACCGTTATCCTGCGTGTATCGACGCACCCAGGCCCGTATTTTCGCATCATCCGCGATATTCTCCGCTAGGATATCCATCGCGCCTTGAATCGCCTCAGCGGCGCTTCCAACCTGCTTGTCCGCATTAATGTAACGCGAAGCCTCTTGCTCCAGCGAGCCTTGACGAGGCTGCTTCCAAATCCACATCGCAAGCGGCTCCAAACCGCGCTCCTTCGCAACACTAGCTCTCGTCTTCCGCTTCTGGCGGTAAGGTCTGTAGAGATCCTCGATTTCCTGCAGCTTCACAGCACGTTCAATCGAGCTGCGCAGCTCGTCCGTCAGCTTGCCCTGCTCATCGATTAAACGAACAACCTCGATTTTCCGATCCTCGAGATTACGCAAATACTGCAAGCGCTCCTCGATATCTCGCAGCTGGTTCTCGTCGAGCTCGCCCGTCATCTCTTTCCGGTAACGTGCGATAAACGGAATCGTGTTGCCCTCATCCAGCAGCTCCATCGTCGTCTTCACTTTGCCGTTAGGCAGCTGCAATTCAGCGGAGATTTGCTTCAGGATCCGCTCCTGAATCTCCGCTTTCTTCTCCGCAGGAACCTGGATCTTCTCCTTCGGTGCCTCGTACTCACTCGCCTTAGTCTCTAATCCTTGGGTTCCCGTATTCTGTCCTTCCGTCTCCACATTCGCCACAGTCATACCTCTCCTCTATTCAACGTATGTATACCGATGTACAAACCAAAAAACGAGGGTACCTATCGCCCTCGTCCGTTCCAGACCTTATTCAAAACTCTATCAGTCCCACACTAATTTGCAAAGCGTCGTCAACCTTTCGCATCGTTTCTTCATCCAAATGCGTAATTTTGTCCGTCAGCCGTTGCTTGTCGATTGTTCTGATTTGCTCAAGCAGAATGACCGAATCTCGATCGAAACCGTGCGTTTCCGCATCGATTTCCACATGCGTGGGAAGCTTTGCCTTTTGGATTTGAGCTGTAATCGCTGCAACAATCACAGTGGGGCTAAAGCGGTTGCCGATATCATTTTGGATCACTAGAACAGGACGGACTCCTCCCTGCTCCGATCCTACGACCGGCGAAAGATCTGCGAAAAATACATCGCCACGTTTCACAATCACGTCTTACACCCCGCTTACTAAGCGATCAAGCGTACCGTCCGCTTCTTCCTCCGCTTGAAAAGCTTCAGATGCCATGCTGAGATTTATTTTCGCCATTTCCATATACCCACGCTGCATGGATTCGCGTAGACTGCGCTTTTTGCGTTCAATTAAATACAGCTTCATTGCCTGACGAATGAATTCGCTCCGATTGGAGTTCTCCTTCTCAACAATCCCGTCCACTTCTTGCAACAGGTTGTCAGGCAAGCTAATCATGATCCTTTTCGTATTATGCGCATTGCTCACACTCTCGCACCCCCAGAAACGATACAAAGACAATATTACCAGTATGTCATTCCAAAAACCAAATTATACAATAGAATATATGCCTCCGGTATATCAAATATGTTACACCTTAAGATATAAGATTGTTATTACTAAGTATTCTATACGCTATTTGTGAATCCCTCTTCCATGCCTGCAAAATTTACATGGTAAATTCATGAAGTATTTTGCTTCAGCCTAATAACGGTGTCGCATGAGAGGATTTAAAGCCTCAACTCGTTCCCCATTTCGTACATAAACACGTGCTACACGATGTGAAATCATACAAATGATTTCATAATTGATCGTCCCAAGCAGATCAGCTACATCTTCCGCGGTAATTCGTTCTTCTCCCTGCTCTCCAATGAGGACAACCTCATCTAGAGTCGACACATCAGGCACATCCGATACGTTGATCATACATTGATCCATACAGATTCTGCCGACGATTGGCACTCTTTTGCCTCGAACCAGTACATCCGCTTTACCCGAAAGCATTCGCGAGTAACCGTCCGCATAGCCGATCGGCAAGGTTCCAATTTGCTCATCACCCTTGGTGTGATAAATCGTTCCATAGCTAACACCCGCGCCTGCTGGCAGCGTTTTGAGGTGGACAATCCCTGTTTTGAGGCTTAGTACCGGCTTTAACTCAATCTTCGTTTGATCCACATCCCCTGAAGGATACAGACCATACATTGAAATCCCGAGACGCACCATCGAATAGGTCAAGCCTGGCAAATCAATGGCCGCCGCGCTATTGCCCGCGTGAATATAAGGGAAGCTCACACTTTTATCTGTAAAATAGCTCACAATCCGCTCGAATCGACCGTATTGCTCCAGCGTATAGCTTTTATCGACTTCATCTGCATTCGCATAATGCGTAAACAGACCTTCTACTTCCACACCTGGCAGCGTCAACGCTTCCTCTATAAAAGGAATCGCATCTGCTTCCGTATGCAAGCCGAGTCGCCCCATGCCGGTATCCAGCTTGATATGGATTTTCAGCTTCTTCTGCGATGTGTTCTCCTGCTTACGTCCTTGCGCACGGAGCGCTTCCAACACGTCACGACTGTACACCGCAATGGTTACATCCAACTCCCGTGCCCGATTAATTCCTTCAGGCGGCGTGTAGCCGAGAACAAGAATGGGCGCAATAATCCCTGCATTTCGGAGCTCCAAAGCTTCATCAAAGAACGCGACACCCAAATAATCCACACCCGCGGCGAGAACCTCCTTGGATACCTCTACTGCCCCGTGTCCGTAAGCATCCGCTTTAACGACTGCCATCTGCTTCATGCCCGCAGGCAGTACCTTCTGAAATTGTTCAATGTTGCTTCTCAGCGCATCTAACGATATTTCCACCCACGTGGGCCGATAAAAAGCATCCACCAGCGTTCACCTCTTCTATCCACTTCCAAGTAAATTTGTGTTTATGTTGATCCCGATTTCGAAATGTAGTTCATTTACGTAATATGGCTTACAAGCAACACTTTTTGTGTTTTTTGCCGCTGCCGCATGGGCAAGGATCATTACGTCCAATTTTGCTTTGTTCCGAAGCAGGTTTCGGGACACTCTTCAGTACATAAGCCGCTTCATTCACAAAATAACGGAAGACGCGGTTACCTGACTCTTGTACGGTCATCACCTCTGGTTTTCTCTGAAAACCATACTTCATCTCCGAGTCCGGCAAGAATTGTGCTTGGATCAATCCGAAACGCACCAATATCGTTGCTACCGCGTGCAAGAACACATCAGTGCTTGTATCCAGCAGGATCCCGGATTGGCGATGTTTATCCCATTCTTTTTTCACATTGTGCTCAATTCCAACTGGCCAGCTTGCTAACACACTTGCGATTGCTCTTCTCCAAGCCTGAATATCTTCGGGACGACCACCCTCATTGACTTCCTCCAGAATCCCCCAAGCTAACTTGTTCCAAAGTGTGTCTAAAAGAAGGACTGCCTGCTCCGGCTCCGAAAGCGACAAGAAATTAGCCAATTGCTTCGCATTTACCGTAAGTTGTGTTCCTTCTTCCGTCATTCCCAGCACTAACGCTACATAGAAAAAGAATTGGTACACCGGCTCTTGGTCTTGATTCAATGTTGGCTTTCGGAAAAGCTGCAGATTCTGCTGCTCATCGAAATCGCTCCAGAACTTCCGCGGCAAATGCTTCCGCGCAGCGGACAATTTCACATTCTTCCCGTCCTGTACAGCCTCTAGAAACGCTTTAAATTCTCCGACGATTTGCGGTACAGGCGTCCGCCCATCCATCCATAGCTGAAGCAGCTTCGGGTCAACCACGAGTGGTTTGAGCTTCCGCTTGGAAGACGGCGTATGTTCTTCAATATGTGCTTCTATATCATTCGAGTTCAGCCAACGTTCCAGCGCATAGTCATTGTCAGCTCCCATGTACTGCTCGAATCGTTCTTCGAAATAAGATTTATACTTACAAACTTCATTCAGTGAAGTGTATTGTTCTTTTGAAATTCTAGATGTCATCTGAAGGAATTGAATCCACTTTTTGAAAGAAGTCAAATAAGCACCGATATCGGATTCCTTCGTGCTAAGCACGTGACTAATAGAGAATCGACCTAAAAAATCAACAATCGTTTCGCCTTGCAAATCCTCATAACTAATTTCATAACGAACACAATACTCCGTCGTCACAAAACGTATGCGATCTACATGCTTTTGGATGGTATCTGCTTTTAATTTACCTTCATCCGTTAAATACGTCTCGAAGGCAATCGACTCATTTTCCCAGAACAATAACTGCTCTTCCCATGTTAAATTATCAATTGTTTTCATCTCAAACACTCCAATTATCTATTCGCTCCAAAGTTGCATTATACCAAAAAAACGACCGTTCGTGGGAGTTGGTTAAATCTTCTTGCGAATTTTCATAAATTTTATGGCTATATATACGAAAAAAAACAGAAAAGCCCTACACCTAAGGGTGCAGGGCCATCTCATTTAACATAAAATCGAGATTATTTCCCAGACTGTCCGTCCGTTGCCATCGCGACTTGAATCATTTCATTTACTGGCATATCGCCCGTGAACATACGGAACTCAACACCATCGTTCGTCCAAGTGAGTGTTCTAGGCTCATCCTTCGACTCATTCCCCGTGATTACCCCAACCGTGAACCCGAGATCTACGATGTCCCCTGGTGGCAACGCTACGGATTTGGCTTGAGGTCTAACCTCGATCAGATTGAAGCTATATTTCCCTTTATATCGTAAAAGCACCGCGGCATCTTCACCAAGCTTCATATCACTGATGTCTTGCTTCACAACATCTTTAGGCAGGTAATACGGCTCAACAATACCAATTTTTTGTGCTTTGGCAGCTGTTGGCGCCGATTTCGTCGCATCTGGCTTCGTCGCACCCGTGGCTTTGGATTGATCGGATTGTCCACCAGTCGCGGACAGGTTTTTGTCCGTTACTGATTTGTCACCAGTTGCTGCTGGGTGATCCGCATCTGTGACAGCAACATCAGACATTGTCGGCATCGTTTGCTGCAAATTCCAGCTGGTCATATTGCGCTCCATTTGGAAATAATCCTTATCAAACTTCGTATCGAATTCAAAATTCGTGAAATTCACTTGCACCAATACATTCTGATTCGCATCTGACACTTGAACTTGCGCAGGTGCGAGTGTTTTCTTATTCAGCCAGATTTTCTGGCGGGAGAGCTGTTCATTCTGATAGTTCGCGGCAACATCGAACACGTAAGCATCCTTGTCCGTCGTGAATTGACGATCCTTATCTTCAATGATACTCTTCGCTAAAGATTGGAACAGATACACTTGACCTTGATTCTCAGGCCAATCACTTTGGAAGCGGAAGCTCTTCTTCAAGTGCGGCGTCAAGACGAACACGCCTTCTTCATTACGCAGAACAATCTGCGTAACATCCTTCGTTGCATTTGTCAGGGAAATCCGATAGAAATGCTCCGGCGAATACGCGACCTCAACCGAGTACTCCTGTGGCTGCTGCCCCGTGTTTAGAATCATGCTGCCTGATGCTTGATAGCTGCTCGACTTACCAATCACATGATCCAAATCCTTTACGATAGATCCTGCATCCTTTTTACCCATCCCGCACCCTGCGAGAACCAATGCTACGCACATTACCACTGCTACCATCCATGTGACCCGGCGCATTCGATCATCCCCTCACTCATGATTAACATCAACATAGTACATGCATATGAGGGGACTTGTTCGATTATGCAGACGAGTTGGGGCTTGGCCGTGAAAAAGCTAAGGTAAACAATTTTTCTAAAATTAAGCTACCTTTCAGGTTGAATGCATAATTTATTCACAGTCGTCTGGAATGATAGTTGGGAAGAACCACATCTATGAACCGGGGGAGTTATTTTTGATTAAAAACCACAGAATCGCGCTGCAAGCATCACGAGGAGCCGCAGCATTCTTCGTTCTTCTGTTTCATACTTCAGCTATGTCCTTCAGGTACTTTCAATTCGACTTTCTAGGGATCGGCACTATAGGCCGTTCAGGAGGAGTAGACTTCTTTTTCTTACTTACTGGATTTCTCCTGTATCATACATATGGCCACAAAATCGGAACTAAAATAACCGTATTACCCTATTTAACGAATCGACTTATACGCATTTATCCATTCTACTGGTTAATTACGCTCGTTGTGCTGCCCGTCTATTTCTTTGTTCCAAGCTTTGGCTACGGATATGAGACCCATAAAGATACCATCATCAAATCATTACTACTGCTCCCCCAAACTCATGGTCCGGTACTGCCTGTCGCGTGGTCGTTAAGTTATTTTGTACTATTTTACTTTGTGTTCAGTCTTCTTATGGCTCTTGGGAAAAAGCCAGCCTACTTCTTAGTTTCCATATGGATTACAATAACACTCTGCCATTTTTTTAATGTACCAGTGATAAGTACTGATATTGATCGGCATTTCTATCTAAACTTCCTATTCAGTGAAGTTAACTTAGAATTTATCACAGGCTGTTTATTGGCCAAATGGGCTGAGCATTATAAAAATAAAAACTTCAAATGGTTGATAATACTTGGTGCCCTTGGCTTTATGCTGATATGGATAAATAACAAGTACCTTCTTCTTCCTTTTCACAATACTCTGCTTTACATCATTCCTGCTTCATTTGTTTTATTAGGCGCTTCATCTGTTCCTGAACAACTTCAATTGCCATTTTGGGTGAAGAGCTTGAGCAAGCTAGGAAATGCTTCCTATACGATTTTATTAACGCATCTATTGTTTATTTCAATTTTAATGAAGTTGAGTGTGGCGACTCATCTTGTTGACGATCTTGGCTTCTTTTTCACAGATCTACTTATTGTGACGATGACCGTTCCCCTTTGTTATATGACCTATAGACTTGCTGAGAAACAGCTTGTGACAGGACTCAGAGACGCAACAATGTTACGATCTTCCAACTCATCAAGTTCTATCTAACTCCGCATCCTTCAACAAAGGGTGCTTTTCATCTTTTGCAGATAAAATAGGGTTGATCGTTGGCCACGATATGCCGATTGCTGGATCACTCCATAGAATTCCTCTGTCATGCTGTGGCGAATAATAGGCATCGACCTTATACAGTACCTGTGTCCTTGGCTCTAATGTACAGAAACCGTGGGCAAAGCCCTGTGGAACTAGTAACTGTCGCTTATTGGCGGCGCTGAGCATAATACCAACCCATTGACCAAATGTAGTTGAGCTTGAACGAATGTCCACCGCCACATCGTAAATTGCCCCCGCTATTACCCTGACAAGCTTCGTTTGCGCATGTGGGTTCAATTGATAATGAAGCCCGCGCAGCACGCCAACTTCTTCCGAAAGCGAATGATTATCCTGCACAAAATCCATCGTAATCCCCTGCTCTGCCAGCTTCGCGGCATGAAAGCTTTCCATAAAAAAGCCCCGATGATCTGCATGGACCTCAGGTTCAACGATCACAAGTCCTGATAAAGCTGTTGTTGTAATCTTCATACTTCCTCTCACCTCGTTCTAACATATGCAAGAGAATTGTAGAAAGCCTTAGACAATGGTTTATAGGCAGGTGACGACCCCTACGTAGTTTGGGCTCCTTTCACGCGTAAAAAAGGCCGCCCAGAGCTTCATAGCCCCAGCAGCCTTTTCCTTGTATGAGATGCATCTACCACATATACACGATACCCGCAATAATACCTGCCCAAATCAGGGAACCGAACACCACACCAACTATCAAGCCTTTGCCTATCGACAATTGATCATCTTGGTAAGCGTCTTCATGATCGATCATAGCCAAAACCTCCCCGCCTACTCAGTATATGCAATAGTATGGGGAAAATGTTGGCGAATCATGCGGGTAGTTAGAAAAAATTTTAGTACGCGTTCTTATTGATAAATCCGTTAACGACCGTTCTCCAAATAATTTTAATATCAAATAAAAAAGTCCAGTTTTCAATGTAGAAAATATCATGCTTAATCCGTTCCTCGATCGACGTATCGCCGCGCAAGCCGTTGCTCTGCGCCCACCCCGTAATACCAGGCCTAATGTGATGCTTCACCATATACTTCGGTACTTCTTCCTTAAATTGTTCCACGAAAAAAGGACGCTCCGGCCTTGGCCCAACCACACTCATATGCCCAAAAAGCACATTGAAGAACTGAGGCAGCTCGTCGAGACTTGTTTTGCGTAGGAATGTGCCGACCTTCGTTCGCCGCGGGTCATTCTCCACTGTCCATTCCGTATTCGAAACAGTATCCCCAAGCACCTTCATGCTGCGGAACTTGTACATCATGAAGTTTCTACGATTCAGTCCCACGCGTTCTTGCTTAAAGATGATGGGACCATCTGAGGTGAATTTGATGGCTATGACTGCGGCTAACATAACAGGAAGTGTAATGATAATAGCAACGAAAGCAAAAACGATGTCAAATGCTCTTTTAAATATACGATTTCTGAACTCATCCAAAGGTATATCACGTACATTAATCAGCGGCATATCCGCGAAATTATCGAAATAAGGTCGTGACGGTAGGAAATCATAAAAATCGGGAATGATGAGCGTTTTGACACCAGCTTTTTCACAAACATTAATGATATTTCCGTACTTCGTATGAGCGTCCAATGGGAGCGCAATAATGACCTCATCCACGATAAGCTTATTCAAAATAGGCTCTAATTCTTCAATCTTCCCTAGGACCGGTTTAAAATTATGATAAGGCATTTCATGCTTTTCTTGAAAATCATCGAGGAAACCAACCACTTCATACCCTAACTCTGGGTGTTGTTTCAACTTTGTATAGAACTGACGGCCTAATGAGCCTGCACCAAGAATGAGAATGAATTGCTTGTTATAACCCTTTTGGCGGACACGTTTCAGCGCGATTTTGATCATATAGCGGTAGAAGCTTATGAAAAGAATATTATTTACTAGGAAAAGTAGCAGATACGAACGAGAGACATCCAACTCTTTGAGAATAAACAATACACTGAGCAGCATCAATAAGCTAAACGCATGTACTTGAATGATTTTCAAAACCTCAAAAGAGAATCGTTTTCTCCGCTTCGGCGTATAGAAGTTCACCAAATAGCTTATAAAAATCGCGATAATCGCGTAAGTTATACTCCACATCACATAATGTTTAAAAGGCAAAGGAGAAGCGTAGGGAATCAAACCGCTTTTAAATTTCAACCACCATGAAAGAAGAAACACGAGCTGAATGCTTATGAAATCGGCTAAAGCATATAATTGGGTCAAGAATCCTTGACTCTGTCGAATCAAACGTGATCACCTCGTTGGACGTAATTTATTTCGAGCTAGGGACAGGCCAAACTTCAAACCTACTCCTACGTAAACCATCGCATTCGTTAGCCATGAGTACTTCTTCCGATAATGCTTATTATGAAACAAAATCATCGCTCGATGGAACTCATAGATGATTTTATACGGCTTACGACGACTACTTGCCCCTTTATGATGGACAATCTGTGTGCGAGGATAATAATAGTTAACCCATCCGGCTTCCTTTATCCTATAACACCAATCAATGTCTTCTCCATACATAAAAAATTCCTCATCCAGCATTCCCACCTGCTCGATCGTCTCGCGGCGTATTAGCATGAATGCACCGACAAGAGAGTCGATGGGGTAAGATTGGTTTGGATCTAAATAACCAAGTTGATATTGATTAAACCGCGGGATGTTTGGGAATAGCTTGGCAAATCCAAACGCATAGTAGAATGACGCAGAGGGCGTTGGGAAGCCCCGCTTGCAGGCTTTGTCGAGAGAACCGTCGGGTAACACGATTTTGCAGCCGCTAGCGCCTACAGTGGCGTTCTCGTCCATAAAACGGAGCATAATGTCTAATGTGTCTTGTTGAACGATCGTGTCGGAGTTCAGAAGTAGGACGTATCGACCCTGGGCAATGCGTATACCCTGATTGTTGGCTCTGGAGAAACCGACGTTGTCGGTATTAGTGATTGTAGTCACAAGTGGGTACCATTCGTTCACCGCTTCGATTGTGCCGTCGTTAGACGCGTTATCGATAAGGATGATTTCATATGTGTATGCTGTAGTTGACGAAAAAACCGATGCAATACAAGCTAGAGTCAGATCTTTCGTTTTGTAGTTCACGATGATAATAGATAAATCCAAGCGATGACCTCATTTTTGGGTTGATATCTGTCATTATAACACGGCAATATTAAAATTAGCCTAAAAAAATAAGACTAGCGGCTGCTAATCTTAGGTAAATTTATTTGGTGAACCATTTGTTTAGTTGGGGTGAGGCTACTCAGAACCATTCCAAATTCGAGCTAAGCCAGATCCCGTTTTTTAAATTTGATATTAAACACACTAATCGCTTTCCTTTAATTATTCTCAAGCTCCTTTAAAAAAGCCTGTAGACCTTCCCTCCAAGGGCGTAAATCCTCAAATCCATTCGCACGAATCGCTTCATGCTCCATCGCTGAATTCCTTGGTCTGGGAGCAGGCCTCGGAAACTCTTCCGTACTACAAGGCTCCACCTTGATGCTCGAGCCACTTTCTTCAAAAATGGCAGAAGCAAAGTCATACCAAGAGCAAACGCCAGTGTTAGATGCATGATAGACACCGTAGCGGTCTGTCCGAATAAGTTGTTCAAGAAACCCCACAAGATCCACTGTGTACGTTGGGGAACCGAACTGGTCACTCACAACCTTTAGAGAATCTTGTGTTTTCGCTAAATGCAGCATTGTTTTTACAAAATTGTTGCCATAGATGCCATAAACCCAAGACGTTCGGACGATAAAATGTTTTGATGATATCGATTGAACATGCATCTCACCAGCTCGCTTCGACTTACCATACACACTTTGAGGGTTAGTTGCGTCATCTTCTCGATAAACCTTCACAGCTTTACCATCAAAAACATAATCCGTACTAATGTAGACGAATTTAGCCCCAATTTGCTCAGCTGCAAGAGCGAGATTGCGTGTTCCGTGACCATTCACTTTAAATGCCATCTCTTCATCAGTTTCTGCTGCATCTACAGCTGTGTAAGCAGCACTGTGAATGATGACATCAGGATTTATCTCCTTGAGAATCTGGAAGCATTTGGCTTCGTTCGTAATATCTAACTGCTCTCTTGAGAGACCGTGAACCTGATGCTTTTGACCAAGCAGTTTTACAATATCTTGTCCAAGCTGCCCTTTCGCTCCGGTTACAACGATCCTCATAATTGAGCACCTAACCTCGAACCGTATTGCTCATTGAAATACCTTTGATATTCACCTGTTTGAATTCGTTTCCACCAGTCTTGATTCTCCAAGTACCAGCGAATCGTCTCGTGAATACCTGTTTCAAAATTATGCTTTGGCTTCCAGCCAAGTTCATTTGTAATCTTCGTCGCATCAATACCATAACGGCGGTCATGGCCAAGACGATCCTTCACGAACTTCATCAGAGATTCAGGCTTGCCAAGCTCCTTAAGAATCGTTTGGATAATTTGAATATTCGTTCTCTCATTATTCCCGCCGATATTATACACTTCACCGCTGATCCCGTTATGAAGAACCAAATCAATTGCACTACAGTGATCCTCTACGAATAACCAATCTCTAATATTCAAACCGTCACCATATACAGGCAATTCCTTTTCACTTAAAGCATTAGCTATCATCAATGGGATTAGCTTCTCTGGGAACTGATATGGACCATAGTTATTGGAACAGCGAGTAATGTTTATATTTAGACCAAAGGTCTCATGATATGAACGTACAAGCAGATCAGATCCTGCTTTACTTGCAGAATACGGACTATTCGGAGCTAGTGGAGTTTCCTCTGTGAAAAGTCCCGTCTCTCCAAGACTTCCGTACACCTCATCTGTCGATACATGTACAAACTTCTTAACGGCATGTTGCCTTGCTGCTTCAAGCAAAACCTGTGTACCTAGCACATTTGTCTTCACGAAAACATCTGGTTCTAGAATGCTACGGTCTACGTGCGATTCCGCGGCGAAATGAACAACGGAATCTACGCCATGAGCGAACAGGCTGTTCACAAGTTCGGTATTGGTAATATCACCTTTGACGAAAGTATATTGACCATTTCCTTGTATAGATGTGAGATTCTCTAAATTGCCCGCATACGTCAAGGCATCTAAATTAATGAGTTCATAACAAGGGTAACGATCTAGCATGTAATGAACGAAGTTACTTCCGATGAATCCTGCTCCGCCTGTAACGAGAATTTTCATATGGGTAGGGCTCCTATTTAAAAGTTAATATCTGCATCCTTAAGAAGGGGGTGCTTCTTGTCTTTATCAGAAAGAATAGGTTTCGATGTCGGCCAATCTATCCCAAGTGCGGGATCATTCCAAAGTATGCCGCGATCATGTTCCGGAGAGTAATACTCGTCCACTTTGTAAATGACTTCAGTATTTGGTTTTAACGTGCAAAATCCATGGGCAAATCCTGCGGGAACTAGAAGTTGCCTTTTATTCTCACTACTCAATTCAATTCCATACCACTTTCCATATGTAGTAGAGTTTTGGCGGATATCCACAACTACATCAAATATTGCACCAGCAACCACTCTCACCAACTTAGTTTGAGCTTTGGGGGTTAACTGATAGTGAAGACCTCTTATCACTCCTTCGGAAACAGAAAGAGAGTGATTATCCTGAACAAAAATATAATCATTCCCTGAACTTACAAGAATATCTTTTCTATAACTCTCCATAAAGAAACCACGATCATCTTCAAAAACCTTTGGAGAAAGAATTAGAACACCTTCTAAGCTAGTATGTTTAATTTCCATAGCACACCCTCCTCTCAGAGCTTCAGCTTACCGAACTCATCTCCAAAAACAAGATCCTTGGCTAATTCATTAGCTTTTACAAGAGAAGCGTGGGTCCCTGCATCGGTCCACCATCCTTGTAATACATCGAAAGTCAGCTCTTCTTTTAAAATATATGCATTGTTCACGTCAGTAACTTCTAACTCACCACGCCCTGATGGTTTTAATGTCTTTACGATATCAAAAACATGTCTGTCGTACATGTAGATACCAGTAACTGCGTATCCACTCTTTGGAGCTTTAGGTTTTTCTTCAATGGATACAATTTTATCTCCATCAAGTTCGGGTACTCCATATCTCTGAGGATCATGCACTTCTTGAATTAAGATTTTAGCTCCGGTTCCTTGCTTTTTGAAATTTTGAACATACTCCGAAATTCCATCACTAAACACATTATCTCCAAGAATAACTACCATCTGGTCATTACCAACAAAATGTTCAGCTAATCCGAGTGCTTCAGCTATCCCTCCAGCCTCGTCTTGAACCTTATACGTAAAAGTGACCCCCATCTCTCTTCCGCTTCCCAGAAGATTAACGACATCGCCCATGTGTTCTTTACCTGTTACAATTAAAATATCAGTAATATCAGCTTCTTTAAGTTTATAAACCGAATGAAAAATCATCGGATATTTACCAACTGGAAGAAGATGCTTGTTTGTAACTTTTGTTAATGGGTAGAGTCTGGAACCGGTTCCACCTGCTAAGATAATTCCTTTCATGAGTCACCTCCGCAAATTTTTTTTCTTAAATTGCTTTATTTTTGATAATAACTTTACTTAAGACAAAAGTAAGCGGAACACTGATTACAATAAGTGGGGCAATCCTCTTATTAATAATTAAAGTATCAACAAATAAATACAAGAATAATTCACTTAATAAGAATTGTACCAAATACACAAGTGGGAACTTAAACATTTTTCTAATCGAATTTTTTCTTTAAATTCATAGCACCAGCACCAATAAAAAGGACCCTTAAGAATTCCTTATTTAAGAATCTCATCAATAATTTAAGAAGGTCTATTCTTGCAGAACCCCCATGTTTCAAAGCATTTGATATAAATACAGATTTCTCAATGCTTTTTTTATATTATTTCCTAAATTTATCTAATAGTATGTTACTCAACCTCTAACCTCCCTATTATAATAATTTAATTAGTGGGAATAAATTTGATATCATATACTATCAAATCTTTATCCACAGTTTTATTCAACCCGTCAATGAAAAATCTAAGTGATGCATTATTCATGTTAGAACTATTTGAGATAAAAGTATAAGAAAAATCTTGAACTACATCTGATATTTTAACATTATTATATTGCGGTAATTCATCAGGGAATAAATCAGTATTCAATTGGTTAAATCCAGATGCTTTGTATGATATTGTATATTTTTTATTTTGTTCTAATTTCATATTTTCAGTCTCAAAAAAGACAGTTCCCGTGCCATTTGCACCTTTTTTAATTTTAAATCCTGATTTATCATCAATTTGAATTGCTTCAACAAAATCTTTGTTAATATTCTTAAATGTTAATTTAGTTTCTTCTTTGTTAGGATTTAATTGAGTTAAGGCTGCTTGTAAAAACCCTTCTTTTAACTTTGGAATATTTTGTTCGTTCATTTCAATGATAATAACATCACTATTGAATACATCATTGTCCCAATCTGCTTTTTGAATTTCTCCAATAACGCTACCGCTCGGATTTTTATCAATAAATTGAATATGAGTATGAAAATAAAAATATAAATCTAACTTACTAAAGACATGTGATGAGTGAAGAGTGTTAATAAACTGTTCCGAGAAGCTTCCGCCTTCAATGAATATTTTAGGAACAAACTTTACTGCTGGCTCAGATTCAGTAATGATTGGTTTTGGAGATTTGTAATTAACATGTGGTTTCCAAACATTTAATAAATCAGCAAGGTCTCGATCTGTTCCAATAGGAGGAGTTTCTTCAATTTTCTTGAGATCGATATTAACCATATCTTTTCCAGATATTTCTTCCATTTTTTGAATTGCTTCTTTAGTAGTATAATAAGCAGCTAAATAGTTCCAGTGGGTCCCTCCGATCGGAAACATATTATATTTCCCACTTAATTTATTATCTGAAGATATTTTGTGACCATCAATATAATTAATTCCATATTTATTCAAAAGAGGGATGATTAAATCATAATTTCGAACTTTATTTGTTTGTAATTGCTTTAATCTATCAGGTATATTTTCAGGATATATGGCAGCTTTACTGGGAGTAATTAATAACATAAAATATTTGTTTTGCTTCTTCAAAATATCTTGTAATTCTTTCATTTCTTTAACTTTAGTTTCTAATAAGTCAGATCCTAATGGGGGAATAAAATTTAAATATTCACTAGTATAACTTCCCTCATACAAGTATCCTTTTTTCCCAACTAATATATTACTATTGGCTGGCGTTTGATTAAAAAAACTATAATTTATTTGGTTATTAGTTTTTAAAATGTAATTCTTTAGTCCGAAGTTCTGACTAAACCATTTATCAAATAATTGTTGATATTCCCCCGTTTTAATGCTATCAAAACTGAATTTGGGTTTTAACACCAAATTCTCTACCCCGTTTAATTTAAGATTTGGAATAAACTTTATTTTATGTGTCATTTGTATTAATGGCAGCGAAACGCCTACTATTAAAATACTTACAAATAGAAATCTATAATAAAATTGTTTCATGGAATCCTCCAAAATATATAATAATTAATTTATTTCAGATTAGAATCTAAAATAAATGAAAGGACTATAAGAAGACGAAACGCATTTCACTATAGAAATACTTAACAAAAATAGAATAGTGATAATTTGAATCCATTCAATATTAAAATATTTAGCCAATTTCATTTTAAAGTTTTCGTATTTTCTAGTTGCTGGAATAAAAGATAAAAATAAACCTAGGCAAATAAAGAAAATAATTGAATTACTAATATATAAATTTTGAATTGGTGTARAATGCCCTATATTTAATACATTGAACATTGACTTCAAATAATTTAAAGCCTGATCAAGGTTATTAGCTCTGAAGAATACCCAAGCTATGAGTACAATAATGAACGTAATGAAAATATTCAATGTTTTAGATAGATGTCTAGATTGTTTTAACCAGAATAATTTATCAAATACTATAAACATTCCATGAATCATACCCCAAATAACAAAATTCCAACTTGCTCCATGCCAAAGTCCCGAAATCACAAAAACTATCCACAGATTAAAATAATTTCTAATCTTTGATACTCGGTTTCCCCCCAGAGGAATATAAATATAATCTTTCATCCAACTTGAAAGAGAAATATGCCATCTTCTCCAAAATTCGGTTATATTTTGTGAAATATAAGGCATTCTGAAGTTTTCTGATACTTTAAACCCCATTATTCTACTCAGTCCTATGGCCATATCAGCGTAACCAGAGAAGTCGAAATATATCTGTAATGCATAGCATACGATCCCTATCCATGAGTAAAAGAAACCTATCTCTCCTGATGCAACYCCAAAAACATTATCAGCTACAATTGCGACATTATCAGCTATCCAAACTTTTTTAAATAAGCCTAATGAAAAGCGATAAGATCCATACAATATATCTTCAAAGGAAGTTTTTCTATAAGTGATTTGTTCAGATATATCTTGATATTTAATAATTGGGCCAGCAATTGACATCGGAAATAATAAGATATATATAAAATAATCAGTCATTTTGCTTGTTGGCTTTTTTTGTACCCTATAGACATCAACAATATAACTTATTTTATGAAAAACTATAAACGAAATACCAATAGGTAGAACGATTTTAGTCCACGAAACAGGAGCAATATTAAAAGTAGAAAATATTAAATTAATATTTTCCACGAAAAAATTAGTATATTTAAAGTATACTAACAAACCTATATTACCGATTAAAGCAAGAAGCAAATAGAACTTTGCTATAGATCTATTGTTTATATTTTTATGGATCACATTAGATAAATGCCAGTCTATTAGTAAAGAAAATAATAAAACTAGTAGAAAAGTTGGACCTCCCCAAGCATAAAACAGGGTACTCCCTAAAAGTATCACAAAATTTTTATAACTTGGCACTGCTAGTAAATAGATTAAAAAGAATATTGGAACAAAACCAAAAATAAATATAGATGAAGAGAAAACCACAGAAACTCCCCCGCAAAATTAAATGTACTATATTTTTTATTATTTGATATTTTTATTCTTCTTCAAATCACTCTCAACCATCATTATTACTAATTGTTCAAAACTCACTTCCGGTGTCCAATTAAGTACTTTCTTGGCCTTACTACAATCACCAATTAGCAGATCCACTTCTGCAGGTCTTACAAATTTAGGATCAATCACTACATAATCACGCCAATTCAAACCAACATGATTGAAGGCTGTTTCTACAAATTCAAGTACAGTGTGAGTTTCTCCAGTTGAAATCACAAAATCTTCTGGAGAATCTTGTTGCAGCATAAGCCACATTGCTTTTACGTAATCTCCCGCAAATCCCCAGTCTCTCTTTGAGTCCATGTTACCTAGTCGCAGCTCTGTCTGAAGACCTAGTTTGATACGCGCTACTGCATCAGTTATTTTTCTTGTAACGAATTCAATACCTCTCCGCGGTGATTCATGATTAAACAATATACCCGAACTAGCAAACATATCATAGCTTTCACGATAATTTACAGTTATCCAATGGCCATATACTTTAGCTACGCCATATGGACTCCTAGGATAGAAACCAGTTGTTTCTTTCTGCGGAGTTTCTAGTACTTTACCGAACATTTCGCTGCTTGAAGCTTGATAAAACTTAGCGTCTAGTTTAGTTAATCTTACAGCATCAAGTAAATTTACTACGCCCATTGCTGTAATTTGCCCTGTTAGAACAGGTTGCGCCCATGAAGAACCTACAAACGATTGCGCAGCTAAGTTATAAACCTCATCCGGTTGTGATTTTTCGACTGCTTTTATTAAAGAATGTGAATCAAGTAGATCTCCGTCAATAAATTCAATTTCATTTTTAATAGCCTCAATATTCTCCATGATAGGAACACTCGTTCTACGACGTAAGCCGTAAACGTTGTACCCCTTTTGAAGCAATAATTCGGCCAAATAAGACCCATCTTGTCCAGTAATTCCTGTAATTAAAGCGTTTTTCGTCATTTTCTATTTCTCCTTTTATAAATACTTTTCTAATTTTTTATCTCTTAATTCTTTTAATAATAATTTAACTTCTTGTGCTTTATCTTTGGTACAAATTAATGTTACATCGTCTGTATTGATAATTATCAAGTCTTCAATTCCAAGAGTTGCTATCAACTTATCTCCACTTTCAATAATGCATCCTTTAGTATCTACAGCTAATATATTTCCATTCACAAAGTTACTATTCTCATCCAATTCATTAATTCTTTCGAGCGCATTCCAACTTCCAACATCATCCCATCCAAAATTGCAGGGTATTACATAGATGTTTTCAACTTTCTCCATAATGCCATAGTCAATAGACTGATCAGGCATTTTTGCAAATACACGATGAATTGAATCATGAAAACTTTGATTAAGGATGGAAATTTTTATTATTTCAAGAATCTCGTGGATATCAGGAAGATGTAAAGAAAATAACTCGCGAATTAGACTAGTCTTCCAAATAAATATACCGCTATTCCAATAATAATTACCTTCCTTTAAATAGTTTTCTGCAATCTCTATTTTAGGTTTTTCTGTGAATTTGTTTACATTATAGACTTGCATATTATTTATCTCAAAAAAATCACTAGATGATTCAATGTAACCATAACCCGTTTCTGGATATGTCGGGTTAATACCCAGAGTTACTAAATGATGTCCTTTACTTGCAACTTCAGCAGCTGTTTCTAAAATCTGAACAAACCCTTGCTCATCGGTAATAATATGGTCTGAAGGAAGTACTATCATAGTAGTATCTGGGAATCGTTCTTCAATTATTACTGCAGCTAATCCTATACAAGGCGCTGTGTTTTTACCTACAGGTTCAATGATAATATTTTCTTTAGGAAGATCCGGAACCTGAACACTTATAAGCTCAGCATAAATTTCGTTAGTAACCACAAAAATATGCGATACATCAAGGATTAATTTTAATCTTTGGATTACTTGCTGTATCATTGTTTTATTTCCTGAGATATTTAAAAATTGTTTTGGCAATTTCGTTCTACTTTTCGGCCAAAATCTTTCACCTTTACCGCCTGCTAAGATAACTGCTACTAATTCCACAAATTCCCCTCCTGAAAATATGAAACCGTTTAAGGTTTCATATCTTTTAATATCTGCTTTTTGGCAGATTCAATTGAGAAATTTTCATGGATATACTTTTGTGATTTTCTCGAGATATCTGACCAAATTTGTTCATTCTCATATAATGCTGTGAACGCACTGACAAATTCAATCTCACTATCAACAATTTGTATATATTCCTCAACACCATTTAAGCCTTCCGCTCCAATTGGTGTTGTAATCAATGGAACTTGATTAAACATGGCCTCGAGAACCTTCCCTTTGATTCCAGCACCAAACCTTAAAGGAACGATAACAACTTTCACTTTATTGTAATACTCTAAAAGCTCATTATCTGAAACATATCCAATTATATGTATATGCTCAGATTGAAGATTTTTTATTTCTTCAGTTGGATTAGAACCAACAACATAAAAATTTAACCCAGGATATTCCGTCAAAAGTTGCGGAAAAATATTATTCACGAACCATATTACACCGTCCTGATTCGGTTTATGACCGAATCCGCCAACAAAAAGTATTCCTTCTCTTTGCTGAAACTTATTACAATCAGCTCCGAATTGGTCTTCATCATAAATATACAAAGGGATATTTCTTATTGGTTTATTAAGTTGTTCTTTTTGAAGCACTGACTCTTCATATGTTCCAACTACATGAAGAACATCGGATTTCGAGAATAATTCAAACTCTATTTTTCTCCAATACTCCGACATTTTTTTCAATTCTTCATCTTTTGTTAATTCATAATTTCTCATTTCTCTAATATAATGTAAATCTGTTCCAAAGAAAAAAACTTTAGCATTTGATTGTTTTTTTATAGCATCGATATACTTTATTGAAATGTGTGGTCTTATTAAATACGCATAATCAATATATCTACCATTACTTTTTATCCAGTCAAAGATATGCTTTTGATACCACGTACCATATAATACTTCAATTCCCATCTGTTCCAGTATTGAGGTATAAGGTTCATGCTTATAGAAATTATCCCCAACAAATATCACATGGAATCCCATCTGTCTAAACAGCTTTAAATAGAGATAGACGCATCGTCCACCAGCATCTTTATCAAAATGAGGCACATAATGATCAATTACAAGAATTGTTTTCTTATTTTTGCTTCGATCACGAGCGTGAAATACATTCTCCGCATTTGGAAAATGCTCTACTTCTAATACATTTTCCCATTTTTCCAGAAATCTTTCTTTATTTACTACTTGATGTGCTTTAATACCGGTTGATGTATTCACCCCGTGAGATATTCCTTCGAAATGAACAACTATTGAATTCGGCTCTAATACAACTAAATAACCATGCTTTCTTACTTCAAATGCTAAATCTGCATCCTCATAATATGCTGGTACATATCGTTCATCGAAACCACCTATTTGTCTCCACAAACTTTCACGGATCATTATTGCTGCACCAGAAATAAAGTCAACTTCTTTAACATAGTTATATTCCGGCTTACTCGGGTCATCTAATCTTCCGTAATTCCATCCGCTCGCATCATTCCAAATAATCCCTCCAGCTTCCTGAAGTCTACCATCTGGATAAATCAATTTGGAACCAACCATCCCTATTTTACTATTGTTTTCGACTAAATCCACCAAACATTTCAACCAATTCTCTTGTACATTCGTATCATTGTTTAAAAAGAAGATATATTTCCCTCTTGCCTGTTTAGCTGCGTTGTTGCAATTAAGCAAAAAGCCTCTGTTAATGCCATCTCGAACGACATGAACATTTTCAATATAGTCTGAAATACGAGTTGTTTCATCGTTCGACATATCGTCGGCAATTATGATTTCATATGGGATTTGTTCTGTATTTAATAAAATAGATTTTAAACAGGAATAGGAATAATCCCACTGATTGTAGACTGGAATAACGATCGAAACCAGTGGGATCTCGAACCGAGGAAACACAATCTTCTCTTTAACTAGATTTGGATCAACTAATTTAATCTCAAGTTGGCTTACTTCCTTATGTCGATCCATAAAATGATCAATTCGACTTTCAATATTTCCAATATTTTCTGTATTTAAATAATATCGCAATTTTTTCAAATTATTTTTATTTAAGCTTTTTAGCATCTTGCGTGGTTCTCTAATAGATTTAGACACCAATTTAGCTACTAATCTTCTTTTACTGCTTCTTGGTATAACTTTGTCTCGCAAATGATAATATTTGGTAAGAAACTTCCACCCCGTTGAGCTCTGTATCCTCTCTAATTTTCTTTCACTTTCTAATAAAAGATTAATATGACCATCTTTATTCATTAGCTCCTGATCATGATCCTTCATAATCTTCAGATCAGCGTTGACCCTTTTTACAATCTCATCCAAATTCATATTTTGAATTCCATATTCTTTTCCGACACTTCTGAGGATCTCATCACAATCATTCGATTTCTTTTCAATCTCTTGTTTTAGCAAGCGATTCTCATCTTGTGTAGTAATAACTAACTTATGTAGCTCTGCCTGCTTCACATCCAGATATTTGATGTGTTTATTTCTTTCATCTACTTCATCCTGCAAGGATAGGATCCTATTCACCATTTCATTGTACTTGTTAGCAAACAGAACTGAGGATCCGATCTGTAAATTACCTATTACCTCATTACTACAAATCGCAATAAAATATGTTCCTTCAAGGTTAGCTTTTTCTGTATCTAACTTCACTTGCCGCGTATACTCTCTATCAGAAAAATCAGTAATAACGGACGTCACTTCATTTTTCTGATGAAAAATTTCTATAAATTCAAAATAACTTCCTAGAAAATCTCTGTACTCTTCTTTGTAAAATTCCTTAACATGGAACGGATTCTGATAATTACGGATATCAGAGTACATATGCTTATTTGGGGTTGAAATTATTAATAAGCCATCTTCTTTCAGCACTCTTTTAATTTCTTCCAGGAATGATTTTTGTAACTCTTCATTAACGTGTTCAATTGTTTCAAATGATACCACAATATCTATAGAATGATTTTCAAACGGCAAATTTTCAATAGAAGCTACTTGATATGAAAGATTTTCATTTATATAGGTACTTCTGGCATGATCTATCGCTTCACTACTGATATCTATGCCGATTACTCTGGCTGCGGTTTCCGATATAATGGATGCCCCATATCCCTCACCGCAAGCGGCATCCAGCACCCTTTTACCTTTAACAAGTTCTGTAATTGCGTAATATCGTTGAAGATGTTCGATTCTTATTTGTAATTCTGATAGATGGGGTACAAACCGCTCACCTGTAAATTCCATGTATGTCTCTCCTCAATCTAAAGAGTAAAATTTCACATTATTCATAATAAAAAAACCGCTTAGTTGGTGATACTGTACAGGCATTACTTGAATAATTAACGCATCATGTACCCAACTATGCTGTGTATGATCTTCTTGAGTACCGGATGCTATTGCAGGAGATATGGAATACTGCCCAATGTTCAAAGGAGGAAACTCGAATTCAAAACAAAATCCATAGTACGCATCTTGTAGCATGTCAATTACAGGTTCCTCTAGGACGAAACTATTGGATTGCATTAAAACATTGCCCAATTTATCTTTCAACGAAAAACCAATAATTGGATTCTCGATTTCCGTATTTGATTTAATTTTAATATATATTTTAACGGACTGTCCTGGCTCTACAATCGAGATTTTCTGGTCAGTCAGTACATCGAACAGTGAGATTCCCTCGATTCTTGCTTCATTATCCCCTAGTACATCTAAGCTCTCATGAATATTATCAATTTGATCAATCTTTTCATTCATTGGCATTGTTGATTCATCCGTACTAATAATTGTAGACTTGGTTAGATTTGATCCTAGCATGAAGGCTTGATACTTCTTTGCTAACTCTTTTGGCAAACCATCGTCAATCATTTCGCCTTCATTAATCCAAATAGCTCTATTGCAATATTTATTAACCACAGATAAATCATGCGATACAAATAAAATAGTTTTTGTGTCCTTAAACTCGTCTATTTTACGGAAACATTTTTGTTGAAACCTCATGTCTCCTACACTTAAAGCCTCATCTATAATTAAGATCTCGGGGTCAATATTAATGGCTACAGAAAATGCCAACCTAACAAACATTCCACTGGAGTATATCTTCACAGGCTGATTTATAAAAGTTCCAATATCGGCAAAAGACAAAATATTATCCAATCGCTGATCCATTTCTGCTTTAGTATAGCCCATTATTGTTCCGTTCATATAAATGTTTTCAATACCTGTTAATTCTGGATTAAAACCAGCACCGAGCTCCAAGAGGGCCGAAATTTTCCCATTCACCGTGATGTTACCTGCAGTTGGATTCAATACGCCAGTTATCATTTTGAGTAGGGTTGATTTGCCCGAGCCATTCTTCCCTATAATCCCTAAGGTTTCACCTTTTCTCACTTCAAATGAAACATTCTTCACTGCATGAAAATCGCGATGATACTTCCTATTGAATGGATTCAATGACTCTATAAGACGATCGATCGGCTTGTCATACAGCTTATAAATTTTACTTAAATTAGTTGCTTGAATGGCTAATTCATTCATCAATTCTATTCTCCTTATAAAACATCTGCGAAATGAGGTCTGAGTTTCTTAAATAATATCCTACCCACGACTAACACAATCACCGTAATCAGCCAAAAATTAATAGTTTGAAACTCGTGTTGCCAAAACCACTTGTGGTAAATAAATGTTTCTCTGTAACCTTCTACGATGTAGTACATTGGATTTATTTTGTAAAGGAAAATAAATTTATTAGGAATAATGCTTAAAGAGTAAAATATCGGTGTTAACCAGAATCCAAACTGCATAACCATTGAAATAATTTGTCCAACATCTTTAAAAAATACTGTAAGCGAAGATGTTATCCATGATAGCCCCATAAGCAGAAGAATCATTGCACCTAAATAATAAGGAATTTGTAAAAGATAAATCGTTGGCCCGTAGCCATATAATACGAACATAATAAACAAGAAAATCAAAAAGAACATATGTACGAAAAGCGCAGAGTAAATTTTAACAACAGGTAGAATACTAACGCGGAAAACAACTTTTTTTACCAAATAACTGCTTTCCGTAATGGCATATACGCTTGTTTGCATGCTTTCAGCAAAGAAATTCCATGCTATCATGGCTGTTGAAAGCCATAATATAAAAGGGAAATTATCGACAGGAGTCGACTTAAAACCTACTTGGAAAACAAACCATAAGAGTAATATATTAATTGTCGGCTGAATAAAGGCCCATGTAATCCCTAAATATGATCCAATATTTTTCTTTTTAAAATCGTTTTTAGCAAGTACCCAAATGAGCTTTTGATTAAATAGCAATTCTCGCAATGTTGTAAACCGTGACTTTTTCACTATTTGCAAACTCCTTTGAATAAAATAATCTCATTATTGACTAAAATGCACATAAACATTTTATCAAAACAAGGACTTGATCACTACTCACTTAACAAAATATGACATTTATGGAAATGTTGATGCTGGAGTAATATCGATAGCAGCATTCATTTCTCCTAACATAAAGGACAGAAAAGCTGTTCGGAAAATGTTCTCCGAGGGAGAGTTTGTTGAGGTTTACGTAAAATGTTCAATTGAAGAATGTGAAAGACGAGATCCAAAGGCTTGTATAATTTAGCTCACACAAAGCAAATAAAGGAATTCACAGGTGTAACTGCCCTCTACGAAGCCTAAGATAACCCAGATTTAGTCATTGAAACTGATAAGCAAACCATTGAATTTTCTGTCGAACAGCTAGTGCATTTTATATCAGCATGGTTATTTACAATTCAAAAAGCCTCAGGTTTATTAATACGCAGGAGGCATCCTATTAAAACTATATTTGGAAACCCTCTTCCAGTATGCTAAAATAAAGTCGAACTTTAGCGAAGAAGGAGACTATCCGGAATGAGTGCAAGTAAGAATGCCTACGCGGCTTCGCGTGCAAAATCGAATGGAAAGATAACGACTGATAAGAGCTCTGTTATTTTTTGGGTATTGGCCGTGTTTACAGGCTTATTTATGTTTTGGGCACCTTTTCAAAGGGCGTTGTTTAATGGCGGTACAGTTGAGTTTGAGAGAAGTATTTACTCCGCTTCGGTGTGGTCCTCCATCATTTTATTGCTTGTTGCGATCCTAGCGTTTTTTGTATTTAAGCTTCAAGAAAAGAAAGATCTCCTTACAATTCTGGTCTTCATGATGCCTCTAACTTATGTTATTTCTTTGTCGAATTCTGCGTCGCATTATTTGGCAACAAATATGGTTTACATCCAAATGCTGTATGCAACCTTCTTCATTTTAGGTGTATTTCTGACAAAAAACAAGCTTGGCGCGTCGATTGTTGCCCGTTTATTCATGATTTCGGGGTATTTTGTCGTTTTGTTTGGACTGTTGTACTGGTTAGGTAACAAAACTTTTGCCGGTCACCTTGTCGGATGGTTTGCACTTATGGATGGAACGGATGCAAATGTATACCGTGATGCCGTCATGACAGATTCCAACGGCTTACGGTTAACATCGGTCTTCCAATATGCGAACACCTATGCAGCATTTTTAATTTCACTAACACTTAGTTCCTTATTCTTCATCATTAAATCTCGGAAATGGTACGTGGTTCTCACTCACGCATTCTTACTGATTCCAACGATTGTTTCATTCTGGCTGACGCTATCACGTGGTGCCATTGTGGTAATCCCAGTGGTATTCCTCATCATGATGTTCTTCTTCAAAATGAGCCGGCAGATCTTAGCGCTCGTCCAACTGGGACTAGCTTTCGGGACTTCCCTTATTATTTTAGAGAAAGTAACGGATATTGGCATTGGACTACAGAAACAACCTAGCGCTTCGGAATCTTGGCATGGATGGTGGATTCTACTACTAGCTTCCTTAGTTTTCGCTGGACTAGCTGTTGTTATTCAACGCTACGCTGGGCCTTGGTTGGAGCGCATTACCGCCCGTTTCGATGCCAAGAAATATGCGACTTTTATTCTCCCAGTCGCTGCTGTTGTCATTGGGGTGGTTGGTGCAGTTCTCATCCTTAGTGACACTGGATTTAAAAACATTCTTCCTGAGAATGTGAAAACGCGTGTTGAAAATATTAACTTCCAGCAGCACAGTGTTTTGGAGCGTGGTACGTTTTATAAAGATGCTGTGAAGCTTTGGTCGGACTATCCGATCATTGGTGCCGGTGGCGGTGCTTGGGCTTCCCTTTATGAGAAGTATCAAAACAATCCCTATACAAGTCGTCAGGCTCATAACTTTGCTCTACAATATTTGGTTGAAGCAGGTGCTCTTGGCTTTCTCGCCTTTATCGGATTCGTCATTGCCGTAGGTTGGTTCTATATTCGGAGCTATATCCGAAGTTCAGAGGAAAAGCGAGACCTTCACTTCCTATTTTTCATTATCATGATTTCACTTTTGGTCCACAGTATGATCGACTTTGATTTAAGCTATGTGTACTTGGGCGCGATTCTATTCCTCGCTCTTGGCGGGATGCTAAGCAACAGTTCCTCTGGTGAACTGCGGTTGAAGTCGAAGTCAGCTGTCATCCACAAGCTTTTCCCTGCAAGTATCGGGGTGCTTTCTCTTGTTATGTTCTTTATTTCCGCTCAGCTTCTCTCTGCCAATGGTTCCTATAAACAAGCAATTGAAGTTGTTAAAACGAGCAAAGATTACAATCAGATCGTATCGCCGCTTGACAAAGCGCTTTCTCTACATCCTGCTCATCCAGACTATTTATTAACAGGACAGGTTAGTAGAATTGGGATTCTCCTTAGTGTTTACAATCAAACGCTGAAGGAAAACCCGAATGATCCTAAGAAGAGTGATCCGTTCTTCAATCAAGCCCAGGACCTTATGGATCAGCTTTTGAAAAAAGAGCCCCATAACCGCGTCGTAGCTATGCAACATCTAAATATGCTCCTCATGAAAGGGGAGCAGCAGAAAGCTCTAGATTGGTCGAACGCTCAAATGACTAACTATCCTTGGTATATGGATATGTATGAGAAGAGCATTTCACTAAATATTGAACTTGCTAGTCAAGCAAATGCAAAGGGTAACACACAAGAGTTCAATACTAGACTTGACAATGCACTTGCCACGTATAACGAGGTACTCGCTCGTATTGACTCATTGAAAAACCTACCGAAAGAGCAAGCCCAAGGCCGTGAATTTGCGGTCACACCGAACATGGCTTTGAATGTTGGGCAAATCAGCTACATGCGTGGTGATTACAAAGGTGCAGCTGCACTAATTCAGCCGCGTATAACCGATAATATGGATGACCAAGTGAACCGTGTCTTGATACGCTGGTATCTGGCTACTTTGCAAAAGCAGGGCTCCAAGGATCAAGCGCTTATGGACAAGCTGATCGCGAAAGATCCAGCTGAGAAGCAAAATATTGATGCGATTATTGCGACTAATTTTCCTGTGAAATAGAGAAGGTGCCACAGCGATGTGGCACCTTTTTTCGTTCCGCTTATTTATCACTCCTATTTCTCCATCCACTCCCGCCGCAAAGCGAAAAGCTCGCGCAGCTCGCTTGTCGACATCTCGGTGACCCAATTCTCGCCGGTGCCGACGATTTGGTCACTGAGGCCTTGCTTACGCTCGATCATCTCGTCGATCCGCTCTTCGAGCGTGCCGAGCGTGACAAACTTGTGCACCTGCACGTTGCGCGTCTGCCCGATGCGGAAAGCGCGATCCGTGGCCTGATTCTCCACGGCCGGATTCCACCAGCGGTCATAGTGGAACACATGATTGGCCGCGGTGAGGTTCAAACCAGTTCCTCCTGCTTTCAGCGAGAGGATGAAGATGTGGCAGCGCTCCTCCGCGGGGAGCGCTGCATCCTGGAAGCGCGCGATCATCGCGTCGCGCTTCACTGCACTTAATCCCCCGTGCAAGAACTGCACGGGTTCGCCCAGCGCCTGCGCAAGCGTAGCCTGCAGCAGGTGGCCCATCTCGACGAACTGGGTGAAGATGAGGCAGCTGCCTCCTTCGCTCCTGAGTTCGTCAATCATTTCAACCAGCCGCTCCAGCTTAGCTGAGCGTACTCTCATTCCCGCGGCGTCGAATGCGCCGCGCCCCTCTTTCACCCCAATCTCCTTCAAAAACAACCCAGGATGATCACAAATCTGCTTCAGCTTCATCAACGCAGTAAGGATCAAGCCTTTTTTCTCTATACTGGTCAGACTTACACTCTTCTCTATACTGTTCAGACTTGCATTTTTTCCTTTACCACCTAAACTTTCTACAACCCCACTCGCTCCCTCAATCTTCTCCAACAAGCTCTGCACGACATTCTCATACAATGCCCCCTGCTCAAGGGTGAGGCGCACATACGCCTTACCCTCATACTTATCAGGTAAATCCAGCTGAATAGCGGGATCCTTCTTTAATCTCCGTAGCAGGAACGGCCTTATCAAACGCTGAACGCGAGCTGTCAGTTCCTTAGCGCCATCCCCATTCTTCTCAATAGGACCAACATACTGTCGGTTAAAATGAGTCAACGTCCCGAGGTACCCCGGGTTCACAAAGTCAAAAATCGACCACAACTCGGTCAATCGATTCTCAATCGGCGTCCCCGTCAAGGCAATTCGTTGCCCCACAGTAAATGCTCGAATCGCCTGCGACTGTTTCGTATAAGCATTCTTAATATTTTGCGCCTCATCTAAACAAAGCGTGTCCCACATGGCGTTAGACAGTTCCTCTTCATCGAGCTGCGCGAGATTATAGGAGGTTATCACCAAATCCGCATCACCCAGCGATGCTTCGAAAGCCTCTCCCTTCGCTCGCTGCGCGCCGTAGTGCAGATGCACTCGTAAGGTAGGTGCAAAACGGGCCAACTCCTTCTGCCAGTTACCAAGCACAGAGGTCGGACAAATGAGCAACGAAGGTTTTGATATTAATTGCTCCTTCACCTTCAACATATAAGCAATAAACTGAATGGTCTTCCCCAGCCCCATATCATCTGCTAGACATCCTCCTAAACCCATGCTTCGCAGGAAAAGAAGCCACGACACCCCCTGCACCTGATACGGCCTAAGCTCTGCTCTCAAACCCTGAATCTCTTCCACCAGTGGAATAGACTTCGTCTGACTCAACTGCTTCATCAAACCACGCAGATGACTATTGAGCTCTACCCTGATCTCCACAGCTTTGCCCTTCTCATCGCCAACCGTCGCTTGCTCTTCCTCGTCATCAGTTCCCTCTACCAAATGCATTTCCAAAACATCCCGGAAAGAAAGTCCCTTCTTTCTCTCGACCTGCCGCATAGTATCGCGAATTTGTTCCAAATGCGCAGGATCCAGCTGCACCCATTTGCCACGTATATAGATCAGGCGCTTCTTTTCCAATGCCATATGCCCAAATTCTTCCTCAGACATATCCACGCCGCCTAGCGCCACTCGCCAATCAAACTGCACGATCTGATCCATCTCAAACATGGCTTTGCGCGTTGCGCCCACAGAGCTTTTGATCTTTGCCTTCAACTGAGGACGAGCCATCTTCTGAATTTCTGCCCACCACGATGGTAAAAAGACGGAAATACCCGCCGCCACCAGCTGTAGACTCGATTCAGTTAGGAAAGTCCACGCCTCATCATCCGACAATTGCTCGATAATTTTGCCTGGTTGATACGCACTCTCCAGCTCTGGCAGCATCCGCAATACACGCTTCGTTTGCTCGTGAAGCTTATCCGCAATGTCGGCCTTCCACGCATGCGGTATCTCGCCAACTAACACATTGCCCGTTGAGCTGAACTCAACGAATCGGTTCGCATCCCTGCGATCCTGTGCAATAAAACGCAACCGCCAATCCGCTGCGTTATCCTTAGCCGTCGTCGTCCCATCGACATACGTCTCCGCATAGGGTTCAACCAGCTGGACACAAATCCGATACGGTGCATCGTCCTGCGCCCACCCAATTGCAATAAGCCAGTCCTCTTCCTGCATCCAAGCCGATTCCGTCACCATAGCCTCGAACCCTGGCTCGTTAACTCGCAGCAACCTATTCGCTTGAAGCAAGCCATTCCACATCCGAGTTAGCCCGAAGTCTGGATCCGTCACCAACAACTCTTCAACGATATGACTGAACCAGCTCTGCCAAAAGCTTTCCGGAAACAACACAGAGTAAAGCTCCGTAAATCTCTCCGCCTGACCCGCAGGCACCTTAAGCTTCCATCCATGGCTGCCCTCGCGCCAAAGCTCATAGGAAGGTACATACCAACTAGCATCTATCGCCTCCCCCAGAAGAACTGATCCTTTTTGCAGCTCCACGAATCCTTCTTCCCAAGATAATCGACTATGAAGCAGCACCCCTGGTGCGCGGAAATAATCCAAAGCCATGGCAGGAGACAGCACAATCGCATCTCCATACGGAATCCGGGTCACTTCCAATTGCGTCCCATAGAACGAGCGTTCATGCCATGCAAAAAGCAGCTTTCGTAACATATAACCAGGAACCTCGTTCGCCTGTTCCGTTTCCCCATATAGAGCAAAGCTTCCCGAAGGCAGCCTCTGCATTCTCATATAAATCGGTGACAAGGTCATCATGGTATCAAATTTCCTCTCCGTAATTCCTCATTGAAAGCGCGATACCGAGCGTATTGCTTAACGATTTGCCCCAAGTACGTTTCAAAACGAGGCGTTAGCTTCAGCTTTTTATAAGCAGCTGCCAACTTCTTTAACAATTTAACGGCTTGTACATAATCGGGACGATTTTTACCCTGAATACACGCTTCAATCGCATGATGATAAATGGGCAGGAGGAAACGAATATTCGCTTTTTCAACGACTTTTATCTGCGCTGAATCGATATGTTCCGTAGTCAGATCCAAGAGCAGACAGAGATCTGCCCACGCCTGATAATCCCCTTTTTTGATTAGAAACTTCGCATAGTGATCGTAACTCGCAGGTAAAAGTGAAATCATGACCTCCCTCTGCTCTTTCTCTACATCTCGCTGTTCCGCTGCCAAACGCCAGAAATTCAAAAAATCGTCCGCATAGCCACGACCATTCCACGCGATCCTCGGCTTTAACCACCGCAACCATTTCAATATACGATCCCACTGACTATCAAAAACAAACTCTCTCAAGTAATCAAACCAATAATCAGGCTCAATCTCGAACATCCCCGATTCCGCACGTTCCCAGGCATTCTCATCCTCACTTTTACTAATAGCCAAATGTATAGATCCAAGCGCTGCGACTTGGCGGGCCTGTTGACTCGCTTGTGGATCCGACAGCAGCTGCCTGAGCCTCATCATTTCTAACTCCAGCATGTCCTTATCCTGAAATAACTGCGTCCATAACAACTTGTACAAATCGATCCAGTCATAGAGGTACACGCTTGAGCCCTTCTCACATATATCAACCAGATATGCCGCTAACTCCTTCAAATGTCCAGCATACTGCTTATTTGTCCTGTTGACGTCAAGCACTTGAAGCGTTGCTTCCAACTGCTCGCGAGCATGCTTCAAGACACGTTTAACATAATAGTTCGTATTTTGATAAAAATCATAGGTAGTCGCCTTCGTCCCTGCCATCATATCGCATAGCTGAATCACATATAGCGCTACTTGGATATCATATAGATTTCGACTCGTCGGTTCCCATATGTCGGCTCGTTTATTGAGTTCCCTCCAAGCACGGATACACACTTCTTCAAGGCTAAAAGCATTATAAATCTTCGCATGACCATATTGTTTATGAAAATAAGCCCGCCACATCTCGCAGCTATCTGTTGGTTGAGGTGAATTATCGGCCTGCTTTGGCGCCTTTGAAACAGGTACATCTAGCTCCAATTGCGTGATCTGCGTCGCCTTTTTGGCACGAAATCTAAACTCCTCTGGATCATATCCATTCTGCTTCGCCACTTCATAAAGCACAGCAGCCATATGCTTACAATTGTAGCCATACGGACAAGAGCAACTACTCCGTGTGAAGGTTTTGAGATCCAAGGTGACCTTGTACTTACTTGTTCCGTCCGCCCTTGCTTTTATGATCGAGGTGCCTTCCACTTGAATATCTCTTACAGCACCTTCCTTAAAATATGTCCAACCTCTTTCGAGGATCGCTATATCAAATTTAGGACGTATCCGTTCGATCCAGAACGGCCAGTCTATATCTAACTCTTGCATGTTTCCTATCCCCCGTTACCCAATCAACTTCCTTCCCTTATTATATAATCAATTCTCCTTACAAAAAACACCCCCCGCCGGAATCATGAATGATTCTTCACGGGAAGTGCTTATCTGTTATTTCCTTAGCATACCTTGATGCGGATGCGGGTGAGTTCCGCAATACTCATCCGTTTCACTACATGTATACACATGCTCATATACGGGTACACAGTGATGACGATTCACGATCTGAATCGGATGAATGACTTGAACCTTTTGCGGGTGGTAGAAATCTCTAACTACTCTTTCTGGATCTGTCATTATCGGGTCAGCAGGTGGACACTGAAATTGTTTACCTTGATTGGGTTGTAAAGCCATGGATGAGTCAACTCCTCTGTTAGTTTGAGATAGTATACGTCTAACCCTAGTCCAGAGAGTGTACCAATGCCTATCTTATCCACAAATGGGCTTTTGCGTGTGGGCCAAGCAGGCATGGGGTCCAAGCAAATGGAAAAGAGCCAGGCTATGTGATGAATACCTATCGGTAAACATAAGTGAATTTAGGTTATCGTTCACAGTATGGGAATTACGCAGTATAATTAGGAACAGGAGCTTGTCACACCCTGACAAGAAGCTAAACGAAATTAATAAGAGGTGATGGGTATGGAAGAATTACTGTATAAAATGATGCTGCAGCTGAAAACTATGGACACAAGGCTCCAAGTCATGGAAACAAAACTAGATGCCGTGGATACAAGACTCGAGGCCATGGACACTCGTTTAGAAGCTGTGGAGACGAAACTAGAATCGATGGACACGAAAATTGACCGTATCCAACATACGATGAATTCACAACATATCGAGAACATCGAATCCGATAGCCGACTTCTCAAAGAGATTCATTCGATGAATGACCGGTTAGATTTTCAAAGAAATAAGATCACAAAAACCGAGGAAGACCTTTACTTACTGAAGCAAAAGTAATAAAAACAGTTGTATTAGGAGAGGGGAATACCCACATGAGCGAGCAATTATTGCTACAAATTCTTGAAGAATTAAAAGAAATGAAAACAGAACAGAAGCAAATGAATGACCGCTTGAATTCAATAGAAGATCTCGTATCTGACATACCTCTGATTAGACAAGCTGTTCTGGAAACACGTGATGATATCAAACAACTAAGAGCTATCCAAAGAAATTTGGCGTCAGAACAACATATATTCGCACATCATTTTAATGTAATTGATAAACAACTGATTGATCACGGAATTGAAATCGACAAGTTAAAAAACAGATAACTCCTGCAGCCCAATGGGCTTTTTATTTTAACCACAAATAGAACAAATGTTCCGTTGTCACTATTAACTGTCTTAGAATGGTCATTTTCGCAAACAAAAAAGACTCCCGAAGGAGTCTTTCTCACTGCATATGCAGAAGCTCTGACGAGCTTCTTACATCATGCCACCCATACCGCCCATGCCGCCCATATCAGGCATGCCGCCTTTGTCTTTCTCAGGCTTGTCAGCGATTACCGCTTCTGTTGTCAAGAACATAGCTGCAACAGATGCTGCGTTTTGAAGTGCGGAACGTGTTACTTTCGCAGGGTCAACGATACCAGCTTCGAACATGTTTACCCATTGTCCGGTAGCTGCGTTATAACCGATGCCTACTTTTTCATTTTTCAAGCGCTCAACGATAACGGAGCCTTCTTGACCAGCGTTAGCTGCGATTGTGCGAACAGGCTCTTCAAGGGAACGAAGGATGATGTTAACACCCGTTTGCTCGTCACCTGTTGCTACTACTTTCGCTACTGCGTTGTATACGTTAACTAGGGCAGTACCACCACCAGAAACGATACCTTCTTCAACTGCTGCACGAGTCGCGTTCAAAGCATCTTCGATGCGAAGCTTGCGCTCTTTCAATTCAGTTTCAGTCGCTGCGCCAACTTTGATAACAGCTACGCCGCCAGAAAGTTTAGCCAAACGCTCTTGCAGTTTTTCTTTATCGAATTCGGAAGTTGTTTCTTCCAATTGGGAACGGATTTGTGTTACACGAGCTTTAATATCTTGCGGGTTACCAGCACCATCAACGATGATTGTGTTTTCTTTGGTAACACGGATTTGACGAGCGCTACCCAATTGATCAGGAGTTGTGGATTTCAGATCCAATCCAAGCTCTTCTGTAATCACTTGTCCACCTGTTAGAGCAGCGATATCGCCAAGCATAGCTTTACGACGGTCACCGAAACCAGGAGCTTTAACAGCTACGCAAGTGAATGTGCCACGAAGTCTGTTCACAACAAGAGTTGCTTGTGCTTCGCCTTCAACATCTTCAGCAATGATCAGAAGTTGTTTACCGGATTGAACCACTTTTTCAAGAACAGGCAAGATTTCTTGGATGTTCGAGATTTTTTTGTCCGTGATCAAGATGTACGGGTTGTCCAGAACTGCTTCCATTTTATCCGTATCTGTGATCATGTATGGGGATGTGTACCCACGGTCGAATTGCATACCTTCTACAACCTCAAGCTCCGTCAAGAAGCCTTTGGATTCTTCAACTGTGATAACACCGTCTTTACCTACTTTTTCCATTGCTTCAGCGATCAACTCGCCTACTTCTTCGTCAGCTGCAGAGATTGCTGCAACTTGTGCGATGGATTGTTTGCCTTCGATAGGCTTAGCAATTTTTTGAAGCTCTTCTACAGCTGCTTTAACAGCTTTCTCGATACCTTTGCGGATAACCATTGGGTTAGCGCCTGCAGTAACGTTTTTCAGACCTTCACGGATCATCGCTTGCGCTAGAACCGTTGCTGTTGTTGTACCGTCTCCGGCAACATCGTTCGTTTTGGTAGCAACTTCTTTAACAAGTTGAGCTCCCATGTTTTCGAAAGCATCTTCAAGCTCGATTTCTTTCGCGATTGTAACACCGTCATTCGTGATCAACGGGCTACCGAATTTTTTCTCAAGTACAACGTTACGGCCTTTTGGACCTAGTGTTACTTTAACGGCATTCGCCAAAGCATCTACCCCGCGAAGCATCGCGCGGCGTGCGTCTTCACTGAACTTAATTTCTTTTGCCACGATAGGAAACCTCCTCTAATTAAAAACCTAGATAAATTATTAAGTACGTCTAGCCGATCTATATGCTGCTCTAACTTAGGCTAATACAGCGAGAATGTCGCTTTCGCGCAAGATCAACAGTTCGCGGCCTTCGTATTTCACTTCAGTTCCAGCGTATTTGGAGAAAATGATGCGGTCGCCTTCGCTTACTTCAAGCGCAACACGTACACCATCTTTCAACGCGCCTGCGCCAACGGCTACAACTTTACCTTCTTGTGGTTTTTCTTTAGCTGTATCTGGCAGCACGATGCCACTTGCTGTAGTCTCCTCTTTCGCAACGGCTTCAATGATAACTCGATCACCTAACGGTCTGATCATGGAAAAATAGCCTCCTTTAGAAAATTGGTCTTAGTTAAATTTCATTTATTAGCACTCGAATGTGTTTAGTGCTAACAACACCTCTTATGATACTCATTCTGGGAGGAATTTGCAAGTCCTTTTACACATTTTTCATTCTTTCGGACACCCCCCTCATTCTACCCAAATGATAACCAAATATTCCCTTCAAAAATGAAAAAAATAGCCTGCCTCAAAGGCAGACTGTCTTCTTATTTAGGACCAAACTCCCGTTCCCAAGCGGCATCGTTCGCAAGCTGTTTACGATAAATGAAACCAGACATAAAGACACTGAATTCATACAAAATAATAAGCGGAACTGAAACTAAAATGGCAGAAATCGCATCCGGCGGGGTAATAACGGTCGCCAGAATCACCATTATCATGTAAGCATACCTTCTAAACTTGTGCAGACGCTTCGGGTTTAGCAGCTTAATCTTCGTGAGAAACATCACCACGATCGGCATCTCAAAAACAATGGCCAGCGGAAGAATAATGTTAAACATAAAGGTAAAATACTGCGCAGCACCATACATCTCCGTAATCTCAAGGCTCTTACTAATGGATGAAGTAAAGTAAAACGCCATCGGAAAAACAACCCAGTACCCGAAGGAAAGTCCGAGTAAAAACAGTAAAAATGCATATGGAATATAAATAATCGAAGCCTTCTGTTCCGTTTCCCGCAGGCCTGGTTTAACGAAAGCCCAGATATGATACAGAATAACGGGCAATGTGATGAGAAGACCAACAGCTAAACCAAAATTCATATACAACCGCAGGGCATCCCAAGGCGAGAATACGTTCCACCCTATGCCATCTGCTGGGGGGATACTTTTCAGATAACGAATGACCGGTTTCGCAGCAACGAGTCCACCCACCATGCCAATGACCAGAACAACTAATATCCACATTATTCGCTTACGCAGCTCACCAAGGTGATCTATGAGTGACATTTCTTCATTTTCCAACTTATTTCACCTACCTAATCTAGTGGATAAACCTGGACGGCTGAACCACTTGCTAATCTAAAATCAACTACACTAATCCGGTAACCTGCGGGAATTGCTTGCGCTGCCTGACTGCTGGGATGGCGCCGGGGTAGGGGCCGAGGCCTGTGCAGGAGCGGCGGACAACTCATCGCTTGCTGCTTGTGAGGCTGATTGTGCGAGTGGAGCTGAGATTGCTTCTGCAGCTTCAACAATAGGCGTACCGGTAACCTGAACAACCTCAGAAGACTTGTTGGTTACGAAAGCCAC
The DNA here is from genome assembly GCF_056402415.1 of Paenibacillus sp. P4_A9. Lineage (NCBI taxonomy): Bacteria > Bacillati > Bacillota > Bacilli > Caryophanales > Paenibacillaceae > Paenibacillus > Paenibacillus sp. P4_A9. Next base: position 363,572 of record NZ_JBFUHL010000001.1, read on the forward strand.
AGCAGGCTTCACTGCGGGTGAGCTTGTCATTTCAGCCTCGGCTTCCGCGCTCATCGAGTCTTGTTGTGATGACGTGAGTGAGGCCGTCGAATCTTCATCTGGTACAACCACACTGGCTACCGTAACCGGTGTAATCGGGTCTGGTACAACGCGAGTGTTTGATGTTAAAGGTGCTTTCGGCTCATCATTCATCAGCTCATTCGTAGCTTGTTTGAAGTCCCTAAGTGTCTTGCCAAGCATTCTGCCGATCTCTGGCAGCTTTTGCGGACCGAAAATGACAAGGGCAACGACGGCGATCAATATGAGCTCAGTGAATCCTATATTTTGAAACATGGACTTCATCTCCATTATGTGTTGCGTTATGAATACAAGTAGATATATCTCTCAAAACGTGAAAATGACTGGATACATCCTATGACAGGCTTGATCCAGATCATCGTCATCTTTAACATTGATAAAATCCGCCGTAGCCCATCTCCGTGATGTCACTACGCACGATCTCCTCGCCTGCGCAGATGCGCGGCAGCAGCACATCAAAGGACGTGTACGGGTCGTGCATCACACAACCCGGCAATCCCATGATCGGCAGATCGCCCAAGTAGGCGATCATCAGCATCGAGCCCGGCAGCATCGGCGTGCCGTAGCTGACCACGCGGGCGCCGGCCGCCTTGATCGCACCTGGCGTGCGATCATCCGGGTCCACGGACATGCCGCCCGTGACCAACACCAGATCCACGCCCAGCGCCGCTAGCGCGTGGATCTCACCTACAATCGCTTCGCTGTCATCCGACACGAAGCGTTGGTCTACAACCTCGGAGCCGAGCTGCGCGACCTTCTCTTTCACAACCGGGCCGAATTTATCCTTAATTCGGCCCTTGAAGACCTCGCTGCCCGTCGTGATAACGCCGACGCGCAGCTTCCGAAACGGCTTCACCTCTAACAAGGTGAAGCCCTCCTCACGTCGAGCCGCTGCTAAGCGCTCGACCTCTACAACCTTCGCTTCGTCGACGATCAGCGGGATCACCCGCGTACCGACCAGCGAAGCGCCTGCCTGAACGACCGTGTTGCTGCGAATCGTTGACAACACGACCTCATCGATGGCGTTCACGCTGTCCACGAACGCCTTATCGATCTTCACTAAGCCGTGAATCTCCGATTTCACGTTCACTTTGCCCTCATGCGGCTCCGTCAGCTTGAGGTTCTCACCCGCTATGGCTTTCGCCATACGCAAGGCAGCCTCATCCTCATGGAGATAGCCTGGCTGCAGCTCCATCACATAGATATGTTCCTTGCCAATGCTCAGCAGGGCAGGAATGTCAGCTTCTGTTACCTGATGACCTTTGCGGAACAGACGACCTTTGAACTCGCCTGGCAGAATCTGCGTGAGATCATGCGGCAGAATCATGCCGATCGCATCTTCCACTCTAACTTCTCGCAGCATGGAAGTGTCTTTACTCATCACGAGTCACCCTTTTTCCCTGGCTTGCGTTCCTCACTCTCGTCACCCGTGATCGCCTTCTTTGCCTGTCAGAATACCCAGCGCATGAGGAAGTTGATCAATAATCGCCATCAAATTCTCTTGAACACCCTTCGGACTTCCTGGCAAATTAATGATCAGCGTACGTCCGCGAATACCAGAAACGGCTCTTGAAAGCATAGCTTTCTTCGTTTTCTGCATCGAGATCATGCGCATTGCTTCAGCAAAGCCTGGTGCAACACGATCAATCACATTAAGCGTTGCTTCTGGTGTTACATCCCGCGGAGCCAGACCTGTTCCGCCCGTTGTTAGAATTAAATCAGCTTGATAATAATCAGTCATCTCTATTAAGGAAGCCATAATTTCATCCATCTCGTCCGGTACAACCCGATACTCGACGATCACACCTTGAATTTCCTCTTCAATCAGCTCGCGGATTACCTGAGCGCTAGTGTCTTCTCGTTCTCCTCGGTAACCGCGGTCACTGGCTGTCAAAATCGCAACTTTCCAGTGCATCCTTCGTCACCTCTCCCTTGTGTTCACTGAATGAGATAACCCCACTAACCTACGTGATTGTCGGCATTTCACTTGTAACATCACGCTTTATTGTCTTGCCTGTGAAAATCCCCGTTTTTACCGCCTGTTTTCATAACAAGCAGGGTCGAGTTAATGATCATATCTTTCTCTACAGCTTTGCACATGTCGTACACGGTCAGTGCCGCGGCGGAAACAGCTGTTAGTGCTTCCATTTCTACCCCAGTAGGACCCGTTGTTCGTACAGTTGCTTCTATGTATAGTTCATTGATGCCATTATTCGAAAACTGAATATCTACCCCAGTTAAGGCAATAGGATGGCACATCGGTATCCAGTCTGACGTTTTCTTGGCGGCCATGATGCCAGCCACTTGAGCCACGGCGAGGACATCGCCTTTTTTCATTTTACCCTGCAGGATTAAATCAAGCGTTGCTGACTTCATTAATAAGGTAGAGCGTGCAGTGGCTGTGCGCTTCGTCTCATCTTTATCCGATATGTCGACCATTCGCGCTCTTCCCTGTTCATTAAAATGCGTCAATGGTGAAGAATCGGGCACGGAAATCACCTCTATATTAGGTTTCTGATTTGAACACCATCTTACTTTCGGTTACGATGCCATCCACTCGGAAATCATGCCAAGAGGAAGGTACAGCAGGAATCAATTGCTTATCAAAAGCAGCCGCAACAGCAAAAGGTCTTTTCAGACCACGTGCAGCGAATAGTTGCATAAAGCGATCATAAAAACCGCCGCCGTAACCCAATCGGCCAAAATCCAGATCAAATGCTAACCCTGGCACGACAATCATCGAAATTGTACCCAAATCATGTTCAATTGGAACATCACTCCGCGGCTCTCTGATCCCATAGGCACCACTTTCGAGATCTTCATAACGACTTATGATATGCAAGTTCATCGTTTTCGTATCTGCCACTACCTTCGGTATCAACACACGAATTCCCTGCTGCCAGCACCATTCCATTAATGGCGCAACGTCTGGCTCTGAACGAAAAGGCATATAGCTCATCAGCGTCGGCTGTGGACTGGACGGTACTTGCCCCTGACCCAACAACTTATCTGAACATAGCTTCACCATTCTCTGGTGTATCAGTTGCTGCTTCTCATCCCGTGTCTCTGCAACAATCGAAGCACGTCGTATTTCCATTTCCTTGCGTAATTCTATTTTCCGCTCTCGGATGTTCATCATAAGCTACAGCCCTTCCTAGCGAGGAGTGGTTTCCCCCATTTTAACATAAATAAGCTAAAAAACTATACTCGTGCCTAAGACCCTGTCGAATCGGCTTTATTTCAGGTCATTTGACACTCAATTTCTTACCTATGTCTAGTCACTCCATGCCTAAATTAAGCAGGCGTTACCCACATACTTCGTGTATACTAATGATTTGATGGGATTGAAATAGCACCCTAGGGTCACCTTAAAAAGGTTCTTACATTAATATGTATCTAAAACGCAGGAGGTAGCAGCAACATGCTATTACAAGTTTCTAACATATCCAAAAGCTACGGGGTACGCTCCGTTCTCTCTAATATAACGCTTCAGATTGAAAATCGGGAACGCATCGGGCTCGTCGGTGTCAATGGTGCCGGGAAGTCTACCCTTCTTCAAATCATTGCGGGTGAGATGTCGTATGATACCGGCGATCTTTTCAAAGCGAAGGAAACCAAAATCGGCTATTTAAAGCAAAACAGCGGACTCAACACCGACAAATCCATTTGGAATGAGCTGCTCAGCGTGTTCAGTTCACTATTGGAAACCGAACGCGAGCTGCGTGAGCTGGAAGCCCAGATGGCTGATCCTGACCTCATCTCCGATGAGAAAAAATATGAGTCCACCATGAATCGGTATGCGCTGCGCTCCGAATGGTTTCGTGAGCATGGCGGGTATGAAATTGAGGCCAAAATTCGCGGCATTTTGCACGGGATGGGCTTCGGGCAGTTCGCTCCAGAAACCTTGGTGAACACCCTCAGCGGAGGACAGAAAACGAGATTGGCTCTGGCTAAAATGCTGCTGGAAGAACCCGATCTGCTCATGCTCGATGAGCCTACCAACCACTTGGACATCGCCACATTAACGTGGCTCGAAGGTTATTTACGCGGCTACCCAGGCGCTATACTCGTTGTCTCACATGACCGCTATTTCCTTGATGCGCTGGTGACTTCGATTTATGAAATTGAAAGACATGCTTCCAAACGGTATACGGGCAATTATTCCCGTTTTATCGAAATTAAAGAAGCGAACTATGAAATTGAAATGAAACAGTTTGAAAAGCAGCAGGAGGAAATCTCGAAGTTGGAAGATTTCGTGCAGCGTAACATTGTGCGTGCTTCGACGACGAAGAGAGCGCAGTCCCGCCGTAAGCAATTGGAGAAAATGGACCGTTTGGATAAGCCGATGGGCGATTTGAAACGTGCTTCCTTCTCCTTCGAGATTGAGCAAACTTCGGGAAAAGAAGTCTTGCAGGTGGATCGTTTATCGCTTTCCTATGATGGACGGAACCGTCTTCTCGACGGTGTCTCTTTCCAACTTCGTCGTTCCGAAACCGCTGCACTTATCGGGCCTAACGGCGTAGGGAAATCTACCCTGCTCAAAACCTTGATCGGGCTGCATAAGCAAGATGCAGGTACGTTCAAATGGGGAGCTGGCGTCACGATTGGTTATTACGATCAAGAGCAGAAAGGTTTAAATCCGTCCAACAACGTGTTGGAAGAAGTGTGGAACACATATCCTCATCTAGAAGAAGCGCGTATTCGCACCGTGCTTGGCAGCTTTCTTTTTAGCGGTGAGGACGTGTTTAAGAAGATTGCTGCTTTGAGCGGCGGAGAAAAAGCTCGTGTATCCCTAGCGAAGCTCATGCTTCAGAAGGCCAACGTATTGATTCTCGATGAGCCTACCAATCATCTCGATTTATATAGTAAAGAAGTGCTCGAGTCAGCTTTGATGGACTACGAGGGTACGCTGCTCTTCATCTCTCATGATCGTTATTTCCTCAATAAAATGGCTGAGAGCATGCTAGATCTGCAAAAGGATGGCTTAACCAGCTATCTAGGTAACTATGACGACTATGTGGAGAAAAAAGCAGAGCTTGCTGAAATGGAAGCGAAGCGTTTGGCCAAAGAGGCGGAAAAGAAGTCTTCTGGGGGGGCAGCCTCGGGGTCATCCGTTAATTCCACTGCTGTGAAAGCTGATCCTGCCAGCGGTGGAAGTTACGAAGCGGACAAGCTGGCTAAACGCGAGGAACGCAGTCGTCAACGGAAGTTGGAGCAGCTAGAGCTCGATATCGCTCGTCTTGAAGAGGAAGTTACGGCTCTTGAGGCTGAGCTTGCTGATCCGGCTGTGTATAATGACTATGTGCTTGTTCAGGAGAAAACGGCTGAGGTTGATAAGCGTAAGAGTTCACTTGCGTCTTGTTATGAGGAATGGGAAGCTTTATTGGCTTAAAATATGGTTGGAGCAGGAGTTCACGTCGGAAGACGTGGACTTTTTTGTTGTTCGACCATTTATCTGGCGGTTGTCCTGTGGACAAGTTCACAAAATGTTCAAAGTTACCCACAGACACGGCGGATTTCATATCAGAATTTCATTGCCCGCGCCCTTTGAGCGCATAGCTTTCGGCTTGCCAATGCCTTCTTATACACAGAAAAATAATGACGAATTGTTCCGATAATTTCACTTGATCTCATTTTCGCCCATTTTAGTTGCACACAATGTTATCCACAGAAAAAGGGCGACGATTTCCGCCACCCATCAGCCTTTTATTCATTTTTCCACAAGGTTATCCACATTACCCACATTTTTTTGTGAAAAAGTTATCCCTTTTAACCCCCACCCAAAAAGGTTGATATCTCGGGTTTTCTTTGAGTTATACACATTGTACACAGGGTATGTGTATAACTTTGCTCACAAGCTGTGTATATATCTAAGTTTTCTTACAATTTAGGTGCGCGGGGCGAAAATTGTTGTCTACGAAGCTGTTATCACCTTCGAAGGTTCTCCGGACGTGACACTATTTTGCATCCGAACGGCTTGGTTACAGGCTGAAATGAATGCTTTGGCTACCGCGACAAGGATATCTTGGTCGATGCCAGTGTTTTTGTACGTTTGACCGTTTACTGAGATCGTTACCTCAGCCTCCCCCGTTGCTTTCTCTCCTGTGGACAACGAGTGCAGTTCAAGATCAGAGAACACCACATCCATCGGGATGGCTTGCTGCAGACAGTGAACGATGGCTTCGATCGGGCCTTCCCCTGTACCGGAGTAGATGCTCTCTGTGCCTGTCTGATTATTTCTTACCGAGACGGAAGCGACACGATTGCGATCACTGCTCGAAATGACTTGCATATGCGCTAGCGTGAAAGGCTCCATTTGCCCATCAACGGTGCTGCCTACAAGCTCCATCAGCTGGTCGTCTGTGACCATTTTCTGCTCGTCGGCTTTTTCTTTAAAACGTGTATAAAGTGTTTCTAGTTCTTCTCCTGTAAGCTCGATACCAAACTGTCCAACACGATGCTTCAGTGCGTGGCGGCCTGAGTGCTTGCCAAGGATAATCATAGAGCGCGGAATGCCTAGCTTTTCTGGATCCATAATCTCATATGTGTTGCGGTTTTTCAGCAGTCCATCCTGATGAATGCCCGCTTCGTGCTGGAAGGCATTTCGGCCAACAATTGGCTTGTTGTACGCAATCGGGAAGCCCATGATGCGGCTGACCATTTTGGAGGTGTTAAAAATCTCACTCGTCACGATGCCCGTTTCCACGCCCATCGAATGCTTACGCGTCTCAATCGCCATGACTAGCTCTTCCAGTGAACAGTTCCCCGCACGCTCGCCAACTCCGTTCACGGTTACTTCCACATGCGTGACTCCTGCTGCAATAGCCGCAAGGCTGTTGGCCACAGCAAGCCCCAGATCATTATGGCAGTGTGCGCTATACTCCACGGTATCGCCGCCTCTCACACTTTGACGTACTCTGCGGAACATCGCACCGTACTCTTCCGGAAGCGCATAGCCCACTGTGTCGGGGATGTTAAGAATGGTGGCGCCTTCGGCAATGACCGCTTCCAGCACTTCGAAAAGAAACTCATCACCCGTCCGCGTCGCGTCCATCGGCGAAAATTCGATCCGATCGACGAATTGCTTCGCATAACCGACCATAGCGCGAGCCATCTCGACAACCTGCTGGCGCGATTTGCGCAGCTGAAAATCTAGGTGAATGTCCGATGAGGACAGGAACATGTGGATACGTCGAGATGCCGCATCCTGCGTAGCTTTGACCGCAGCATCGATATCCGCTTTGACTGCACGGGCGAAACCGCAAATTTCAATGCCTTGCAGTTCGCGTGAAATTTGCTGTACGGCTTGGAAATCGCCTGGACTTGAGATCGGGAAGCCCGGCTCTATCGTGTCGATACCCATTAGAGCAAGTTGCCTCGCGATGCGGATTTTTTCTTCGGGGTAGAGGGATGCTCCCGGTGCCTGCTCGCCATCTCGTAGAGTCGTATCAAAAATGCGAATGCGTCGATTTGTATTTGTGTTGTTTTCCATGGTTAATTCCTCCTCAAGGTATGCCCGTAGGGGGCGTGAAGTTGTATGCGTATCGTCTGCTTGGTGTCGTCTTCTGTAAGCGTGAATTTCATCACTACAGTGTGCGATTGGTGGGATGCGACTTGTTTTACTGTACTGAAAGCATGAATTTCAGCGTTACAGCGTGTGATTGGTGAGATCTGACTTGTATTCTTGCGCTATAAGCATGAATTTCAGCGTTACAGCGTGTGATTGGTGGAATGCGACGTTTTTCTTGAGCTGTAAGCGTGATTTTCACCGTTACAGCGTGGGATTGGAAGGATGCGGCTTGTTTTCATCAGATGTGACTAGTGGCTGCAGCGCACTTTCCACAGACGACAAAAAGACCCGTCATCTCCACATAAGAGACGACGGGTCTTCACCCAGCGCGGTACCACTCTTGTTGACTCCGTCAAGGAGCCCACCTCAGATATAGCAAGCAAGCTTTTGCTCGCTACATCACCCGATCACGGAGGTCATCCGTTCATCCCTAACAGCTAATCTGCAGCTAATCAGGATGACCGCTTCCAAGCGAGTTCGGGGCGTTCTCGGTCTGCGTCGCATCAACCCGCAGCTTTCTGTACCAGAGAAATGAGCCCTTACTACTCTTGTTCATTGCGTTATTTATATGTGTCGTTACTTCAATGTTTCATTCGCAATTGTGCAGTATGCGCATACCGCCACAACTTTCAGAACAACCAAAAAAGCCTGCCATCTCTATAAAAGAGACGACAGGCTTGAACCTTCCGCGGTACCACTCTAATTGATCCGAGCTGTTACACTCGAAACCACTCATGTACCTGATCACGGGGGTCAACCGTCAAGACCTACTCGGGTGCTGGATCCTTAGCATCCTAATCAGTCTTACCGCTCCCGGGCGAGTTCAGGTGAAGTTTCGTCTGTGCTTTCACCAAGCGCACAGCTCTCTGAGGCGAAACTGATCATGCCTTACTATTCCCGTTCGTTGCGTTTGAAAGTATTGATTGTGATTATAGTATGCACAATTTGCAAAGTCAATACCGTAATCTGAATATTTATTTTATTCGATTACCGTTAATAGTTGAACGCTTCAGGCGTAGCAAAATTTATAGTGCGGTATTTGATCAGAAGCTGATTTAGTTCGACTTTCCCTGCTTATTTATGACTGTCAGAAGAGATTAACATCATTAGTTCGATTTCGCCCACCTAAAATGCCCTAAATCAGCTGTTACCCCGAAAATCGGCTAAATAGTTCGGTGAAATCGAATTAATCCATCACCGGAGTCGACTGACTTCAATTTAGTTCGATATTTTCTAACTAATCACTTCAAGAGGTCCTAATTCATTGAAGTTACCACAAGGGGGAGAGTAGAGACAAATTTACCACTCTTCCAGCTTGAGCTGTGGCTCGGCTTTCAACGCCAAGGAGTCGAACTCCTGCTTGTCCCACTTGAGAAAAGCGGCGGCGCCAATCATCGCCGCATTATCCGTGCAGAGCCGGTGCGGCGGCACCAGCAGCGGCACATTAAGCTGCTCGCAGCGCTCGGCGAGCCTGCTACGAAGCCCTTTATTCGCGGCGACACCGCCCGCGAGCAGGAGCTGCTTCGCGCCGTATTCCTTCACCGCGCGGCTCGCTTTCTCCACAAGCACATCGATGACGGATGCTTGGAAGCCCTTCGCAATTTGCGCAACCTGAACGGTTTCGCCGCGCATCTTGCTTTGGTTGACGACGTTCAACACCGCGGATTTCAATCCGCTAAAGCTGAAGTCGTAGGAGTCTGCCTCGAGCCAGGAGCGAGGCATTTTGATTTCGGAATCGGCTTCCTGTGCAAGCCGATCCACGTGCGGTCCGCCCGGGTAAGGCAATCCCATTGCCCGGGCAATTTTATCGTAAGCCTCGCCGGCTGCATCATCGCGCGTGCGCCCGATGATACGGAACTGGCCGGGGCCTTCGAGCAGAATGAGCTCGGTGTGTCCCCCGGACACGACGAGCGAAATCGAAGGATACACCAGCTCGTGCACGAGCTGGTTGGCGTAAATATGTCCCGCGATATGGTGCACACCAATCAGCGGGAGGTCTAGGGCGCAAGCGAGTGCTTTGCCCGCGACGACGCCGACTAACAGGGCCCCGATCAGTCCGGGGCCTTCGGTTACGGCAATGGCGGAAAGCTCATGGAGCGATACGCCCGCTTCTGTGACGGCTTCCTCCAGCATCCATGTGATCGACTCCACATGCTTCCGGGAAGCCACTTCCGGCACAACGCCGCCATAGCGTTGGTGCGTTTCGATTTGACTCGAAATGACGTTAGAACGAATAATTTTCCCATCTTCAACAATCGCCACGGAAGTCTCATCGCAGCTCGTTTCAATGGCGAGAATATAGACTGGCTTCGTTGTCGCAGTTTTCTTTTGACCGTTTACCACCACTTCTTCTTGTCTATCCTGTTGTGTCTGTTGTTCATTACTCACATTCTTCACCTATTTGAAAGCCTCAGTCACTGAGACTATCCTTTCTACGATTGGGCAAGTCTGCCCACATAACGACGGCATCCTCGCGATTATCTGTATAATAGCCTCTACGCACACCAACAGAGCGGAAGCCAAGCTTTTCGTACAAATTTTGAGCCACATAATTCGAGGCACGTACTTCAAGCGTGATCCGAATGGCACCGAGGAAAGCTGAGGTTTTCATCAACTCACGCAGCAACCTCTCTCCGAGCTTGCGACCACGATACGTATGTTTGACAGCAATATTCGTAACATGCGCTTCTTCCATGATGAGCCACATGCCGCCATATCCAGCAACTTCCCCATCGATATCCATAATCATATAATGCGCAAACTGGTTGTTCGTCAGCTCATTCTCAAAAGCCCCTCTTGTCCAAGGAGTCGTGAACGCTTCCTGCTCGATCTCACAAATAAAAGGAATGTCTTCCATGGTCATTGAGCGGAATACCAATGAATTTTCTATGGCATGCGGCTGTCTCTGTTCCATGATTAATGCTCCCCTTTCTTCGTCTGCAGGCCAGCCAGCAGATTGGCTTCCGCTTCTGGAAGCCTCGTGTAATTCGGGACAAATGAATGAACGTCTGCCTTCTCGCCTCTCGCTAATCTCGGACTGGCGAGCAATCCTATATACTCCGCTTCAATACCATAGGGAACGACACTTACGCTGCCAGTAAAATCATTTATAAACTGCTCTAGCTCGGCCGCAAAGCCTGCGGTTTCACCGACGAACAGAATGTGATCAGGCCTAGCGCTGCTAGCTAGCGTCAGGATTTGCTCCGTCCATGCACCGATAACCCGAATACCATCAGGCAACACCTCACGCCAACTAGCATCTGGTTCTCGTTCAGCCGTTACCGCAGTTTTCCCCTCAAAGGCATACACAGCTGTAAAAGCTTGTTTACGCCTTCCATCCATAAGAGGTACGACCCACGTCAACCCGCTGCCCATATAGTCGTTCTGTACAGAACCACCAATTGCCATAGCCTCTAAACTGGACACGCCGATCAGGTCTAGTCCAAGCGACCATGCAAATGTTTTGGCTACAGAAACAGCAATTCGCACGCCTGTATACGAGCCTGGCCCTTGGCCGGCAGCAACCGAGCGTAGATCTCTCGGCTTCATTCCTAACTGAGAGAGTAAATCTTGAATGTGGGGAAGCAATCCCAGAGAATGATTACGTTCCGCATGAGAGCTAACCTCTCCGAGTAATTTTCCATTTTCCACAATAGCAACTGTCATTGCCGATGTTGAGGTATCGATTGCTAAGCATCGCCCCGTGTTAGTTATCCGTTCCGTCATGTAAATGTCCGTTCTCCTTCATCTGTACGCACCAGCTCTCATACGGTGAACCGTGTGGAGTCAAGTGAAATACGCGGGTCTGATCAACCTCTTGGGTGATCGTAATACTGAGTCTGTCAGGCGGCAGCAGATCTTCAATTAAGCTCGACCATTCGATCAGCGTAACGCCTGCCCCATAGAAGTAATCCTCTAATCCCAACTCATCTGCTTCTTCTTGCGAAATACGGTACATATCCATATGGTAGAAAGGGAGTCCAACTCCCTCGTATTCTTTGATAATGGTAAATGTAGGTGAGTTTACGTGCTCCGAAATCCCCATCGCTCTGGCGAAACCTTGGGAGAATCTCGTTTTTCCCGCACCCAAATCACCGTCTAATGTTAGGACTGTGCCTGGCTGTAGATACGTTGCTAATAGGTTTCCCAGTTTATCCGTATCTGCTTCATGCTGAGAATGAAACTTAAATGTGGATTGAGTCAATGATCTCATCCCTTTCTTCCGCGTGCGCGTGCTGCTTCTATTATAGTCCTCGCCAGCAGGTGACAGCAACCTGTCACTGTATTAATTGTCCAATTGATTCTTTCTCCGCACAAAAAGCCCTCCCCGATTTCGAATCGGAGAAGGCCTTTTTCCCATGCGGACCTTTAGTGTACCTCTTCAAGTTCCTTAGCTGGTACGACCCGAGCATCTGCGGGATTTCCTTCCGCATGCACTTTAACGAGACCTTTATCGGAGTCTACACTGTCAATCCAGACAGCCATCCCATTCAGATCAACGTCAATTTTCTCATCTGCAGCTAAAATTTCTTGAGCACGGTGAACATTCATGGTTCATCCAGTACGGATTCCGGTGCATCCATCGTATCCGTGGTTGAGTGTTCAATTAACCCATTTTGCATGGTGACGTTTCCGCCTCCAAGCCCCTCATTAATCATACGATCAATGTCCATGAAACAATCATCCCTATCTTCATTGCTCGTATCTTGCGAAAAATTCGATTCTGATGCCATCCGTAATCCCTCCTTAGGTCGCTATTTGGGTTATCATCTTGCATTTATAACCTCTCCAATCTCCCCCTAAACCATTCTCTTAATTCGCTGCCGTATAAAGGTAATCCATCAAGAGAATACTAGTACAATTACGTATGTTGGGGGAGGAATTACATCGATGCATACCGTGTGGAAAGGCGCAATTAGCTTCGGACTTGTTCATGTTCCCGTTAAAATGTTTTCAGCCACTGAGGATAAAGATATCTCAATGCGCTATATTCACAAAACTTGTATTACCCCGCTATCTTATGTACGAAAATGCCAGACTTGCGAGAAGGAAGTAGAGTGGGAGGAAATTTCGAAAGGGTACGAGTATGAGCCCGGGCGATTTATTCTTTTTGAAAAGGATGAACTGGAGGAAATCTCAGGGGAAGCGAACAAGGAAATTAAAATTTTGGACTTCGTAAACTTAACAGATATTGACCCCGTTTATTTTCAAAAGACGTACTACCTCGGTCCCGGAGATACGGGTGCCGGTGCCTACATGCTGTTGCTCGATTCCATGCGCCAAACAGGCAAAATCGGTATCGCCAAGGTGTCGATCCGCTCCAAAAGCTCGCTAGCCGCTATTCGTGTCATCGAAAATTGCCTAGCGATGGAAACCATATTTTATCCGGATGAAATTCGTCCGATTTCGCAAGTACCGAACCTTCCCGAGAAGGTTACCGTAAATGAACGTGAGATGGAGATGGCAAAGATGTTGATCAATCAACTCTCCACTCCTTTTGAACCAGAAAAGTATAAAGACGAGTATCGCGCTCGCTTACTTGATGCCATTGAGCATAAAGTGGCAGGTGAAGAAATCCAGAGCGCACCTGCGCTGCAAAAGACAAGCGTCATCGACCTTATGGCAGCGCTTCAAGCCAGCTTAAACGCGACCAAACCATCCGACGGTAAAGTGACACTTGGCGAGGATGCCTCGGTTACGATGGAGAAAACGGCGGAGAAGAAGCCCGCTGCGAAACCTCGAGCGAGAAAGGCCAAAGAGCCCGTTACTTGATAGCTATGATATAAAAGAGTGCCCTATCTTGGTGAACAAGATGGGGCATTTTTCCTAAATCTGATCAAACGTACACTCCGTCAACTCCACCTGCGTGAACGCCTGAATGCTCGGGTGCCGCATCACGCCGCCAGGCGTCCATGCCATGTATTGGACTTTTACCGTTAGCTTCGGCTCGATCCAAATCGCATCTTTGCTCCGTTCCGGCTCATTGGCAAAAGGCTTTTCCTTGCTCGTCAACGGTTCGACGAGCTTGGTTAACTGTCGCCATTCCTCGCGCGATAATTTCCCTGTCCCTGCGTGACCGATGTAAACAAATCGGCCCTCCCGGTCGAATAGCCCTAGCAGAATGGCATTGACAACACCCGCCCGGTACGTAACTCCCCCCAAGACAGCGTGGATGTCATGGAAGATTTTCTTTTTCACCCAACGCCGGTCTTTCCCGCCTAATGCATAGGTGCTTTGCAGATCCTTACACACAATTCCTTCCATCCCATGTGCTTTCATGACCTCATAAAGCTGATTAGCATCAGGCATATTCGGTGTCAATTGAAAATGAGGCAGCGGTGTAATCACGTCCTGAAGAACCTTCTGTCTGACTGACAAAGGTTCATCTAGCAACCATTTCCCATTACACATCAAGATATCGAAAATCATATAGGTAACGGGCGTCTGAATGACCGCTCGGTCTATACTCTGTTTTTTTCGCAGCGATTCCCGCTTCATAATCTCATGAAAGGTAGGCTTTTTATCATCAAATGCAATGATTTCTCCGTCCAAAATAACGGAAGAAGCCTTGCAGTAGGACTGAATATCCAACAGCTCAGGATACTGCTCCGTCCGCTCATGACAGCGCCGATTCCACAGTCGCACCTCCCGACCATCGTAGTAGGTTAGCATGCGTACGCCATCCCATTTAATTTGTGCAATCCAATCGGCAGCGGTTGGAATTGTTTCCGTTGAGATCGGCTCAAAAGGAAATACCGGCTTAAGCTCCATTCACTCTGACTCTCCCTCATTCGTACGTTTGTTTCTCTCGTTTGTTTGGATGTTTCTAGTCTTGCCATCCTGAAATGGTTGCAACCTTCTATCTAGTCAAACCCCCTCCTATAATTTTTATCTATACAGACAGCCCTAAATTTGAGATATTAACAACGTCATTCATTTGTTGTCTGCTAGGAGGATCACATGATTTATTTAGCTATTATCATATTTTTACTAACGATTACATTTGTCATTTGGCAGCCGAAAGGCTTAAGTATTGGTTGGTCAGCATCTGCCGGAGCTTTACTTGCCCTCGCATTCCAAGTCGTTTCGCTGCAGGATGTCGACACAGTAACAGGCATCGTATGGAACGCGACACTCGCTTTTGTAGGCATTATCTTGATCTCGATTATTCTAGATGGGATTGGATTTTTCGAATGGTCCGCACTCCATATGGCGCGCCTAGCCAAAGGCAACGGAAAGCTCATGTTTGTCTACGTCATCCTGCTTGGCGCGGCGGTTTCAGCCTTTTTTGCAAATGATGGTGCAGCTCTGATCCTGACGCCTATTGTGCTGGCCATGGTCAGAGCAATGAAATTACCGGATGCTGCCGTTCTCCCGTTCATTATGGCAAGCGGGTTTATCGCAGATACATCTTCACTTCCATTTATCATCAGCAATTTGGTGAATATATTATCGGCCGATTTTTTCGAGATAGATTTTGTCACCTATGCAAGCCGAATGTTTGTGACGAGCTTGTTCTCGTTAGGAGCGAGCTTGCTTGTTCTCTACCTTTACTATCGCAAACAAATTCCTGAGCATTATGAGGTAACCGAACTGAAACGTCCCTCCGAAGCGATTAAGGATCTAGGGCTATTCCGACTCTCTTGGTGGATTCTTGGCATTTTGTTAGTTACCTATATGTGCAGCGGTTTTATCAAAATCCCTGTTTCCATGCTAGTTGGAACTGCCGCACTGGCCTTCGTTCTAATTGCCCGGTCGAGCCCTGTGATCAATACAAAGAAGATTTTGAAAGAAGCTCCGTGGGCAGTCGTTATTTTCTCGATTGGTATGTATGTGGTTGTCTATGGGCTCAAAAATGTCGGCCTAACGGATGCTCTCGGCGATCTCATCGATATTATTTCTGACGAAGGCTTGTTCGTAGCCACGATAGGCATGGGATTCCTTGCGGCAATTCTGTCCTCGATCATGAATAATTTGCCGACTGTGCTGATTGATGCATTAGCGATTCAGGGAACACAAACAGAGGGCACCCTGAGAGAGGCCCTTATTTATGCGAATGTGATTGGTACCGATCTGGGTCCAAAAATGACGCCTATCGGCTCACTAGCAACCCTGATCTGGCTCCATGTGCTAGCTAAAAAAGGTGTGAAAATCACGTGGGGCGGGTATATGAAAGCAGGCGTTATCCTGACGATTCCTACGCTGCTCATCACGTTAATTGGTTTGTATCTGTGGTTGCAGGTGATTTCTTGATTCCTTACATCTCACATTTAAGTGCCTAATATCTTCTTCCCGCGCGGCGTGCTTCCATTCGGATCTGGCTCTAAAGTCACCCCAAATGAGTCGATTTGCGCATCCTTTACTTTCACGGGGATGGCATAGGTGAGTATACCTGTGCCTTTCTCATCCACACGCAGCGTTCCGCAATTATATCGCTTCCCACTCTTGTTGTACCACACCTGATAGGTCCAGTCCCCCTGCGTTTCCTTGAGCCCTTGAAGATTAATGACCACGTTGTGGCTATCGCCACTTTGCAGCACATACGCCGTACCAGAAGCACCAGGCATGGTCGTATCAAAAGACTTCAACTGATAGGTATTCACGATTTCTGCGGGTTGATTTAATGCCGCCCCCGCTATGGGGCTTACAGCTTGTTGTTGATTATTCCACCAAATGCCTACAACGAAACCTAGAACAATCGCCGCGGAAGTGCCATATATCCACACGAAAGAACGCTTTTTCTTACGCTCAGCGGGTTCTATACGATTCGGTTGTAAGGACTGCATGACCTGCCCCTTCAAATCTGCCGGCACTTCAACTTCCTCCATGTCAAAAGGCAAGGACTCCCATACTTCCTGTAACTCGCTTAACTCTTCACGACAAGTGACACAGGTTCGCAGATGCCGTTCGAAAGCAGCGCGTTCCCACTCTGTGCAATCGCCAGTCAAATAATTGACCAAATAACTGCAATCTACAGTCTCTCGTTCTTCCATAACGTCATCCCTCCCTCATTGATGTCAGATGCTTGCGAAGTAATTTTAAGCCTTGATGCAGTCGGCTCTTGATCGTACCAATGGGTTCATTGGTCTGGGTTGCAATTTCACTCAACGAATAACCCTGCCAATACATCTTATTGATTAATTCAATCTGACTTTCGGATAAATGGACATAAGCCTCCTGAATTTGTTCCCCGATCCATTTGCGAGACATCACCATCTGTGGATCCTGATCCTTGGAAACGAAAGATCGCTCCCATTCCTTGGGCTCAAAATGGATATCCTGGTCGGTTCGCCGCTTCTTACGTACACAGTCAATCGTGATATTCCGAGTTATGGTGATGATCCAGTTGACGAATGCTCCCTTGCTCGCATCATACCCCTTCTCCGTCGTCCATAGCCGTGTAAATACAAGCTGAACGATTTCTCGAGCCGCTTGTTCTTCTTTGGTGGATTTCAATGCAAAGGAGTACACAAGCTTTGCATATCTATCGTATAGCTCTTCTAAGGCTGGATGGTGTTTACCCATGACCAGCTTCATGAGTTCTCCATCTGTTCGATTTCGCATTGTTCAGGTACACCCCGAGTCGAAATGACTTTTTATTATCTTACTACCATAGCCTCAGCTGGAAGTCTTGGCAATAGTTTGTTAGAAAAAAGCACCCCAACATGTCTGAATTTTCCAGCATGTTGGAGCACCCTATTTGATCGTTATCTTGCCGTGAATTGAGATGGATCGATAACAAACCAAACTTTTCCTACATTTTGTCCAGTTGTGTCACCGGGTTGATGATCCTTGATCCAGTAATACAGCGGCYAACCTTTATAAGTACTTTGCAATGTACCGTCCTTCCGTGTCAATACGCCAAAGTCGCTTGCCCCAAGATCGGAGGATACGGTCAGATTCGCATCGTAGAAAATTGGCCAGTTCACTAAGCAAGCACCTACACAGGAATTAGGATCTGCTTTGTCCTTAGTAAACATATAGAGTGCCATGCCATTTGCATCCACCAGATAAGTGCCCAACGCATCGGACTTACTTGTTTTCACCGATGTGTTCGGAGCTTTGGTTCCTGCGAATTTCGCTGGATCAATCACGTACCAGACATGACCAACATCTTGACCCAAGGTGTCGCCCATTTTCTTGTCATCTACCCAGAAATACAGCGGAAAGCCTTTATACGTAGATTGCATACGGCCATCTGAACGAACCAGTGTCCCGAAGTCATTGGCGTTCATGCCCGTCGGCGCAGAAATCGCAGGGGCATAGAATACAGGCCACTTCTCCAAGCATTTGCCTGTGCAGTTACTCACGCCTTTCGTATCCTTGTCGAAGTAGTAAAGCGCCATTCCGTTTCCATCTGTCAAATAATTACCTAGATCCGTTTTCGTCCCCAAGGCCACGTTACCGTTCGACGGTTTGATAACAAACCACACCTTGCCAACATTATCTCCCGTGGTGTCTCCTGGTTTTACATCCTTAATGAAGGTATAAAGCGGCCAGCCTTTGTAGGTAAGTTGATCTTTACCGTCCGTACGTGTGAAAACGCTGAAATCAGCGGCATTGAACTCGGCAGGGACCGTAAAGTTATTCGAATTAAAAATAGGCCAATTGGTTAGACACTGTCCCACGCAAGAGTTCACATCTGCAACATCCTTCGTGAAATAGTACAGCGTCATTCCTTTATCGTTAGTGAGATAACTGCCAAGTGTATCGCTTTGAACTAGGTTCAACGCTGGCTTGTCAAGCTCAGCTAGCTTTGACTTATCTAGCTTCCCTTTGCCTGCCAAATCAGCAGCTAACGTTACCGCCGTCCCTTTCATCGGCTCTTTTAACGCTTCAAGCGTTCCAGAAGCAATATGTAAGTTTTTGAAGTCTTTTACTGTCGTTAGCTTGGATAAACCATGCTTAGCTGCGAAATCGAACACATTCGCATATTCGAAATCCAAGCCTTGCTTAAAGCCTAAAGATTCCATAAGCACCTTATAAAACTGTTGTGCTGTCACAGTTCCAAGCGGATTGAAGCTATGGTCATCTGTACCTTGCCAGCCAAGCTCAGGATGCGTACTCAAGTAGCCGAGAATAGCCTGATTGGCTGTCGAAATGCCGCTTACATCTTTAAAGCTAGATGTTCCTTTATAAGCCAGCGCCTCGGCTTCAAGTCCCTGCAGTCGGAGGGACATCACGGCAGCTTGCAGCCTAGTCGTTGATTTGTTCAAGTACTCCGCAGTCAGTCCATTGCCTTCACCTTGCAGAATACCTAAATTACCAGCAACGTCTGTTTCGCTTTGGACCTTCAGGGGTTCAGCCGCTATGGCGGATAAGGCTGTCACTCCTGTTATAATGCCTAGCAACACCAATGAGGATAACCCTATTTTCTTCACATTATTGACCATACTATAATGCCTCCTTCTTGTTTCTAAGTAAGGAAACGTGCGCAAACTTCCAGCGGTTTGAAAGTAGAGAAAGCTTTTTTATCCCTGTTTGAGAACCATTCACCAAGGCAATAACTGGAGATACGACACAAGCTCAGAAGGAGTTCCCATGCCTATGGCGTTCAAAGCAGAGAAAGCAATGCTTCTCGTAGAAGGCAATGAGTTGACGATCACGAATCCGAATAAGCCGCTATGGCCCGATTTAKGTATCACGAAAGCGGATTATCTCACGAAATTAAGTGAGCTCTCGCCGTACCTCCTACGTTATTGCCGTAATCGCCATCTAACGACGATTCGATTTCCGCACGGGTATGATGACAAGTCCTTTTATCAGAAAAATGCTCCAGATCCCGTGCCTAGCTTCGTTAAGTTAGCCCCGCTTGATGGCATTAACTATGTGAATTTGGATTCCTTATCTACGCTCATGTGGCTTGGGAATCTGACTTGCTTAGAGTTCCATCCTTCCTTCCATTACATTGGAGAGACACTGCCAGCAGAATGGGTGATTGATATCGATCCTACTTTGGAGGAAGAACCTCGCATCATGGAGGCTGCTCTTATTATCGGTGAGGTGCTGGATTCGCTGCGCATTCAGTCGGTCCCCAAAACCTCTGGAGCGACTGGGGTACAGATCTACATCCCCATTCAGCCTGGATATACATTTGAGGAACTCCGAAGGATTGGACATTTTATTGCTGCGTATGCGGTTAAGATGCATCCAAAGCTGTTTACGATTGAGCGTTTCAAGAAGAATCGTGGTGATAAGATTTATATCGACTATCTGCAACATTGGCATGGAAAAACACTTTCTGCCCCCTATACACCGCGCGCCAAAAAGGACGCCACGATATCGACGCCCTTACTTTGGAAAGAGGTTGAGCTTCACCCAAGCCCTCGTGAGTTTAATCAGTTGATGATTATGAACCGATTACGAACCTACGGGGATCTGATCGACCGTGTTTCACCTCAAAACTTAGATGCGATCCTATCAAAGTTAAAAGAGTAGCTCTTAATAGAACTACTCTTTTTCCATCTAAAATAAAGGAGACAACAACCGCGCTATCCTCTCTTTCCTTTTTTCACTCCGCGACCTCATCTCAAATTCGTTTAGCTTAACTTCCATGCATTCCTTCAGATCCATCTCGAAGTCACTCTCTAAGCGGGCAATAACCTTATGATCAAACATGACAGCATTCAACTCGAAATTACTGAAAAAGCTTCGCATATCCACGTTCGCTGTACCAACCGTAGCCATAATTTCATCCACGATGATGATTTTGGCATGCATGAACCCTTTCCGATACAAATAGAATCGAACACCTGCCTGTAATAACTCCTTCAGATAAGACCTTGAAGCGTATTGAACGATGCGTGAATCTGCCTTGTACGGAAGGATGACACGCACATCAATACCACTGATCGCAGCTGATTTAAGCGCCATGATGATGCTCGGATCGGGAATGAAGTACGGCGTTGCGATCCAAATCCGCTTCTTCGCCGCGATCAATCCCGCGAAATACATCTCCTGAATCGCATCCCATCTGGCGTCGGGACCACTTGAAATGACTTGAACTAATGAAGTATGCTCCTCCTCATGGGTTGGATAATTGACCCTCCCCTCCATACTTTCCCCGCTAACGAAAAACCAATCCGTCAGAAATGTTCTCTGTAAATCGTATACCGCATCTCCATGCAGCATCAGGTGCGTATCTCGCCAGAAGCCCAGCTTTGGATCCCTACCTACGTATTCGTTGCCAATATTAATGCCTCCAACAAAACCAACTAAACCGTCCACGACGACAATTTTGCGATGGTTCCGATAATTCAAACGTCTTTCAAAAAAAGCGATCAACGGCTTTAAGAAGGGTTGTACTGCAATTCCCGCTTGCTTTAATTGGTCGATATAAGCCTTAGAAAGCGAGTAACTTCCTACGCCATCATAAATAACTCTGACCTCCACGCCTTCTTTCGCTTTGCGAATCAAAGCCTCTTGAAATTTCATACCGATCGCATCATCGCGAATCGTATAGAATTCAAAATGAATATGACTTCTGGCCTTCCCGATTTCCGCCAACATTGCCTCATAGGTGACATCAGCATTCGTCAATACCACTACCCGATTGTACGCGGTAATTGGCGCTTCTGGCACATGACGAAGCCAATTACGAAGGCGCGGTTCATCCGACAAGAAGTTATCTATTTCACTTTTCGACCCCAAGCTAGCTTTGTGCTGTAACATCTCTCCCCGTTCGCTGCTGTGACCACGAACCTTCTTCCGCCTGACATATTCCCTTGCAACGAAATAATACATAATAAATCCAATTATTGGAAAAATGAAAAGAATACTTAGCCATGCTACCGACTTAGCAGGCCTTTTATATTCGCAAATTAGAATCGTAGCTGCCTGAAAAATAAATATCAACAATAACAGAACTAACCAAAACAGAAACACCATCCCCTATCCCTGCATCTTCATGCTGAAATAGCTTTTGCCAAGGCCATCTGTACTATACCTTTTCTTTCCATTGAATCCTGTGCAATTAAAATTTTCCAACTTTCGTAATAAAATCCTTCTATTTCGCAGAACATAATCTACGCATTCTTATTTCTTCAGCTTGATCTCGGCAGGAGGTGCCTCTCGCTTGGCCAAAACACCCAAATATTTGATGAAAAGCATCTTGCAAAGACGTACATCTAAGCCTTCAAACGAAGTGGAACCTTCCTCTGATTTAGATCAAGCGCTTGATTACCCATTTATCGAGGATTTTAAGACTACTAAGCTCTCCCTGCTACTTGATGAGAATCATACGTTCATCAAGGATATGTTTCAGGAATGCTCCGATGTCGTTGTCCGTGAATTCGAAATCGATCCGCATATTCCAGCACTACTTCTCTTCGTGGATGGTCTAACGAATACACAGCTACTGAATGATACGATGAAATCACTCATGCTGATCGGAGGCGGCGAAACCTCGATTGAGCGGATCGCCAATGTCATTCTGCCGGTGTCTCAGACGCAGATTTCCGATAATTACGGGGATTTGCTGACGTCTGTCTTAGGCGGAGATGTTGCCCTGCTTGTTGAGGGGAACGCGAAAGCCATTTTACTCGGCATCCGTGGTACAGAGAAACGTTCCGTTGGTGAGCCAGAGACCGAAACTGTCGTGCGTGGGCCCAAGGAGGGCTTCGTAGAGAGCATCCGTACGAACACCTCCATGATTCGCCGCAAGCTAAAAACACCTCGACTCAAGATGAAATCCATGAGTGTCGGCAAAGAGAGCAATACGAATCTGGTCGTCTGCTATATGGAAGACTTGGCGATGCCTTCGTTAATCGAGGAAGTTGTTAAGCGTCTCGAGCTCATTAAGATTGATGCTATTTTGGAATCGGGGATGATCGAAGAGCTCATTCAAGATGATGCCTATTCTCCTTTTCCACAAATGCAATATACGGAACGCCCTGATGTTGTTGCTGCTGCCCTGCTTCAAGGACGTGTTGCCATTCTGACGGATGGGACGCCATTTGCACTCATCGTACCTTTCGTCTTCATTCAAATTATGCAAACGAGCGAGGATTACTACGAGCGCTTTCAAATCAGCACACTCTTACGTCTCCTTCGCTATGTCTTCATGTTTCTCTCGTTAACAGCCCCAGCACTCTATGTGGCGATGACGACCTATCATCAAGACCTGCTGCCAACGACGTTAATGCTAAGTGTTGCGGCATCCCGAGAAGCGATTCCGTTCCCAGCGGTTGTAGAAGCTTTCATCATGGAGATTACATTCGAAGCCTTGCGTGAAGCGGGTATTCGGCTCCCGAAAGCGGTCGGCTCAGCCGTTTCCATTCTTGGTGCCCTCGTCGTAGGACAAGCAGCCGTTCAAGCAGGGATTGTGTCCGCGCCCATAGTCATCGTCGTTTCCATTACTGGGATCGCGTCATTTACGATTCCTCGATATAACGGGGCCATTGCGATCCGGATGCTGCGCTTCCCTATTTTGATGGCTGGATCGATCTTCGGATTCTTCGGCATCTTATTCTCGATCATGATCTTGATAGGACATATGGCTAATCTGCGCTCCTTCGGAGTTCCCTACCTATCACCGATTGGTCCGTTATCCGCCAGCGATATGAAAGATACCCTCGTGCGGGCACCGATCTGGCTCAACCGGAAACGGCCTGAATTCATGGCCATTCAAGATAGCATTAGTTTGGGCAGCCACCTTCCCGAGCAAATTCAGAAAGAAGGGGGCTTAAACGGCAGTCAAATTAAGCATGAACATAAAGCCAGTCAGGAGGAGCAATCCAAATGAATCTTCTCAGACGGCGTCTCACACTCTCTCTGACCATACTACTCACATCAACACTGCTTACAGGTTGTTGGGATCGGACAGAAACCAATGATATTGCGTTTGTTCTTACCTCTTCGGCCGATTTGGAAGATGACGGCAGGTATCGCGTAGCCTATATGTTTCCTCTTCCAGGCAGTATGGGAGGCGCCAGCGGTGGAAGTGGGGGTACGTCAGGTAACAAAAGCTATTACATCGATTCCGAGGTAGGAGTAACTTTTAGAGAGGCTATCAGTAAGCTTCAAAAGAGGACGGCAAGGCGCATTTTCCTTGCTCATCGAAGAACGATTGTTATTGGTGAGAAACTCGCGGAAACGGGCATCTCAAGCATATTCGATGCCTTTCCACGYTCACCTGAGAATCGGATGACTACCTTTCTAGTCGCTACAAAAGGAAAGGGTTATGACCTTCTAAATACAGAACCAAAGTTCGAACGATTCCCTGCTGAAGTAATCCGTGAATTAACTAAATCCCGACAATCCATGCCAACATCTACGAAAGAAATTGGCCTTACGTTAAGTTTTAAAAGCGATCCCATCATGAGTTATCTTGAGCCTATGGAAGGGAAGGCGGCTGCACAGCCATCGAAGGAAATTCAGTTGGTCGGCTATGTGCAATTCAAAGGCGATCGCATGGTTGGTATCTATAAGAAGCAAGAAGCGAATGGGTTGATGTGGCTGCGCAATCATGTGAAAGAGCAGCAGTTCACATTCCCAGCTTCAGACGATAAATTGATTACTGTTGCTGTCCAAGGCGGCAAAACAAAGATCACGCCAAAGCTACAGGACGATAAAATTATTTTCGATGTTGTCGCAGAAGCACAAGGCATTGTTCAAGAAGACCATTCGAATGAGGATCTGTATCGCGCCGAAATTCTTCGTACAATACAAGATAAATTCGCAGAGCAAATTAAAAATGCCATTGTAGCTTCGATTAAACAGATGCAAAAGGAAGGTACAGATTCTGCACAACTCGGCCTCAAAGTGTGGCGTACCTATCCGAAGAAGTGGAAAGAACAGTTCGAGGGTGATTGGGAGCATTATTTTAAAGAAGCGGAGTTCCACATTGTCGTCAAAGCGTCTATACCCAATACAGGCGTCATTAATCGCAATGTGACGACGGAAGGGATGTAACCCATGAATTCAATATTCGTGATCTTATTTCTCCTCATCGTTGCAGGCTCCTACCTCATCGATCGCAGTATGCTGCGATTAGCGAGAACAGGCAGCAAGATCATCTATGGACTGACAGTTGGTTTGACCCTTGTCTTATTTGCCTGTGAATACTTTCAAGTACATGTACCCATGCCAACCTATTTTTTTATTCGAATGGTTTCCCCTTGGTTCGCGCGTGTGCTTGGCATTTAATCAGAAAGGCGGTGATCCCCATCGATACGAAACAAGTCATTAACATGCGTCAGCTCTCTTGGTTGACGTCATCCGTTGTCACGAGCGGAGGTATCCTCACATTACAGAACGTATTAATTCGAATTAATCAAATGGATGCCTGGTTCTCCTACTTGCTTTCGACTTTCTATGTGTTTCTGATTGCTGCCTTTTTTGGCTTCCTGGTCAAACTGTTCCCCGGGCACAATATATTCGAAATTTCCAAGATACTGCTGGGGAAATGGGCAGGTACTGCTGTCAATTTATTGATTCTTTTTCATTTCTGGCAAATTATCATTCGAGATATTTCCTCCATATCAAGGTTCAACACTACGCTTTTGCTGCGCGTAACACCACTGGAAATACTCATCTTACTTACCTGTGTCCTGCTTATGTATTTTGGCAAATCGAGTGTTGAGGTAATCGCACGTGTGAATGACTTATTTTATCCGCTCTTTGTTTGTACCATCATGATCATGCCGCTGCTTCTTTCCAATGAAATCGACCTGCAGCTCCTAACGCCAACCATGACGATGCCCCTTCAGCATTGGTTTGCAAGCTCAACCCTGACACTGGGAAACGCTGGCGATATTTTCATTCTAGGCGCGTTTCTCCATCTGCTTAGTAATGCTAATCATGTGCGATCAGCGATTCGGCACGGTTCTTTGCTTGGAGTTTTCCTGCTTACACTCATTTTATTCTTAATTATCGCAGTACTCGGTCCAAAGATGCCTGCCAACTTTTCTTATCCAACTTATAATCTAATCCAAATGATACACGTGACTGACTTTCTCGATCGCGTAGATCTCATCATGCTGATGATTTGGTTTCCAACCGTTACTTGTAAAGTCATTGCGATCTATCTGGCGCTCTTAATCGGCATTAGCTCCCTATTTCATGATCGAAACTATCCAGTTGTTAATAAGCCTATTGCGTTGTTGATGACACTAAGTACACTTCTATCATTTAAAAGCACCACAGAGCTTCTGGCCTATTCCAATTTCAGCTCTCCCGTAATCATTCTTGCCTATCAACCCCTCGTTATGGTGATTCTTGTCATCGCAGGGTTGATGAAACAGCGAAAGGCAGCAAACAGCAGCTCATCTGAAGTCCTGATTGCCCCAACAGATAGCGGTAAAAAGGGAACGAGCGGAACTGCAAATAATCCTG
Organism: Paenibacillus sp. P4_A9; assembly: GCF_056402415.1. Taxonomy (NCBI): domain Bacteria; kingdom Bacillati; phylum Bacillota; class Bacilli; order Caryophanales; family Paenibacillaceae; genus Paenibacillus; species Paenibacillus sp. P4_A9. The sequence continues at coordinate 389,553 of NZ_JBFUHL010000001.1, forward strand.
AACATGAGTCCAGTAAACTATCTAGTCAATTATCTTTTTCGAAATGGTTATGGTCGGGTAATGTGCTGCTGATTCTTTGCGTGGTATGTGTTCTTACTGGACTGATGCTCGGTACGACTTCTCCATGGATGGGTAAGCTTTGTGCGATGAGCTTCGGCATTTGCCTTTTCCTAAGCACGTTAACAACATACATGGAATTGTCAAAGCTGAAGCAAGCTGAATCGGGCAACCAGTAAGTTTGCCGCTGAATTTTATATTGGAGGAATGCTTATACAAATGAGGAAAAGCACCCGCGTCAGCGGGTGCCTTATATGATTAAACTGGAACCGATTGGTTTAACCGGCTTTTTGCTACTTTCAAGTAGCCTTGCACGTTTAAGTATTCGCTATCCGTAGTGAAGCGTAATTTCATCGCTCCTGCAGCGTCTTGGATGTACGGCTTCAGTGCTGTTGCACCGCCGCCAATCACGTAAAAGCATTGGATATCTGGGCATTTACGCCAGCGTTTCTTGATCATCTCGACCATACGTACGGCAGCACGACGGAAATGCTGATCCACGATCGGCCGAATATCCACTTGGCCTTCCCCTGGAAGTTGAATCGTAAATTGACGATTCTTCACGCGTTGTGCGAGCTTCGCACGACTTGGGAACAAATGACCATACGCATCTTCGACATCACGAATGATGGCATCCAAGTAAGTAGCAATACCGATTTGCTCGCCATGGCTAAAATGGTTATCAATCGCCATGCGTTTGATAACTGGGAAATCTGTCGTCAACGCGCCGATTTCACAAACGCCTATGCAGCCGTTGTATATTTCTTCGTCTTTGACTTGCAAGCTATCATGTGTCGCCATGTGAAACATGGCCGCAGCACCTTCAATGGAGACAGCTACTTTGCGAATCGAAACTTTGATTTTACGATTATGGAATTGCGGTGTAGAAAGGAACGTCACTTCGTGTTCACCCAGAAGCCGATGTTCGAAGGACTGACTGTATTTCGGAAAAGAACGAACGGGTAAACCCGTGCCCAACGTATATTCAACTTCGTCAACATTACCGTAGCCAGGGTTAGCTGCTTGGTTCGAGAGACCCTGATAAGCAAGTGCAGTCAGTGCAACAATGAGGGATTGATCCGATAGCGCTTTATTATCCGTATCTTCCAGCTCTAAGTTATCTTCGTGCTCCAGGGCAAGCTGCCCTACGAAATAACGCTGATTCCTTTGTGAAAGACTCGGACTGTAGATGACAACATCCAACGCTTTCCACGGTGAATCTTCTTCCTGTAAAATGTGTCTTTCGTAGCCAGGCGCAATGATATTCGGTATCACCAATGGTTCTCTAGACCCATCTAGCACCAGCTTAATACTATCGTTCCCTATGTCAATACCTGCAAGCTTAATCATGTGTGCCTCCACTCCAAATCTACAGCTTTCTGTAATTGTATTAGTACATTCGATCATATACGACAGGATTCCTTCCTACTTCAGACTCATTTTGCTAGGACTAGCGGGTTTGAAGGCAGGTTTTTAGCACAATATGACGAATGATGTACAGAACCTTTTACCAAATTCAACCACGACAGGAGATAATATAGCCCTTATGAAGCTTAAGTGGAAACCCAAGAAACTGACATTGGTCATCATCCCAGACGCTAATCAATCAGTCGTCAGGTTTCGTATTCCTCATTTAGTAGCCTACATCGCAGCAGCATGCTTTTCCTTGCTAATGCTGATTTCCATATCGATATATATTTTGCATACACATTCCTTGAAACAGGCAAGTGATTTGCAATCGAAGCTGAGTGGTGCCAATCAACAATGGAGCGCAGCGCTAACTTCTAAAGATGAAGCCATCGAACAATTGCAAAATGAAGTCATTCAACTGTCCCAGCAAGCCGAACATATGAAAACTCAGGTCGAAGAAGTAAAGAAGCTCGAGAGTGATCTCAAAACCATAGCTGGGATCGATCACGAACCAAGTAACATCGCCATTGCAAGCAAATCATCCACAGATAAGTTGAAAAAAGATGCCAATCAACCCATCGCGGATACGTCTTCCCCTTCAACGGGTGTGGGAGGAAGCCCAAATCCCGTAACGCAAGATGTCATTCTCAAGCTGGGTCAAGATACAATTGCGTCCTTCACTGCGCTTAATGGTGAAGTTCAAGCATTGCAAACGAATTTGACTGAAACGAAACAGAAGGTAGCCGACAAACAACAGCAGCTGCTCATAACACCAACGCTGTGGCCAACTAGCACGAAGGTTGTTACTTCGCCATTTGGATACAGATCAGATCCATTTACCAAGATACCGAGTTATCATTCTGGCATTGATTTCGGTGCTCATGAGAATGATCCCGTATTTGCAACAGCGGCTGGTAAAGTCGTCAGCACAGGGAGAGACATTTATCACGGCAATAACATTGTGATTGAACATTCCAAGGGCTTACGCACCTGGTATATGCATTTAAATAAAATTCTAGTAAACAAAGGTGATTCCGTAGACAAAGGCAGTAAAATTGGCTTAGTCGGATCCACTGGCCGCAGCACAGGGGCACACCTCCATTATGAAGTACTCAAAAACGGCGAAAGCGTCGATCCCAAGCCTTATCTTAAATCGATTCGAAAGGATGACAACTAACATGTTCAAAAAAACTAAAAACCTCATGAATCCAAATACAACCGATACGCTGATAGGTGAGGGAACTAGCTTTGAAGGCCGGATTAAATCTGAGGCAAGCATTCGCATTGAGGGCGGAATTACCGGAGATATCGATTGCGCTGGCGATGTTATTATTGGCGAGCATGGTGTTGTGAAGTCCAATATCTCAGCGCGAGATGTCGTTTTGGCGGGCAGTGTACAAGGTAATATTACGACCAAGGGAAAACTGACTATTACCTCTACAGGTTCCCTGCATGGCAATATTAGCGCAGCCTCTTTCATCATTGAGGAAGGCGGTGTATTCCAAGGCAGCAGCAAAATGGAAACTATGAAAGCAACCGTTCCTGTGCCCGTTCCTAACAACGAGCCTGAGACTGGGAATCGACCTGTTGCTGCGCCAGAACCTATGTATAAAGGCAACACAGTTGCTATGTAACTCCGTTTAGCTAGGACTTACGCTAGCTGCATGATATACTAGTTGGAAATTCATTTCTAACTGATGCGGGAGACATGGAACTATGAGAGAACAATCCATCCTATTTGATCTTGATGACACGTTGGTGCATTGTAATAAATATTTTGACTTTGTTATCGATCAGTTCGTAGATCTGATGCTAACTTGGTACGCCGGACATGGACTGACTACGCAGGACATTAAAAAAAAGCAATTGGATATCGATCTAGCTGGCATTCAAATTCATGGCTTTATGCCGGAGCGGTTTCCTCAGTCGTTCGTCGAGACCTATCAATGGTTCGCACAGCACTACAACCGTCCTGTTAGTGCCAAAGAAACGGACTGGCTCATGCAGCTCGGACACACGGTCTATAGTTACACCGTTGAGCCTTATCCGCTGATGAACGAAACCCTTCACAAGCTTGGGCAAGCTGGCCATAACTTATTTCTGTATACGGGCGGAGACGTTTCCATCCAAATGAAGAAAATCAAGGATGTAGGCCTCGACGAATTTTTTCAGGATCGTATCTTTGTCACTGTGCACAAGACCCGTGAGTTTATGAACACGCTGATGCACGAGCAGAACTTTGACCGCCAGCATACGTGGATGATCGGAAACTCAATCACTACGGATGTCCTGCCAGCGCTGCATGCAGGTATCCATGCGATTCACATTCCTGTTGTAGATGACTGGGTATTTAACAATGGAACGATTGATATTACGCCAAAGGGAGCGTTCTACCAATTGCCGTCGCTATTGGAAGTACCGGATGCGATACACACGTACATTAAGAAATGAGAAAGAACGATCCCCCCGGTGAAAGCTGAACCGGAAGGATCGTTCTTTTGTCGTTAAGCCGCGACATCGCGTCTGCGGAATATTTCCCAGGAAAGTACATTGAATAATAAGAAGTAGAGAACGAGCATCGTAATGGAGAATCCCAGCGTCATTCCCTCCGCTAACGGCTGTCCCTCCAGATATTGTGTGAGATCCGTATTCGCGAATAGGTAGTATTTGCCCCATGTGTAACGCATAAACACAAGTGTGATGATTTGACCTGCGAACATAATGAAAATACTAAGACCTATCGCGAGTGAGGCGCTGCGAAACACCGTTGAAATCATAAAGGCCAGCGTGACGATCATGACGAGCTCGATTAGCTTTAGTCCATACGTCGCGAGTATGTAGATCAGCATGTTCTTTTCCTGCACTTCTCCGGCTGCATTGACAGTCAAATGTGGAAGACTCAACCGATCAAAGCCGTATAAGAAGCCATTGACAATCAGAGCTGTAAGGAATAAGAGAATCAGTAAGGTAGCCGCAAATATTAATGTTGTCAGGTACTTCGACAACAAAATCTTCGACCTGCTCGCGGGACGAATGAGCAGCAGCTTGATGGTTCCCCAAGTAAACTCTCCTGCCACCATATCACCTGCAATAATAACAGCGAATAAGGTAACCACTAGCACAATTAATCCTGCCGCAGTCATCATACCACCCCACAGCGTATTCTCCATAGGCGGGTAATTATGATCCAGCATATATTGCTGAAGCGCATTATCCTCTCGCATTTTCTGCTTAAATTTTTCCGGAAAATCGGAATTTGCAAGCTCTGTTTTATTATGCTCGATGGTTTCTGCAGCCCTGACCTTCCAACTATCGTCTTTCTGGTAATCCGAATGGGATAACACGCCAGTAAGCACAACAATGACAATCAACAAGATCGCTAGAATCCATGTTCGGAGTCGATGATAAATTTTCATATGCTCATTTCTAATAAGATTAAGCAATAGGATCACTTCCCGTCATTTCTAAGAATTGATCTTCCAGCGACTTCGCTGTTATACGGATGCCATATACGGCAATTCCCGCCTCGACAAATCGCTTATTCCACATCGCCGTTTCTTCTTTGTCCAGCTTCATAACAAGTTCTTTCTCAACGACTTCTACTTGTAAACCTTGTTCAGAGGCTAGTTTCACCGCTTGCTCAACGGCATCTACTTCGTAAACGACCTGCTGTTTGCCATCCTCCTGGACAAATTCTTTGATAAGTCGAACATCCACTAATTTACCATTTTGGATAATGGCAACGCGGTCACACATGAGCTCCATCTCTGTTAATAGGTGAGAAGAAACGATAACAGATATCCCCTCTTCTCGGGTAAGATTTCGCAAATGATCGCGAAGCTCCCGTATACCCGCTGGATCTAACCCATTGGTGGGCTCGTCCAGAATAAGCACCGAAGGCTTATGTAGAAGTGCCTGCGCGATACCCAACCGTTGCCGCATCCCCAAGGAGTAAGTTTTCACCTTGTCATGAATGCGATTCGTCATCCCCACAAGATCAATCACCTCTTGAATCCGATCTTCTTCAATGCCTGGAATCATCCTGGCATAATGCACCAAATTGTTATAGCCGCTTAGAAATTTGTACATTTCCGGATTTTCGACAATCGCCCCAACATGACGAATCGCTTGTTCAAAATGCGTACGAATGGAATACCCGCCAATGCGTATATCCMCCTMTGAGATCGACATCAGTCCAACCATCATGCGGATCGTTGTCGTTTTGCCCGCGCCATTCGGCCCGAGAAAACCAAACACCTCACCGCGCGGTACATCGAAGCTTAACTTATCAATAATGGTCTTGGAACCAATGCGTTTCGAAATATGATCCACCTGTACGATGGGTAAATTAGCCTCATGTGATGCTGACATTCTACATCCCCTCTCATTTATATCCAATATCATCCAATCGTACCTTACTTCCGCTGTCATGCCAACTTATTAATAAGTCATATGACTGAGCTCACTATGGATTTTTTCCAATTTTATGTACAATAGAAAGATAAGACCCGTGAGTAAAGGAGCAGCTCATCTATGATCCAAAGAAGACCGTGGCACGGTGTAGAGTGGTCATTGTTCATTGTACTGACCGGCGCTGCACTGCTTGGTTTGCTGTATAGCTGCCTTCACATCTATGAACAACCATTCACCCACATTCTGTTAACGATAATGGCTATTTTACTCTCCTACGGGGCTCCTTTCCTATTCTGGAGACCCCAATATATTAACCCTACAGGGTATCCGATTGCTGTTCTGCTAACCGGTATCCCTCTGCAAATTTACTTGGCTTGGATGGAGCAAGACGCCTTACTTACCATTAATTGCCCAATTATGGTCATTGGATTCCTCACCGACCGAAAAAATGCTTGGTGGACCGCCCCCATTTTCATGTTGGGGATGCCTGTAACTTACTTTTTTCTTCTTCACAGCGGCATGGGGGTTGGGCAACTATTTAGTTTTATCCTGAATGCCGTCCTCTTCTTCGCAATCGGTTTAAGCTTACAACGTGCCGTCACCTCTAACGAGAAGACGGAGAAGCTGCTTGAGGAAAACCAACGTCAGTATCATTTGATTCATGAGCAAAATAACGTCTTAGAGCAGTACGCTAACCAGATCGAGCAGCTTACTTTGGTAGAAGAGCGCAATCGAATGGCTCGAGAATTACATGATACGGTAGGTCATACGTTCACCTCCGTCATTATGGGGATGGATGCCGTTTCTTATCTGATCGAAGTATCCCCTGAAAAGGCCAAACAGAAGCTCGACGTCCTGCGAAACGTGACACGCGGCGGCCTCGAAGAGGTGCGACGCAGCATACATCAGATGGTTCCCAAAGAGGGAGATCTGCTGCTCTCCCAGCAGTTATCCCGGCTTGCTAACGAATTCGCTTTGCACACTGGCACCAAGATCCATTTCACGAAGGTTAGTGAGGAATTCGAGATTCCCAAGCAAACCAAACTTTCACTTATTCGCTGTCTGCAGGAATCTTTGACCAATGCGAAGCGTCATGGACGTGCAACGAGCATTGACATTGTGCTAACTTATGCGGATGATCAGATCTCCCTTCGCATTGAAGATGATGGTATTGGAACGGAGCAACTTACACTGGGCTTCGGCATTAAAAGCATGCAAGAACGTATATCAGCATTGCAGGGTACGTTACAGGTACGCTCCCTGCCTGAGCAAGGGACAGTTGTCCATTGTTTCATTCCCGTAAAACGGTTCCCAACCTTTTAATCACTGTGAGGAGGATTGTTTCCCAATGACTGTAAACCAAGCTCCGCTCAAACTACTCCTGGTCGATGATCAGGATTTAATACGTGAAAGCTTGCACATCGTGCTCGGTATGGACCCTGATATTGAAGTCGTTGGCTTAGCAGAAAACGGACAAGTCGCGGTTAATCTATGTACAGAGGTACAGCCCGATGTTGTGCTCATGGATATTCATATGCCAACTATGGATGGTGTCGAAGCCACTCGCCAGATTAAGGCTGCTTGGCCGCACATCCGTGTTATTATTTTGACTACCTTCCAGGAAATTAGCTACGTTGTAGACGCGCTTAGTGCAGGGGCAGAAGGCTACTTACTAAAGGCTATTCACCCTAAAGACCTCGCCACAGGGATTAAATGGGTCCATCAAGGCGGCACACTAATCCCGCACGATATCGCCAAGATGCTCGTGCAGCAGGCGCGTAGCGGGGTTGACAAGAGCGGAGGAGCTTCCTCCTCTTCTGAAGATAAAGAGGATAGCGTTCGTGCAGAGACCTACGGCCTCAGTGAGCGTGAATTACAGGTGCTGCACAGCATCGCCGATGGCCTGAACAACCGTGAAATTGCTGAGAAGCTATTCTTGTCCGAAGGCACCGTGAAGAACTACATCTCCAACATTTATTCCAAGATGGACGTCCGGGATCGGGTTCAGGCTTCTAAGAAAGCGCATGAGGAAGGAATGGTATAGCTTAGAAATCTAAACAAAGACCGCTTCTTCCCTTGGAAGAAGCGGTCTTTGTTTACGCATTTTACTCGAATAGCTTCTCGAGAAAGCCCTTTTTTCTTTTGCGAATCTTACTATAGCTCTTTACTCTTGATAATGTTGCTTGCGTATCCTCTTCTTTCGTCTTAGCTACGGTTACTACATCTTGTACAGCTTCCTCAACAACACCATGAAGTTCCACGCGATCTTCTTGATTCGCCCCATGTTGATGGATCACGATCGTATTGACTAGCTGCTCATGCAGCTTATTCTCTAGCTCGTGTCTGCATAATCGTAGAAACTGCTCTTGCTGCCTATTCTGGAGTTCAAACTGCTCATGAAGTTGCAATTGGAGCTCCGCTACCTGCTTGGACAGTAGCTTTACTTCCTTTTGCAAAGAATTCAGATCCTGCGGACCGTGCGGCTCTTCAAGCTCTTCTGTATTCTCCTCATTGCCTGCTAGCAATGCTTGCAATTCCGCAGCTGTAAGGAGATCTTCTTTCTTCATGCGCTTTCCTCCATCCCGTACATCTTGCAGTCCATGCATGGACTACGCTTTTTCTTATTGTACATGAGAATTCGAAAATGTTCACGTTTATCTATTAATGTGAATGAAATATAAAAAACTGCCTGCAAGTAGAATTTCTACCTGCAAGCAGTCTTACTGCGATCCTTATGGTAAATTGGATGATCCCATCAAGAAACGATCCACTTCGCGTGCTACCGCGCGTCCTTCGTTGATCGCCCAAACTACAAGGCTTTGCCCGCGACGCATATCGCCAGCTGCAAAAACGCCGTCTACGTTCGTAGCAAACTTCCCGTAATCCGCTTTCGCGTTGGAGCGCTCGTCTTTGGCAACACCTAGCTGATCAAGCACGGTGTTCTCAGGTCCTGTGAAGCCCATGGCAATCAACACTAGCTGAGCTGGGTAAACCTTCTCGCTGCCTGGTACTTCGACCGGTACGAACGCACCCTTCTCATTCTTCTGCCACTCGATCAGAACCGTGTGCAGCTCTTTCAAGTTGCCGTTCTCATCACCCACGAATTTCTTCGTGTTGATCAAGTACGTACGCGGATCGTCGCCTTGAATAGCAGCCGCTTCTTGTTGACCGTAGTCCACTTTCAACACCTTTGGCCATTCCGGCCATGGGTTGTTCGCTGGACGTGTTTCCGGTGACTTCGGCATGATCTCGAACTGCGTCACGCTCTTACATTTATGACGAATGGAAGTACCCACGCAGTCAGTACCGGTGTCACCACCGCCGATAACGATAACGTCTTTGCCTTCGGCAGAGATGAATTCACGATCAGCATGCTCGGAATCAAGCAAGCTCTTCGTGTTCTTGCTCAGGAATTCCATCGCCAGATGCACGCCGCCGAGCTCACGACCCTCGATCGGTAGATCGCGGCCCTTCGTAGCCCCGCCGCACAGGACGATGGCATCGAATTCCTCTTGCAGCTTCTCAATCGGATAGTTCACACCGACATGCGCATTTGTAACGAACGCCACGCCTTCGGCTTCAAGCAGATCCACACGACGCTGGACATACTTTTTGTCCAGCTTCATGTTCGGGATACCGTACATCAGCAAGCCACCGACACGGTCAGCACGCTCAAACACGGTAACCCAATGTCCTGCTTTGTTCAGCTGCGCTGCTGCCGCAAGTCCGGAAGGACCTGAACCCACAACCGCTACCTTCTTCCCAGTGCGCGTTTCCGGCGGTTCAGGCTTGATCCAGCCTTCATCGAAGCCTTTATCGATGATCGCCTTTTCAATTGCTTTAATCGTAACCGGCGTATCCTTCAAGCCTACTGTACAAGAGCCTTCACAAGGCGCTGGACAAACACGGCCCGTAAATTCCGGGAAATTATTCGTCTTGTGGAGACGATCCAAGGCTTCGCGCCATTGACCGCGGTACACGAGATCATTCCACTCTGGGATCAGGTTGTTCACGGGGCAACCAGCGGCCATGCCGCTGATTAATGACCCTGTGTGGCAGAAAGGAATCCCGCAATCCATACAGCGAGAGCCTTGTGTCTGTAATTTATCTTGAGTTAGTGGTGTCGCAAACTCTTTCCAATGGCCGATTCGGACCAGAGGAGAAGCTTCGGATGCCACTTCACGAGCGTGTTCTATAAAACCGGTTGGTTTACCCATTTACGTTTAATCCCTCCTGAGCATGTTGGCCAGAAAAGCTGGCATCCTAGCGTAACTCGCGTTCGTACCTAAGCACAAACGCGCTTCGTTAGCCTTACACTGATTTGTTAATTTCCGCCTACGCGGGAAACATCCCTCATATTCGCCTCGAAAGCAACCATGACGGCTTCTTGTTGGCTTAGACCGGAGCGTTTCACCTTCTCGATGGCATCAAACATCCGTTTGTAGTCCTTCGGTATAACCTTCACGAACTTCCAAACGTACTCATCCCAGTGCTGAATAACTTGGTGGGCAACGCTGCTATCCGTAAATGTGGCATGATGCTGAATCATCGTTTTCAATTCATTCATTTCATACGTTTCTTCCAGCTGCTCAAGGTAAACCATCTCTTTATTCACTTTGTTTTGGAAGTCACCATTCGCATCCAATACGTAGGCAATACCGCCTGACATACCTGCTGCGAAGTTGCGCCCAGTTGGACCAAGAACAACGACACGACCACCTGTCATGTACTCACAGCCGTGATCGCCAACACCTTCAACGACGGCACGTACACCACTGTTTCTTACGCAGAAGCGTTCGCCAGCGATACCACGGATGTAAACATCCCCATCTGTTGCGCCATATAAGGCTGTATTGCCGATAATGACGTTATCTTCCGGTACAAAAGTCGACTTGCTCGATGGGAAAATGGCCAGCTTACCGCCGGACAATCCTTTCCCGACATAGTCATTGGCATCTCCTTCGAGGGAGAGTGTGATCCCCTTCGGTACGAAAGCACCAAAGCTTTGACCTGCAGAACCTTCAAAGTGAAGACGAATCGTATCGTGCGGCAAGCCTTCCACGCCGTGACGGCGTGTCACTTCGCTGCCTACGATCGTTCCGACAACGCGGTTAACATTCGTAATTGGCAAAATCGCATGAACGTGCTCTTTGCGCTCAATCGCTGGCTCGCAGATATCGAGCAGCTTTGTCATGTCCAGCGAGCGATCTAAGCCGTGATCCTGCTCCATTTGACAGAAGCGACCGACTTCTTCGCCCATATCCGGTTGGTGCAGCAGCGGTGAAAGATCGACGCCTTTGGCTTTCCAATGCTCGACAGCTGGCTTGGACTCCAAGATATCGGTACGTCCAACCATCTCTTCGATCGTGCGGAAGCCAAGCTCTGCCATCATCTCACGCACATCGTTGGCGATGAAGGTCATGAAGTTAACAACATGCTGTGGATCCCCAGCAAATTTCTTGCGAAGCTCCGGATTTTGCGTAGCGACCCCAACCGGACAAGTGTCTAAGTGGCAGACGCGCATCATTACGCAGCCGATAGTAATCAATGGAGTCGTCGCGAAGCCAAACTCCTCAGCACCGAGCAAAGCAGCTACGATAACGTCGCGCCCTGTCATCAGCTTGCCGTCCGTCTCGACAACAATACGACTGCGCAGGTTGTTCAGTACGAGAGTCTGATGCGTCTCCGCCAGACCGAGCTCCCACGGCAGTCCCGCGTGACGAATACTCGTCTGCGGTGACGCGCCTGTTCCTCCATCGTAGCCAGAGATGAGGACAACGTCCGCTTTCCCTTTGGCTACGCCGGCAGCGATTGTGCCAACACCGACTTCGGATACCAGCTTGACGCTGATGCGTGCCCGTGGGTTGGCATTCTTGAGATCGTGGATCAATTCGGCAAGATCCTCGATCGAATAAATATCATGATGCGGCGGCGGCGAAATCAAGCCTACGCCTGGCGTAACACCGCGAACCTCGGCTACCCAAGGGTACACCTTAGTTCCCGGGAGCTGACCGCCCTCGCCTGGCTTCGCGCCCTGCGCCATCTTGATCTGAATCTCGTCCGCGTTGACGAGATAGTGGCTCGTGACGCCGAAGCGGCCGGACGCCACTTGCTTGATGGCGCTGCGGCGAAGATCGCCGTTCGCATCTGGCGTGAAGCGCTCTGGATGCTCGCCGCCTTCGCCGGTGTTGCTCTTGCCGCCGATGCGGTTCATCGCAATCGCGATCGTTTCGTGCGCTTCTTTGGAGATGGAGCCGTAGGACATGGCTCCCGTCTTGAAGCGCTTGAAGATCGATTCGATCGGCTCAACCTCTTCGATCGGAATCGGTGTGCGTCCTGCCTTGAAGCTCAGCAGTCCGCGTAATGCCATATATTTCTCGTCTTCACGCTTGACGAGCTTTGCGAAATTTTTGTACGTAGCATAGTTGTTTGTACGAACTGCTGACTGCAAGGCATGCACAGTTTCTGGGGTATAAATGTGATCTTCCCCGTCTCTGCGCCATTGCAAGTCCCCGCCTGTATCGAGCACACGATCGCGTCCCTCTTGTTCAGAGAACGCACGACTGTGACGCATAAGGGCTTCCTTCGCAACCACATCGATGCCGATACCGCCAACTGGCGTATACGTCCAAGTGAAGTAGCTATCAATCAGCTCTTGGCTTAAACCAATTGCCTCAAAAATTTGCGCTCCGCGATAGCTCTGAATGGTGGAAATCCCCATTTTCGCTAACACTTTAACTACACCCTTGGTGACTGCTTTGATGTAGTTATACGTCGCCTTTTCATGATCAACGCCAACAAGCTGCTTACGCTGAATCATGTCATCTAGCGTTTCTAACGCCAGATACGGGTTAATTGCGCCTGCGCCGTAGCCGAGTAATAATGCAAAGTGATGCACTTCACGCGGTTCACCGGACTCTACGAGCAAGCTAACCTTCGTCCGTGTGCCTTGACGGATCAGATGGTGATGTAAACCTGACGTCGCCAAAAGCGCTGGGATCGGTGCGCTTACGCTATCTACGCCACGGTCAGACAGAATGAGCAGCGTAGCCCCGTCCACGATTGCTTGATCCGCAGCCGTGTACAACGCTTGCATCGCACTCTCTAGCCCAGCCGTGCCTGCTGATGCTTCGAAAAGCGTCGACAACGTGACCGTTTTGAAACCATCACGCTGAATATGACGCAGCTTCGCCAACTCTTCATTGGAGAGGAACGGCGATTTCAACCGAATTTGACGGCAGCTCTCCGGCTCCGGTTTAATCAGGTTGCGCTCAGGTCCAATTGTGGTACCCTGCGCCGTAATAATTTCCTCAAAGTTCGCATCAATTGGCGGATTCGTTACTTGCGCGAATAATTGTTTGAAATAGTTATAAAGCAGCTGCGGACGGTCTGAAAGCACCGCAAGCGGAGCATCCGTACCCATGGAGCCGATCGGATCCACACCTGTTTTGCCCATTGGCTCTAGTGTCTTACGCAGTTGTTCGAATGTGTAGCCAAATGCTTGCTGACGCTGAAGAATCGTGTCATGGTCCGAACCAAGTACAATCGGCGCATCTTCCAGATCCTCTAAGGAAACGAGATGCTCATTCAACCAATCGCGATACGGCTGCTCGCTAGCGATGCCGCTCTTGATTTCTTCGTCGGTCACGATGCGACCTTCTACGGTATCCACAAGCAGCATGCGTCCCGGTCTCAAACGGTCTTTGTACAAAATACGCTCAGGCTCGATATCCAGCACGCCTACTTCAGAAGCTAGGACGATCAAATCATCCGTCGTCACATAATAACGCGAAGGACGCAAGCCATTCCGATCCAGAATCGCTCCAATTTGACTGCCATCTGTGAAGGCAATTGCAGCAGGACCATCCCACGGCTCCATCAAAGTGCTGTGATACTCGTAGAACGCCTTTTTGTCATCATCCATGCCTTCATGCTTGGACCAAGGCTCTGGCACCATCATCATGGCCGCATGCGGTAACGAACGACCTGAGAGCATCAGGAACTCTAGTGTATTATCAAACATTTGGGAGTCGGAACCATCGGTATCAATAACAGGAAGAATGCGTTTGAAATCTTCGCCAAATAATTCGGAATCGCACATCGCTTGACGCGCGTGCATCCAGTTGACGTTTCCGCGAAGCGTATTGATTTCACCATTGTGGATCAAATAGCGGTATGGATGCGCACGTTCCCAGCTTGGGAAGGTGTTCGTACTAAAACGAGAGTGAACAAGCGCTAAGGCAGAGTCTACCTTTTCGTCTTGCAATTCCACGTAATACGCATCAACTTGTTCAGGTGTTAACATACCTTTGTAAACAATCGTTCTGCTAGACAAGCTAGAATAGTAAAATTGCGATTGCGGATGCGATAATTTGATAGCGTTTTCAGATAGTTTACGAATAATATATAACTTGCGCTCAAAATCTAGATTCGTTGCGGTATCTGCGCTTTGGCCAATAAATACCTGGCGAACATAAGGTTCCGCCGATTTCGCTGAATCTCCTAAAGAGCTGTTATTTGTTGGAACGGTTCTCCATCCAAGGAACTGTTGCCCTTCTTGTTTGACTATTCGCTCAATGGTACTTTCACAGGCTTGACGCGCCTCTAATTCCTGAGGCAAATACACCATACCTACGCCATAGCTTCCCGATAAAGGAAGTTTAATGTTCTCTTGCTCACAGGCGGATTGGAAATAAGTGTCTGGGATTTGCATCAAAATGCCTGCGCCATCTCCCGTATTTTGTTCACAACCTTGCCCGCCGCGATGATCCAAATTGCAAAGTACACGAAGCGCTTGCTTGACGATGGCATGAGATTTGACACCCTTGATATTGGCTACAAAGCCTATACCGCAAGCATCATGCTCATTCCTCGGATCGTACAATCCCTGTTTGGGAGGTAATCCATTAATAGTCATGTTGTGCAACCTTTCTTCCCTCGTTTTTCACTGGACTTTGTTAAATGCCTGCTTTAAAGTGCTAAAAAGTAAAAATTCACTGGTTACATATTTCGACTACATCCGCAATAAGTAGAGGAAATATTCTCAATATTTTTTATATTATATTAACACTTGGTTTCCCATAGTTCAATTTAAAAATATTTATATTGAAAAGGTTTTCATTTTAATAGAATCGGTCGTCAAAACATAATGTAAAAGTGCGTCTAATTATTTCATTTCCTATATATGTCGCACAGGCTGTGCATGTGATAGCGGACTTTCCATGTTTCATGCTATGATAGCTAATACCGCTGCAAGAACATACATCCAGATTCCACATCTTAGGAGGAGCTCTGTTTGAGTATACAGCATACTTTTGGGGGCGGCATGATTAGGGAGCCTCTGTATCAATGGCAAACACAGGCCCATCCGGTAGAAATCGAGCTTTTCCGCTCAAAGCCGGTGCGCCGACTGAAGTTTTTACATCATTTTGGAGCATCTGCTCTGTTTTCACCACTTACACATTCACGTTTCGAACATACGGTTGGCGTTTGGTCACTCATGGCGCACTTTTGCCCAGAAGAACCCCTTCTGCGCATTGCGGCGTTGCTCCATGATATCGGGCACCTGCCCTTCTCCCATGCAGTTGAGCGGACACTTGGGTACAATCATCATCGGCATACCGAGCAATTAATTGGGCAAGGCATCATCGCTGATATTTTGATCAAACACGGCATTTCACCGCCATCCATTATTAATCTTTTGAAACAAGAAACACCGCTAACGAACAAATCAACGATTCTCGGACTCGATCACTTGGACAGCTTTCTTCGCGACACGTATTATGCTGGCCAGATGACACTGCCTCCCTCGGAGCTTGTAAAAGGACTTCGCTTACGCGGACCTTTCATCGAAGCGGATGGGATGTCGGCCGCGGCACTTATCGATGCGATTGTAGAAGATCACCGACTCTTCCTGCACCCGCAGTTTCTAGCTATGGATGCGCTGCTGGCGAAAGCGACGGCACATCACTGCGAGTCAAACCCAGGTATGAGGGATCGTATTCCAGCTTTGATGGATCATGAATTGATCCAGGAGCTGCTGCAAAGTAACAATGAAACGGCAAGGGAAACGATTCATGTGCTCATGTATGAACCCCACCGGATACAAATTACACAGCAACCCGTTCCAGGCAGCATCGAAGTGAAGATCGGGAAGGTTTACAAGAAACAACCATTAATTGGCGATAAACTCGCCTCCGAGGTTAGCTTTCAAGCCGCCGTTAAGCTGGCTGAGCTTGATAGTATGGCCGCGACCTACTTTTTCACGATCTAAATGATTTTTATTTATATGAGCAAACTTATCTTACATCCGCAGAAGGGACTGTCCCAGCTTGGCAAAATTGTACTTTCGTTATGGCACGATGAACAGCGGTAAATCCATTGAAGTCTTACGCGTGGCTCATAATTATGAGGAACAGGGCAAAAAGGTGCTTCTCCTCACTTCCGTTATGGACGATCGTTTTGGTGTTGGTAAGGTCGCTTCCCGCATTGGTATGCAAAAAGTGGCGATTGTCGTAGACGAGCATTTGGATATGGTCGCCCTCGCGCAGACCGAGCGTCCGAATTGCATTCTAGTCGACGAAGCTCAGTTCTTGAACAAAGCTCAGGTGGCTCAGCTGATTGAAGTCGTCGATGAGCTGGATATACCAGTTATCGCTTATGGGCTTCGAGCTGATTTCATGGGACAATTATTCGAAGGCAGCAACTCGCTAATAGCTGTTGCCGATACGATCGAGGAAATCAAAACCGTTTGTTGGTATTGCGATAAAAAGGCGATCATGAATATGCGTTGCAAAGATGGTGTTCCTATTTTTCATGGTGAACAGATCCAGATCGGCGGGAACGAAAGCTACGTTCCTGTGTGCCGTAAATGCTATGCATCCAAAAAGAAAGCTACACAAATCATATGATAAAAAGGTGAGTTCCTTGCGTAAAAAACGGATTTTGCTATTATCTGAGGGCTTCGGGAAAGGTCATACACAGGCTGCTCATGCGCTGTCTGGAGAGCTTCGGCAATCCTCGTCAGGCATGATTACTCGCGTGATTGAGCTTGGCGCTTTTTTGCATCCTACCTTAGCACCTTGGGTCTTCTCGGCATACCGCCGCACGGTGACTTCACAACCAAGACTGTATGGTATGCTGTACCGAAATCAGTATGATAAAAGGCCGAGTCGCGTAGCCAGTCTCGTGCTGCATCGCATCTTTTACTCGCAGACGAAAGCGGTCATTAAGCAGTTGAAGCCGGATATGATCGTTTGTACGCATCCATTTCCAAGTATCATCGTCTCTCGGCTGAAACGGGCGGGACTTGATGTACCTCTCTTCACTGTGATCACGGATTACGATGTTCACGGGACTTGGTTAGACTCGGCTGTAGACAAATATTTGGTGTCCACACCACTAGTTAGAGAGCGTCTTATGGCATGCGGCGTGTCGGACAAGCATATCGAGGTGACAGGTATTCCTGTTCACCCTAATTTCCGCAAGGCGCATAGCAAGAAGGATATACGCCAGGAATTCGGCCTCAAAGCTATGCCAACGGTCATGGTCATGGGCGGCGGCTGGGGTGTTTTTAAGAAAGAAGAAAAAGAAGAGCTGCTCACTTACTTAGCGAGTTGGAGCAAGGAGATTCAGTTACTGATCTGCCTCGGCACGAATGAAAAAGCACGTCTCCAGCTGTTAGAAGAGGAGGCCTTCCGTCAGCCGAATGTCCATCTCATTGGCTATACAACCGAGATCAGTAAACTGATGGATATTTCCGATCTACTTATTACGAAGCCAGGCGGGATGACCTGCACCGAGGCGATGGCCAAAGGTATTCCAATGCTGTTCTACAGTCCGATTCCGGGGCAAGAAGAGAAGAACTGCACCTATTTTCAGGAAAATGGCTACGGACAACGCATCACATCTGTGGCGATGATTGACCACTGGTTTAAGCTGCTGCTCGAGCAATATCCTGAGCTCGCTAAACGCAGAACAGACATCCGTGAAGGCCACAATGAGGAAGAACGAAGCTGTGCGACAGCCATCATTGAATACTTAGAGCAGTCGGATAAGCGTTCCTACATTCAGGCATCATCAAAAACACCGCTCATACAATGGTAGTATCCATTGTGAGGGCGGTGTTTTGTTATGAATCCCATTCACCGATTCGGCAAGCAGGCTATTTTTGGCTACTTATTGATCTGGTTTGTCGGCAGCCTATGGATGATGGCCGTGCTTGGCAGCGGATCTTTTCAGCGAAAAATGATGGGCGTCGATTTCGTCCTCTATCATGAGTATGCCTGCTTTGGCTTCGCAGGGGCGCTAGGCGGAGCTCTATACGGCTTGCGGATGTTTCACGAGCATTACCAAGAGCTCACCACACAGTGGATCTACTGGTATCTCATGCGCCCTGTGCTCTGCTTCGGCTCTGCCATTATCACGATTATCCTATTCGAGAGCGGGATTATGCTGCTGCAAGTGGACGACTCGATGTCAGCGCGTATCAGCATTGCCTTCCTGACTGGATACGGCTACGGGAAGTTCATGGAGAAGCTGCGTGATCTTACTTCGACGTTCTTTAACGGGAAGAATACGAATGGGACGAACGGGAACGGGAATGGGAATGGTAGTGATACGCCTACGAAGTGAGTGGGTGTGCGGTGGCATACGAGCCAGCACAAACAAAAGGCCACCGCGCGAAGTCAGCCGCGGTGGCTCTCTTTATGGTGCATCGAACGCATGCACCTTATTCCAGTTCACACCACCGCTGCGGGTGGTGTACATGACGCTCGGCTGCTCATTACCATTCGTGATGAGCCAGCCGTTATTCGCGTCTGCCATGCCCAGCAGCAGCTCGCCGAAGCCTGTGAACGTCTCGGTACCGTTCACCCAGGTCTTGCCGCCGTCCTTCGTCCAACCGACGGAGTTTGGCTTGTAGCACGCTGGGCAGCTGCCGCCCATGAAGGCTACGTCGGTGTTGACGACGTAGAGAGGGCCGGGCTTCGAGCCCGTGTTCTTTGGCCCCGCGTTCTCCCCGATAGGAAAGCCAGGGGCCGGACCTCCACCAGCCGTACTGTTCACCAATACGGTCTGCCAGGTCCTCCCGCCGTCTTTCGTGTGAAACAGCGAATACGAGGTTTGTGTCATCCCCGATTCCCCAATCAGCTCGATCCACGCGTCATCCACGCCAGCGGAGCGAATGACGGTTCCTGTTAATGTCGCAACGGTTGGACGTGACATCACAGTCTTCCAATTTTGCCCACCATCCTGCGTTCGCATCACTTCGATCTTATCCTGCACTTGTCGTACGGCCCAGCCATTCTTACGATCATGAAAATAGGCATCCCCTTGAATACCTTCAGGGACAGGCAGCTTCACCCATTTGACACCGCCATCTACCGTTTGCGTATTGCCGCTATAAGCTTCCTGCTTCGATACATAGTGGAGGAAGGCTTGATTCGGAACGGTACCGACTGCCGACCAATGAGCACCGCCATCATGGGTACTTAACAGCTTCCCCGTTTCTTCAGTTGCCCAAGCATCCTGGACATTCAAGGCAAATAGCTGCCAAATCTCTCCACCCCCCTTGTATTGCACCTTCCACTTCACACCTCCATCATCGGTATGAGCGATCCACCCTTTACCGCCAATCCAGCCTTTCTGAGCATCTGCTAATCTTAAAGCAGTTACGCCTTTAATAAGCGTTGATCCATCGCTGCCTTTCGTAGGCTCAGTTATAGACTCCGTTCCTGGTGTCGTTGGCGTTACAGTTGCTGAAGGCTCCGTTATACCCACCGCACTCGGTATCGGTGATTCAGAAACCGCCACGTTTCCGCTTGTCGGTCCGGAAGATTTACACCCTGTTAAGGCGAAGGTTGTTAACGCCAACAGCAGCAGTGTTCTTTTAAACATCCACATTTCTCCCTTCACTTTCTTGTGTAGTTGTTACTTCATTGACGTAATCAAGGAGGGAAAAGTTGAACTCACTTCCTTAACATCTTCCCTTCCTGTCGGAAAAATTAGGCATGACTCCTCCCACTGTGGAATACAATCGTAAACAAGAAGGGGGACATCATTGTTACGGAAAGGGAGGAGGATCTGTTGAAATTCATTTGGGGCAAAAAAGAAATCACCTTCATGATCATTCCGGGTGCCAACCGCCATACCGTAAGATTCAAGCTTCCGCACAGTAGTCTCTATATTGTGCCTAGTGTGATCCTGCTTGTGTTGATCGGTTTCTTTGTGACGATTTACTTGATGAATACCCGGTCCCATCAAACTCAGAACAACATGCAACAAGCTTTCGATGGACAAGAACGTCAGCTAGTAGATCAAATTACACATAAAACGAGTGAGCTTGAACAGCTGCAAATTGATTTGATTGACCTGGCTCAAAAAGCCGATGAGTTTAAGGTAAAGCTAGAGGAAATCAGGAAATTGGATCATGTGATTGAGCTGATGAGTCAGCCAGAAACCGTAAACGGGACAAGCAAAAAAACAGCGAGCATCTCGAGCACCAAGCCAGTTCATGGGACGAATGTAGATGTTGGCGGCAGCGATGTTCCTGTCAATTCAGCAGAAGTATCAACCCTCGTTAGTCAAACCAAACAAGGGCTTTTTTCATTAGTTGGGGATATTAATGCTCTCCACGACAACTTAACTGAATCGGAAGCCAAAATTAAAGAAGCCGAACATTTACGCAGCATTACGCCAACGATTTGGCCTGTCGCCTCACGGAGTATCACCTCTGGATTCGGTATCCGAATAGATCCCTTTACCTTTAGACCTTCCATGCATACCGGGTATGATATCGATGGCGAATACAATGACCCCGTCTACGTAACTGCAGCAGGTAAAGTCATCGCTGTGGGCTATGATGGCGAGCACGGTAACTATATCATTGTTGATCACTCACGAGGCATTGAAACGGAGTATATGCATTTGAATAAAATACTCGTAAAACGCGGAGAATCTGTAACAAAAGGTCAGCAAATCGGCCTCGTCGGTTCCACTGGACGCAGTACTGGCTCTCATCTTCATTATGAAGTTCATAAGAATGGTATCCAGATTGACCCTAAACCCTATCTCATTATGGATCGAAAGGATGAACGCAAATGATTGGAAGCTCGAAATTGAAGCGCATTGATACGAAAACAACGGATACTTTGATTGGAGGCAGCACGATCTGTGAAGGTAGAATTATTTCGGAAGCCAGCCTTCGCATTGAAGGCCAAATGAACGGAGACATTGAGTGTGCCGGTGACATCACGATTGGTGAGAATGCTGTTGTACAATCGAATATCCACGCGCGCGATGTGATTGTTGCCGGCAAAGTGAAAGGCAATATACATACCAAAGGCAAACTGATCGTAACAAGCTCTGGTGTGTTGATTGGGAATATTGATGTACGTTCCTTCATTATTGAGGAGGGTGGCATCTTCCAGGGTAGCAGTGCAATGAATGCAGCTGCGGTACACATGGAAAAAAGCGGCGGCACTGGCGGCAAGGTCATCGATGCCAAGGCGCATAAGCAGCAAAAGAATGAGCAGCAGGCGGCTTCGGGTGGAAATTAGCCTGATGTAAATGTGATTCAGTTGCATGTGGTTGCGAAAATACAAAGAAGAGCTCGTCTCCATCCACTACTGGAATGGGGGCGAGCTCTTTCTCATTTCCCAGCCTTCACTTCGGCCAGCATCGATAAGTCCACGAATCGGCTGAGATCCAGCTCTTCTGGCTTAATTCCCTTGATGTATCTAGCGTCAATCGAAACCTTCGCCATCTCTTCCATCACCTTAACGTCAACTTCCGTGGTTAGCTTGAGGCGGTTAAGCGAGGCTTTGATCAAGCTTTTATCCATGCCTTTACCGCTATATTGTTTCAGTTGATTGTTGATGAGTTCATAAGCTTGGTCAGGACTGTTCTGAATGAACGCGATGCCGTCCATGTTAGCCTTAATAGCGCCTTTCACGATGTCACGATGCTTCGTGATAAAATTATCGCTGGCTACCATGATCACGGTAGGATAGTCACCATGGTTCGGGGGAATATCCTTCCAATCGGCGACGACCTTACCGAGCCCTGCCTTCTCAATCTGGGTTCCCCATGGCTCCGGGACTAGGGCAGCATCGATTTCTTTCTGACGGAAAGAGATCAGTGTATCCGCTGGTGAACGCACGATGAGATGCGCGTTATCCTTGCCTCTGCCTAACGTGATGCCTGCTTGCTGCAGCAGCAGGCGCAGCGAAATTTCATTCGTGTTCCCTTTGGCGGGGATCGCGACGGTTTTATCTTTTAAGTCCGTGATGGCTTGGATACCTGTGTCCGATCTCGCCACCAACACGGCACCGCCGTTATTGGAGCCAGAGACAACACGGAAATTCCCACTTTTTAGAAAGAAAGTTGTTGCGGGCCCTGGACCTACAAAGCCAACATCGATATCCCCCGTCGCCATCGCGATGGACAGATCGGCCCCATTATCAAAGGGGGTCACCTCGATTTTCACCTCATCGCCCCATTCATGGGCAAAATAGCCTTTTTCCAGCGCGATGTAGGCGGCGGCATGGGTCACATTTTTGAACACACCCACCCTAACGGCCTGTGGCTTACCTGATGCTGTCAGCTTTTCCTCGCAGGCGCTCAGTAGTGTAATGGTGAGCAGAAGTAGGATAAGAACTTTGATGCGTTTGCTCATCTGCCTCACTCCTCTACGACTTGGAGCCAGCGAGGCCGTAGCGCTCTAGCACTTTATCTTCTAGTTTTTTGAAACAGAAATGGTCTGATACTGTGCCCAGCACGGCGATAATGATCACGATACACAGCATCAGCGAGGTGTCGCCGAGATTCCGCCCGTCCTGCAACAGCTGGCCTAATCCCGCACCTTTCGCGATCAACTCACCTGCCACAAGTGCCCGCCAAGCGAATGCCCAAGCCGTACGCACACCGTTGATCAAATGAGGAAAAGCAGCTGGAATCATCACTTGGATGAAAAGGTTAAACCCATTGCCCGTTCCCATAGTCTGGGCAGCGCGCAAATAGATTGGCGGGATATTTTTGATCCCTGTGCGACTCGCCAACGCCATCGTCCATGTAGCACCGAGTGTTGTAATGAAAATAACGGAAGTTTCGTTCAATCCGAACCATATAATTGCAAAAGGCAACCAAGCAATACTTGGAATCGTCTGCAACGAGACCACTAGAAAGCCAAGCGTGTCATCGAGCCAGCGATACCTGGCAAATAGAAAACCCAATGTCGTCCCGATGGCGAGTGACAAGGCAAAGGAAATGAGCAATCGCAGCATACTCGCTCCCGCTGCTTGCAGCAGCTCGCCATGGACGATACCGTCATAGAAGGCTTGCAGCGTCTGCGAAACGGAAGGGAATTTCCATCCCCAGCCAAAAATCCTATATCCCGCCTCCCAAGCTATCAGAAGCAGTACCAGAAAAATCGTTCTTCTTAATGCTGTACTCATCGCCAGTCTCCTCTCTCACAACTTTCTCCAGCTCATCCGCCAGCGCGTCCATAATCAACGCCTCCATATGATGAAGCACGGAATCACTGCTTTCGCGAGGTCTCGCTGCTTTGACAGAGAACTCTTTTTTGATCGTGCCGGGACGTGTGGACATCACCAAAACCCGATCCGAAAGAATGACCGCTTCGCGAATATTGTGGGTAATGAAGAGAATCGTTTTGCGCGTACGCATCCATATTTCTTCCAGGTCTTTATGCAAAATAAGGCGTGTTTGCTCGTCTAGTGCGGCGAAGGGCTCGTCCATGAGCAAAATTTCCGGATCCATCGCCAGCGCTCTGGCAATGGCTGCCCGCTGCTTCATCCCGCCTGACAATTCGTGCGGATAACGGTCTGCAAAGCGGCTAAGATGTACCGCCTTGATTTGCTCCATCGCCATCTCGTGGCGCTCTTTCTTCGCGATCCCCTTCTGCTTAAGACCGAAGGCGACATTGTCTAGAACCGTCAGCCATGGAAACAGACCATGCTCCTGAAAAACGACGACGCGGTCCGCACCGGCGCCTGTTACCTTTTTCCCATTAACCAGAATCGTGCCTTCCGATTGCGTATCAAAGCCAGCTACAAGGTTCAGAACCGTGGATTTCCCGCAGCCTGAAGGGCCAAGCAGGGAGACGAACTCCCCTTTATTTATCGTTATTGTGATGTCATTCAACGCTTGGTAGTTGCCGCCAATGCGCTGCACGAACGTCTTGCTGACTCCCTTAATCTCGATCAAGCTCTCTCATCCCCCACGTTGTCGCTTAGAATAACATTTTCAAGCCAGCCAAGCCTAAGCCGATGATAAATCCACAAATGGCACCGTTCACTCGAATCCATTGCAGGTCGCTGCCGATCTTCTCTTCCATCAAAACCGTTAACTTCTCGTTATCGAGTTTGTCTAAGTTTTCTTTCACGAGTTGGCCGATTTTACTGTGATTTTGTTCCACATAGGACGCGATTTGCTCTTGGATCCAGTCCTCGCCGCGGTGCAGCATCTCCGGATTTTCACGTATGGAATGAAGCATTTTACGAATAATTGGCACCACATGTTGAGGGACAAAATCTGGTTGATCGATGAAGGCTTCCGCTTTTTCTTTTAGTTTTGTGAGTAAATGCGCTAACTTCTCATCGAGATTGAAAAGCTCAGGCAGCTTGGATTTTAGTGACTCTAGCTCCGCTAGAAGCTGTGGATTGCGTTCCAGCTTGTGAAGCTCACCTCGGATGAAACTGAGAACGGCTTCTCGTTTCGGATGCCTGTTCATGCGCATTTGATCGATATACGACAGCACGAAATTCTGGATGATACCGCCGATTTTCTCCTCGTTCACCATACCGATAAACGCGTTCACAGCAAAAGCCATGAAGCCATTGGACTGCAGTCCCTCGAACGCTTTGATCGCCATCGCACCTAGTTGATCGCGCGTATCCGCTTTGATCACCCAGGCTGCTGCTTTATCGAGAACAAAATCTAGGGTTTTACCGTCATAACCGCCGTCTTCGATGGTGTCCACGAGGGTGCGCAGGAGCTTGCTAGTGTCAACGTCTTGGAGTGCTTTATGTATTTCCTCTGCGAGGAGAGGGGTTAATTTCTCGAGGTCTATCGCTTGTAGCGCTTGCTTGGCTAGCGCATGGAGTCCTTTGTGCAGGGACGGATTGTCCAACTGCTTGTCTGCGAGCTCTAGGCCACGCTCAAGAAAACGGATCTGTTGCAAACGAGCACGAATGGTTTCTTTCGAGAGCAGCTCATTCTGCACGGTGGAGACGAGCGCCTTCGTGATCTTCTCGCGATTGTTTGGCAGTAACGCCGTGTGCGGGATTGGAATCCCCAGTGGATGACGGAACAAGGCACTGACTGCGAACCAGTCGGCCAGTCCGCCGACAACCCCTGCTTCGAACCCGCCTTGCAGGAATGTGCCCCAGACCGTAGAGGAAACTGCCGTCGGCAGCGTAGCTAGAAAGCCCGCCCCCATGACACCGAGTGAAACCGTTGCTATATACTTTGCTTCTTTTTTCTTTGTCATCTTCGTAACATCTCTTTCCGCGTGAGGTTGATGAATCATTCTTTCTATTTTAGCACAAATTGGAAAGCAACGTGGTAATGAGGGGGAGGAACGCAAAAAAAGAGAGCCGCCATCGGCCCTCTCTCCAATAAACAATCTTATCGCTCGCCTTCCCACTCTGCATAAAACTGCTGCAGATAAAGCTCCATGAAGCGATGCCGCTCCTCCGCGAGCTCCCTCGCGTAGGCCGTATTCATAAGCTCCTTCAGCTTGAGGAGCTTCTCGTAAAAGTGATTAATCGCGGTGTCGTTGCCCCCGCGATATTCCGCCACCGTCATCTGCTCGCGCGCGATGACGGAAGGATCATGAATCGGGCGGCCTTTCCAGCCCGAATAGGCAAACACGCGCGAAATGCCCACCGCGCCGATGGCATCCAACCGGTCGGCATCCTGCACGACCTGGCCTTCCAGCGTGCGCATTGGCGGCCGCGCGCCGCCCTTGAACGACATCGTGCTGATGATCTCCAGCACGTGCTCCACTTGCGCCGCCGGCGTGCCGCTGGCGGCGAGCCAAGCCTCCAGCTCGCGCTGCGCCGCAGCTGGATCGGCGTTCAGCTTCTCGTCGACAACGTCGTGAAGCAACGCCGCAAGCTCGCAGACGAAGCGGTCGGCGCCCTCTTGGGCGGCAATGCGTTTCGTCGTCTGCACCACGCGATAAATATGCCACCAGTCATGGCCGCTGCTATCTCGCTCTAGCTTTTCCTTCACGAGTTCTTCCGCCGCGAGTAATATCCGTTCTTGATCTTCTACACGCTCATGCTGCATCATTTCTTCTTTTTCCTCTTTCCCTGCCCAGACTTTCCTTGTTCAAAGATTGCTTGTTCAGACTTCTCTTCGCCGGTCTTCTCTTCGACAGATGCACCCTCATCGAGACTTCCCAATTCTCCTGCGATCTCATTCCCCGAATGAAGCTTAACCGCAATCAATTTGGCCTCTTCCACTTTCTTCGGTTCAGGCACTTTGCCATCAATATGTTTCTGTATGATTTTCTTAAAATTTTTTCCATATTTATCCTCGAGCTTCGCACCCATATCCTGCTGCAGCTCATGAATCACGACACTACTGCAAAAATGATTATACAACAACTCCACCATCGCAGGGTGTTCGGTTAGCATCGCAAGTGTTGGATCTTCTCCGCCACGTGTGCCAACGATCGCCAGTTTACGATCAATAAGCATCGCAAATTTCCGGCCTTCCTGACCCTTCAAGCCCTCGACCCGTTTACGTGCAAAAGGATAGAAACCAGCCCCCGCTTCGCGTGTCGGCATGACGATGACACGCACGCCCTGCGTAGCCGCCGCACGAATATCCTCCTTCAGCAGCTTCGCTTCTTCTGGAGAAAGATCACAGAACGCCTCTTCCTTCGCTTTCCTCAGTTCCGAGCGGACATGCTCAATCACCTTGGTGTCGCCTTCCAAGCTAAAGTACTCCGACCGATGCATCTCTTGCTTCGGCAGATGCTCTTTCACGTAGCGGATAGAGGCTTGCAGCTCCGCTTCCATTCGCTCGCCGATCTCCTCGATCGGCACGCTTTGATACACCGTGGGCTCACCATGACTTGTGAGCACTGCGCCCTTTTCCGCGAGCTTTTGTAAAGCTGCGTACACGTTTGAGCGCGATACGCCAAGCCCCTTGGCGATTTCGTAGCCAGTTTGCGTGCCGCTCACGGCAAGCACGTGCAGACATTTGGCTTCCAGATCCGTGAAGCCGAGGTTTTTCAAATGCTGTAGAACATTCTCCATGGCGCAGCTCCTCTTTTCATCCAGAGATCACATCTTAATCCCTATTGTAGCACGTTCTCTTGCCTAGTCGTATCGGGTCGCAGTACGATTTCTCTAAAATTAAATATTGACAATGATAATCATTATCAACTAATATGATGGAAGTTAATGGGTTGCTATTTCAAATTAATTCCACATAGGAGGTCCACCATGTCCAAAATAATCATTGTCTACGCAAGCATGTCTGGAAATACGGAAGAACTCGCCGATGCGATTGCAACCGGCATTCAAGAGGCAGGAATCGAGCCTGTACTCAGAAACGTAATGGATACCAACGCTAGTGAACTCGAGAACTATGAAGGTATTCTTCTTGGGGCTTACACGTGGGGAGATGGCGATTTACCGGATGAATACGAAGATTTCTACGAGGAAATGGATGATGTGAATCTACAAGGACGCAAGTTCGGTGTATTTGGTTCTGCTGATTCTTCTTATACGTATTTTGGCAAAGCAGTGGATACGCTCGAAGAAAAGCTCGCTGAAATTGGCGGGGAAAAGGTATTTGATGGCTTCAAGGTGGAGCTTAATCCGACCAAGGATGAGAAACAACTATGCCACGAGCTAGGCCTCAAATTCGCAGCAGCATTAGGCGTTTCTATATAAAAGACAAAAGACCGGAAAGCAGCCCCCGCGGCCACGATCCGGTCCCTTCCTCAAAGTGTCTCTACCTCAGCAATCTCGATGTATTCCATACTCTTCATTTCATCGTAAACCTCAGAAGCATATTTCCGGTCAACGTAGACGATGAAGTTGAGCTCCTGCAGCTCTTTGCTCAATTCTTTGATATGAACACTTTTCATTTTGTACCCTTTGGCAATTATCGCTTTGATAATCGTCGTTAAGTTTCCATCATGTGAAACAATCAAACGCACGCGGAGATCCTTCATGATCAGCGGTCTAGGCCCCATTTTTTTAATAAAATAAGGCAAGACGATTACGCTAATCAGAATGAGCAGAAGTCCGAAAAATGCTTCCACATAAAACCCCGCTCCAACTGCAATACCAAGGCCCGCTGCTCCCCAAATCATAGCTGCCGTTGTCAAACCAATAATAACATCATTGTGTTTGCGAAGTATGACACCTGCTCCCAGAAAACCGATCCCGCTCACCACTTGCGCCGCCAACCTCATGGGGTCCATGACATGTAAACCAGCAACAGCGTACTTATTCGCCGATTCGATGGACACGATTGTCAATAGACAGCTGCTTAGGCAAATAACAAGCGACGTCTTAAGTCCAAGCGGTTTATTCCTAATTTCTCGTTCCAATCCAATAATTAATCCAAAAATTGCTGATATCCCAAGTCTCATTAAGATATGTAGATCTACAGTAAATTCCATTGTCGTTGACTCCTCTAGTTAAGTAACCTTTACAATATCTTAACAAAGTAACGAAGTAAATAACCATTTGTTAATTAAGATAATGTTTATGCCGACAAACAAAAAGCCTGAGACGAGTTAGCCGCTCATCCCAAGCCTATTTAAATTCGAAAGCGATAGCCCGCTCCCCATATGGTTTCTATATATTGTGGATTGGATGGATCTTGCTCCACTTTCTCTCGCAGCTTACGGATATGTACGGTCACAGTGGCAATCTCCCCCATGGCGTCCATGCCCCACAACAGATCGAATAGCTGCTCTTTGCTGTATACTCGATTCGGATTCATCGCGAGATGAGTCAGCAGGTCGAATTCTTTGGTCGTGAACATAACCTCTCGCTCATTCACGAACACGCGTCGCGCCGTTTTATCAATCATTAAACCGCGAATGCGAACCTCATCATTCTTCGACTCACGCCTCCCCATCAGCCGTTCATACCGGGCTAAATGGGCTTTCACCCTAGCCACCAGCTCACTTGGGCTAAACGGTTTGATCATGTAATCGTCGGCTCCAAGGCCGAGACCGCGTATCTTGTCGATGTCTTCCTTTTTAGCAGAAACCATGACGATGGGAATGTCCTTCACGCTACGAATACGTCGGCAAATTTCGAAGCCATCCATAATTGGAAGCATGAGATCAAGTATCACCAGATCATAGTCTATCGTCAGAGCCCGCTCAAGCCCACGCTCGCCGCTCGTCTCTATATCAACCTCGTACCCGTTAATTTCCAAATAATCGCGTTCCAGCTCGGCAATACTTTGTTCATCCTCTACGATCAAAATCCGACTCATACTTCGCTTCCCTTCCCCTGATAGCGTGGTAAGGCCATAAACACGGTGGTGCCCTGCCCAACCACGCTCGTTGCACCAATGCGCCCGCCATGCTCTTCAATAATTTGCTTCGCAATAGCGAGTCCTAACCCGCTTCCACCTGTTGCCGTATTTCGTGAAGGATCTGCGCGATAGAAGCGGTCGAAAATATGCGGAAGCGCCTCCTCCGAGATGCCCTGACCATTATCCTTGATTTGAATAACAGCGAAGTCGCCTTGTTTTTGTAGACTTAATGCGATCTGGCAGTTACCTTCTTCACTGTATTTCATTGCATTCTCTATTATGTTTAGAAGCACGCGTCTAAGCTTATCACGATCTGCGGTAACCATTACCGGCTCTTGCGGTAGATCGGAAAGCGTAAACTGGACTCCTTTTTTCTCCATATCAAACTGCAATTCCTGCGCGCAATCCTGCACGTAGAGTCCTAGATCGACGGTTTCGAATTGAAACGGAACTTTACCCAGATCCAACTTAGAAAATAGAAACAGCTCATCAATCAGCCGATCCATATCCGCCGCCTTGTTATAAATCGTTCGAATATATTTATCCAGCTTATCCGGCGAGTTCGAAACACCGTCCATTATGCCTTCCACATAGCCTTTGATCGCGGTGACTGGTGTTTTCAAATCATGCGAAATATTCGAAATGAGCTCTTTACGATTCTCCTCATATTGAAGTTGCAGCTCCACGGATTTCTTAAGCTTACGCCGCATTTCTTCAAAAGCGACACTGAGCTCGCCAAGCTCATCGTTCCCGTGTGGAACAATTTGAAAGTCCAGATTCCCCTCTTTAATCTCCTCTGTTGCACGCTTGAGTGCTCGCAGGGGCCGAATAATGCTGCGCGAGACGAAGTAAGTCAGCACACCATTGGTGGCGATGAGGATAAACAGAAATGTTACGACAACAGACTTAGAGAACTGGTGCAAATATTTCTGAAAAGGACCTCCGTCTAGAAACACAAACACGGTGCCTTTGCTTTTATCAGCAAAAAAGAAATCCTGCTGTCTAGTTATCCACAGGGAACCTTGATTCCGTTGGAATTTCCCTGAAGATGTACCGAACTCCGGCAGCTTCGCGGTATCCCCAGCCTCACCCTGCTTAATGTAAGGAGAGATATAGGTGATGGCTTGATCCTTACGGATGATCAGACCCATGTTGATTTTGTGAAAGCGCTGCTCCAAATCCTTTACGAAAACCTCATCCAGAAATGCATTCGGATCGGTATCTGTCTTCGCCTTCATATAGGCGACGTTTTCCAGTTCCTGGTCGACGACACGCTTGATCGGATTACCATGGGAGAAGTCAATTTCAAAGCCGGATTTCAAGCTCCCGAAGGTGGCAATGCTGATGAGAATGACGGCTAGCCCAAAGAGCACAAGCGGTACAAGCAGCATGGCAATATAGGATAGGACTAGGCGTACGCGAATCGACATCGGGGGGTCAGAGCTCCTTTTTTTGTACTTTTCATGACTAAGTCATGAAATTCTTGGGTAGTCCCTTCTAACGAAGGGAAATTTACCAAGCTAACCCTGTAGTTCCTACAGTTCGTGTAATGGGATTACACAGTAATCAGTCTTTTACCTTCAGAAAGAATATTTAAACTTGCATTGAAATCTCTATCATGATGTGCTCCACAATCAGGACAGTTCCACTCACGCAAGTTTAGATCTTTAACATCTTTATGTTTATAACCACAGCAGGAGCATAGCTGTGAAGATGCATATGTTTTACCCACAGCCACGACTTTGCGACCATACCACTTCGCTTTATACGCCAACATGAAGTGAAACATCGACCAGGATACCTCGCTAATTGCCTTGGCTAATTTATGATTTTTCATCATATTGGCTACTTGCAAGTCTTCAATCGCAATGATGTCGTGGTTTTTGACAATATACGTTGAAATTTTTTGCAAATAGTCTGTACGAGCATTCGCAATCTTCTCGTGAATACGAGCTACTTTCATGCGCTGCTTCTTCCAATTGTTGCTGTCTTTCATCCTACGTGAAAGTTTACGCTGTGCCCTAGCCAGGTTCTCTTCAAGTGTGCGAAAGAATTTAGGGTTTCCAAACACTTCGCCACTGGATAGAGTCGCGAAATCTTTCAAGCCAACATCAATCCCAACTTCTTTGCCTGTTTCGAGCAATCCATGGATTTCATCTTCTGTAAGAACAGATACAAAATATCTACCTGATGGATTGCGTCTAATCGTAGTGTTGACGATACGACCTTTGACTTCACGACTTTTAGCAAACTTCACAAGTCCCAATTTAGGCAATTTGATCTGATTGTTAACAATTTCAATGTTTCCATTTGAGTAGTTGGTTTGGTACGATTGTACAAGATTCTTCTTACTCTTAAACGTGGGCTCATCGCTTTGTTTTTTAAAAAAGCGATTGAACGCAACACTCAAATTTCTCAATGCATTTTGTAGCGAAAATTTGTCTGGTTCTTTTAACCAATCTATTTCATGTTTTAGTTTTGTGAGTTCTGCGGAACATGCTCCATAACTTAAACCTTTACCTGTCTCTTGAAATGTGTCATTCCAACGGGCTAGAAAATGATTAAAGACAAAGCGGCTACATCCAATCGTCTTGTTAATAAGTGCTGCTTGTACTGGCGTAGGGTAAATGCGGAACTTGTAAGTTTTGTGATGCAGCATGATGAAAACGGGCCTCCTTTCACCTTGGCATATACTTCCATTATAGCACATACGTTCGCAAAAATGTGTATTTGTTCCTTTTTTTAAACATATGTCGGATAGTTAACGAAGCAACAGCCACGCCACGCCATGTCCGAAGTTTTCTAACTTGCGACTGAAGTCACGAGTAATCCTTTTTATCAAACAAATAATAACCTGCTGTAAAAAATAGTATACTGCACGCTATTAAAAACATAAAGATCGACGTGATCTTACTCGTGACCATCGAACCGCCAACCCAAAGCATATGCCAATCCATGTAAGCGGTCGGGGAGTAGGTTGCGATTTGCGGTACGAAGAAAGCCGCGACTTTGAACGCCAGATACAAGAGGATGCTGACGGTTAACGCTGAGCTGCTGCTCGAGAAAAACTGCGCCAGACATACCGCTGCGACACTTAGCACTAGCAGGGGTAAGAAGGCTGCGCCGTAAGCGAGAAGCCATGTGGAGAGTGTCCCAATGCCACCGAAATGTTGAAATAGTAAAGCAGAGAGCATCGATGCGATGAGAGCCACGACCAAATAGAGCCCAATATAGATGGCGAGTGCTAGTTGTTTGGATGCGAATACCTTGAACCTAGAGAGCGGACGGGTAAGGATGTTTTTCATCGTACGATCCCCCATCTCACCGGAGAATACATCCGCCGCACCCATGAACACGAACAACGGCAGGAAAATACTCGTAAACAAGCCGAGCATCACAATGGGGAAATCCTTCGCGGCGACTGCGCCAATACCGATACCAGACTGGAACCTCGATAGCAAGATACCTGCTAGGATAGGGAGCAGCAAGGTTACGGCTAGGAAAAAGATTGTTTTCTTTTTGTAGGCTAATTTCAGCGTCTCATTCCAGACGTTTGCTGTTAAAATGTTAGGCATTCGCGGCGAGCCCCCTGACGGCTTGAATTTCACGTAAGTAGGCGGCTTCCAAGGATGGGCTGCCTTTGGTCAAATCGGATACGAGTCCCTCGCGGACGAGCTTCCCTTGATGAATGATGCCAATGCGATTGCACATCAGCTCCATTTCGTGGATAAGGTGGGAGGAGATTAAGAATGTAATCCGTTCCTCACGCGCTAACCGCAGGATGATTTCGCGAATGTGAACCATGCCCTCAATATCGAGACCGTTCGTCGGCTCATCGAGAATGAGGAGTTCCGGCTTCGCCAGCATCGCGGCCGCTAGTCCGAGCCTTTGCTTCATGCCCAGTGAGTAACCTGCTACCTTTTCATGCTGGAAAGGGGTTAAGTCTACGATCTCCAGCACTTCATCTATACGCTGCTTGCTCACCGCGGGATACAATCTCGCTGCTTGCTCCAGATTTTTTCTGCCGCTCATGTAAGTGTAAGCTTCTGCCGTTTCGATCAAAACGCCGACCTTCGCCATCGCTTGCTCATACTGTGTTTTCACGTCGTAGCCGAACAGCTTTACCTCGCCTTGCTGCGCTTGAGATAAGCCTGTCATGATCTTCATGACCGTTGTTTTCCCTGCCCCATTTGGTCCAAAAAAACCATATATATCGCCGCGCTGTACGGTCATATTAACTTGATGGATACCGCGCAGATTATTGAATATTTTCGTCACATTGTTCAGTTCAACGACGTGTTTCACGCTGCTTCCGCCTTTCAAAAGGGAAATGAGGAGGTCAACCGAGGTTGACGGCTCCTCTTTGGGTCAGATGGTGCTTGCAGCGCTTAGTGCTTGCTGCCCCAGTTCTTATGCTTAGACAATTCATCGAATTTCACGTTCTCCACTTGCTTCCCGCTCAAATCAATCGTATCTGGCGTTGTTGAATTCAAGCTGGAGAGTGTCATGTCAATTCTTAACACCACATCATGCTCAGCTCCTTGTGCATCTTTACCTGACAAATGAATCTGAGCGGATTGACTCGTAATGTGATCATCTCCGTCCACGCTCGCATTCACTTCCACGTCATCCATGGAGATGTCGGAAGAAAGCTGCGGCAAACTGTTGCGCAAAGTTTGAAGGTCGATCCCCAGCGTGTTCGCTTTGGCTGGCACTGGCTCATCTTTGGACATGACACCATGTTTGATAACAAGGGAGCCCACTGTGTTCACAACCGGAGAAATCTGGCTGCCGGACAGTTTAAAATGAATTTCTTTACCGTTACCTGCGGCTTCGTCCATCGTGACATAATTCTTCAAGTTGCCGACTAGGGCATCCACGACATTTTCCACTTCGCTGATGGCTTGTGGATCTGGGGTATGATTGCCTTTGTTATGTCCTTTGAACTTCTCTGGCGCTCCGTCACCTTCGATAACTTTGTATACGTCTGAATCGGCTGTTTTGATAATTTGCTTACCATCTTGGCTGTAGAATTGAATTGTTTGTTCGTCATCCGTACCGCTCTGCACCTTCACTTGCGCGCTCCCTGCGTGATCGGCTCCGCCGGTTTTGATCGTTGATTTTACTTGGAGCAAGGATGCGCCGTTATCCTGTAAGGACACGTTCACTTGACGCGTTACGTTCTTGATTGTCGCTGTTTGTTTCACGGCTGATTTGAAAGCTTCATATCCGGGAGCTTCTCCCACACCTGCATATACTGAGGTCACTAGCATCATGCTGCCTACCGCTACACCTAATCCCAACATCGCTAACTTCTTATTCATCTCGTCCTGCCTCCGCGTAATACATACGCTATCTCTAATTTGGCTGCGCCCTGCGCTTCCATATTGACTATCTTAGCCTTCAAGGGTTAATTACCACTAAAGTGCCTATTAACACCGCCTAAAACAATTCTTAAATTTTTCTAAACTGGGCTTGGCAGGGTCCTTTCTACAAAAGAAAAGAGGCTTTCCACCTGATCATAGGACCAGGGAAGATAGCCTCTCCATGCTAATAATCTCTATGTTTTCCCCTTATCTTGAGCATGCCAGAGTGGCTCACCTTCGCCCTCACAGTGACGTTTCCGAGCTGGTAGTCGGTCAATACCTTCTCACCATTGTCGGTAAGTTTAGCCCATGCGGCAAAATCGTCTCGATACAGCTCATGCTCCAATCCAAATAGATCGATTCCTCGGCCTTTTCCAAGATTAAATGTCATCTCGACTTCTTCTGCAATTTGTTTGGCAATTAGCTTTTCCAAAGTAACCTCGTCAATCACCTCATTTATTTCAGCAATGGATGCTTTTGCTTTAATCTCTATATCGAAAATGGGTTGCTCACCATCTAAACGGGGCTTAATGCGTGACTTTGGTTGGATAATCACGCTTTGAACCGCTTTGCCATCTTTATACAGAACTAATTGCGAACGACCTGCATGCTTATTCAACCATCGTAAACCTTTTAATTGCTTATCTGAAAAATGCTCCAATTGGTCGTGTAGATTAACGGCGTAGACACCGTTCACCACTAACTTGGGATCTGGTTTTTTGTTTTTCACCCATACTTCATCTGCGATACCCAGAGAAGGCAGCAGGACCGTCATCCCAGGCTCCCTTGAATTCGAAACCACTTTATACAAACGACGCGGAAGGATGAAAGATCGCTGACGATAATTATCTGTAGGCTGCATCAAAATAGAGTTCAAAGGTGAGCCGTTGAAGAAAGGGAGGATGGAGAAAACGGACTCAATCGACTCGTCAGTACTATACACCCATTGTGTGTATCTCGTTTCGATGGAACGTATAGCTCCGTCCGCAAATTTGCTACTCCCTTGACTTAAAGCTCTTTTAGTAAACAAATAGGCATTGATATGCCCCCAAAATACGCGTTGCTGAGACGTACGATAAAGATTATTGAATGCTTCGTTAGCCGTCGCTCCTTCTTCCCTACCTACCCAGATCAAAGGCGCCGCCCCTGAAGAAAAACCTCCTCCCTCTGTTCTAGCCACGCTTCCGAAAGACAGCATCTGTCCATAAACGATATACTTCCCGTCTTGATAATCGAAACCAACCGCCGTCATGTAATTTGTATCTTGAATCGTTTTCATATCCCAACAACCTGTCAGACTAAACAATAAGAAGAAACCAACGGACAATTTCACCCAAAAAGTTCTTATCATGAGTGTTCACTTCCTTGCCTTGTATCATCCTGCGGCTCGAGTTCCTTCGGTCTTCGTGTAAACTTCTTCCATCGCTTGGCCAGTAAGCCTGTAAGAAGCTCCCCAGATTGAGGTGGTGAAATCGGGGAGAGATATGGCACTCCGAACGACTCTAGTGTCGACATATACAATACAAGCCCCACGAGAGATATCATGAAACC
Source organism: Paenibacillus sp. P4_A9 (assembly GCF_056402415.1). Lineage (NCBI taxonomy): Bacteria > Bacillati > Bacillota > Bacilli > Caryophanales > Paenibacillaceae > Paenibacillus > Paenibacillus sp. P4_A9. The sequence goes on from NZ_JBFUHL010000001.1 coordinate 425,891, forward strand.
GTACATACCGAATACCGTGGAGATCAAAAGAATAATAATACGTATAATGGTAACCGTACCAGCCAGAGACTGACTTACAAGGGTGTACATGGCTATCGTGGACAAGGAAGTTGTGACCAAGGTTGTAGGACTTGTAATGCCTGACCGTATGGCCGCATCCCCAACAATTAAGCCGCCAACGACGGTAACCGTTTGTCCGACTGCTTTGGGCAACCTGGCACCTGCTTCTCGGAACAATTCAAATAACAGCAGCATAATAATAAAATCCATCGGGCCTGATAAGGGCAATCCCATTCGTGAAGCTGAGATCGTAGCTACGAGTTGATACGGAATTTGGTCTAAATTATAGCTGGAAACCGCAATCCATAAGCCAGGCAGAAATAAGGCAATAAGCAAGCCGATCATTCGTAGAAAGCGCTCGAAAACGAGGTAATAGGTGGGATTATGTACATCCTCAGGTGAATTTAACAAAGAAGTCAAGTTGGCAGGCGCTATAAGAACCATCGGTGATCCATTCACGATGACGCTGAATCGACCGCGAAGTAAGCTGTCCGCTACAAAGTCTGGCCTCCCTGTGTAATTTAACAGTGGAAATAAGGAATACTTTCTTCCTGTTAAGACTTCTTCAAGTTGTGAGCTGCTAATAACCGCATCGACGTCAACTGATTGCAGCCGATCTCTTGCTTCTTGCAAGATCGACTCATTCATCACATCTTCGAGATAGAGTAACGCTACTGTTGTGTTGCTTCTTCGTCCTAATGATATCTTCTCACAGCATAAGCTAGGTGTTGTCAATCGTTTGCGAATTAAAGCGATATTCGTAATTACATCTTCCGTAAAGCCGTCTCGCGGTCCTTTAATGGAGGTTTCCGTGCTCGATTCTTCTGGTGAACGGTTCGGAGGTGCTGAGATATCCAGCGAATAGCTCTCCTGTGTATTTTCAAAAAATAAGATGAGCTGCCCCGAGTAAACAGAAATCTTCATGTCTTCCATGACCTGATTCCCTATCAGCTTGGTCAATTGCAACATCGAACTCAAATCCAAAGCGTCTTCATTGCGATAAAAGTCACTGTTGACAAAAGCCTGGAGCTTAGGCAGAACAAGCCCCTCGATCGTGTCAGTTCGTATCATGCCCTCACAATACAACATCGTAACTCGGTTAACGATGTTCCCCTGTGTGACAGGATACGATTTCAATACAACGTCATCAGAGAGCGCAAACCATTCTCGGAAATCATGTTCATTCACTTAAGCTTCCTTCTCCTTTCCCCTTATTGGCAATATTGCAACAAGAAGCAAGAATAATAACAGCAATAAGCCTGCTGTAAACATAAAGGTATAGTAATATTTTTGAAGAAACCCCACCATCCCGATGTCCGAAATAGGATACAAACTTAACCCAAACAAACCAAGACTGAGCCAGATCAGGATGTGCGTTCGGGTTGATTTCTTCTGAATTCTCATCACATCCACGAATATAAACATCAAGATCGAAGTTCGCATGCATGACCCTGACATCCATTGGAAAATCGATAAGGAGTCTAGGTGGGAAATATATTTGCCCAAGGTCACCATCCGCCATTGTTCAAAGGCAGGATATCTTAAATCTGCCGCCTCGAAAGGTCCAAATATCGCGATAGCCCCCGTTAAAGGTCCGATGGTTAGCCCTATCACACACGTGGTAAGAATGAGCAGCCCTCGCAATCGAATGCGCGTTCGGACATGATGCTGCATAATGAGAACACTCATTATTTCGAAGGAAGCGCTGCAGGTAAGCAATGTACATATGAGCGTCGGTCCATAACCGTGTGTGAAGAGCGGTGTGAGAAGTGTGTAATCCTTGTATTGAAAGTTGGCACCCATCACAAAGTAACCAAGAACAACAACAGCTGGCAACAGGATACCTGACGAAATCGCAATTGCCTTAATACCTTCTCTTGCTGCAAAAAAGCAAAATAGGATAAACATCAATGTAATAATCATGAGGGGTGTTCTGGGTAAGTAGGTGATGTGAGTCCACATCGTTACATCCTTGATCGTGATGAACGATTGCGAAAAGCAGCTCAAGGCAATGGTAAATTGTAAGACATACATCCCCCATTTCCCCAGCCTCATTCTTACCCAAAGAAGTAACTCACCCTGCTTGGTTCGTTTAACCAAGAAATAGATCAGACAAGTCCAGACAAGCAATGGGATAAGTGCAAGAGAGGCTCCTACCCAGGAGTCACGCTTTCCATAATGCAGCAATACGGGGATGAGTAGAACGTGATTCGTAATGGCGATCGAAATGATAATAATCATGTACAATTGCAGGGCGGTAATCTGCTTGTTTCCAGACATAGATAAGCTCCAACTTTGGTATGACGTGAACAGAAATCGGTATCGTTAAGTTCTCCCGCTTCTGGAAAAATATGCGTAAAGACGTGAGAAAGCCGCCCTCCGCTTAGCGGAAGGCGGCTTCATGCAGCCAATTGCTATATTAGAATGTTGCCAATATGATAACCAACAAAATGTACAATACCAGAACAACAGCTGTGCTGGATCCAACGTGTGACATGGTTAGTTCCCCCTTCCGCCTGCTAAACGTGATCTTGTTTGCTCCATGTATTCTATGTTAGGCAGGGCGGATGGGTATGGACGTATGTCTATATATGGGTTAGAAAAGGGGTTAATTCACCTAGATAACAGACATCTAAATGGTGAAGTGCCCGGGTGCAAGCCGTGTAAAACAGCTTGCGCTCCTTCGCCTCCGCATAGACAGCCGCCCCGGCATCGTAGAGTATAACCGCGTCGAACTCGAGCCCTTTGGCGAGGTACGCCGGCAAGATCATGACGCCTGCCTCGTAGTGCAGCGTATCTTTGCTGATCCGCGCGAGGTCCGGCAGCAGCGGCTTCAAGCGTCCGTGCGCAGACTCCGTCTCGCGCTCGGTCTTGCAAATGATCGCGACGGAGCTTGCGCCGCCGTCGCGCCTCAGAGCCGCCGTCTCTGCGACGAGACGGATCAGCTCTTGCTCGTCGCGCGCGCGCAGCAAGCGCGGCTCCTCGCCGCTGCGGCTGAACGGTTCCACCGGTTCGCCGCCGGGTAGTACCTGACACGCGAATTCGGTGATTTCGCGTGTCGAGCGGTAGCTCTTGACGAGACGGATGGTCTCCGTCTCGTCTTCCCCCATCAGCTCGCTGATCGAGCTGTAGCCATGCTTTTGCTGTGCGGCGCCTCTGCTGGCGCCGACACCCGCTCCCACACCCACGCTCACATTCGCATTCGCATGCGTGAAAATCCCCTGATTCCAATCGCCCAGAAGCGTGAAACGGGCGCGTGGAAACAGTTTTTTTAGATACGCATAATGGAATGGTGAATAATCCTGTGCTTCATCAACAAGGCAATAACGGATCGTACCCACGCGAAGCTGACCCTCAACAAGTCCTTTGAGATACACAAGCGGCGTTGCGTCTTCATAGCGCAGGTGCCCTTGTTCCAATGCCTCCAACGTGAATCTACTAATCGTCGCCCATGCCTCTGGCAGCGGCTGGCCAGCAAGCATCACCAACTCCTGTTGTAAGCTCGTATCCGTAAATAACTCTTTGTACATGCCGAGCACATCGACATAGGCTAGTTTTTGCGCTTTTTCCTTGAGCGGTGTAATCGCTTTGTGGGCTTTGACACGGCTCATCTTCTTCATTTCAGGCTCGCTGCCCATGTACTTTGGCTCGCGTACAAGCTTGCGATAAAACCGCTTCTGCACATCGACTTGAAACACTTCCAGCTTTTCCATGATCCATTCCGATAACTGCTCCATCCGCTCACCGATGGCAAGTATGGAGGACTTGCTGTAGAAGCGTTCACTCAACTCCTCGGCTGTGATCAGTACCTTCTTACCTACCGCCAAATCAAGGAATCGAATGCCGCCCTCCCTCAACTTCTCACCGTAGGCTTCGATGACGCTTAGGAACGCTTCGGAGGTTTTGTAGGTAATGCTCTGCAAGCGAGCTGCGTACACGTGATCCTGATCGGTTCCAGTCAAAATGTACTCCAGCTGGTCATACGGATCCTCCAGCTTCAGCCCGGTATCCGTTAATTTATGTGTTAAATAATCTTGAAAGGTCGTTTGTTGCATCGTCGCTTCGCCCAGCTCGGGCAGAACGCGAGACACGTAATCGCTGAACAGCGAGTTCGGCGAAAAGAGAATCATATTATCGGCGCTCAGCGTCGTCCGGTACTTGTAGAGCAAATACGCGATGCGTTGCAGCGCGACGGATGTTTTACCGCTGCCAGCCGCGCCTTGGACGACCAGCACCTTGTGCTGATCATCGCGGATGATCTGGTTCTGTTCGCGCTGAATCGTGGTAACGATGGAGCTCATCTTCTCGTCCGCGCTGCGGCTGAGCATCTTCTGCAGCATCTCGTCACCGATCGAGATCCCCGTATCGAACACATCCTGCAGCTCGCCAGCCTTGATGATGTATTGACGCTTGAGCCATAGCTCGCCGCTCACATCCATCTCTGGCGTTCGATACGTCGCCGGGCCCGGCGGATAGTCATAGAACAAGCTGGCGATCGGTGCTCGCCAGTCGTAGATGAGAATTTCATCGGTCTTACTGTCGATGAACGACGTCAAACCGATATAGATTTTCTCCCGCTCTTGCTCGCCCTTCTCTTGAAAATCTATCCGGCTAAAATAGGGCGCATCAACGACACGCTCCAGCTTACGCAGTGCATCCTGCGCTAGTCGATAGCTGCGTTCCTGCCCTTGCAGCACATGCTCCTGCTGAGCCATACTCGCCGCCGTTTCAATCAAATCATCATCATTGTCTGCGTTGACGGAGATATCGTCCCAGAAGCTTCGGCCGATGGCCGTCGCTTCCGATCTGCGATCATCTACCGTTTGGCGCAGCTCTATAATACGTCGCTGAATATTGGATCGCACTACAGAGACGCGCTGCGATTCCTTCTCTCGTTCTTCATTCCCTATCGCCATGGTCTCTTCACCACTCCCACTTTTATCTACAGATAGACGTTTTGAATGACTTCTTCAAATTCCGGTTCTTCCATATGTACATCGTCCATATCGCCCCAGCTGCTCACAATCCGCAGCACATCCATCGCCTTCAACTCTTGCCGGTTGCAGGCAATCGTCAAGAGGTTGGCTTCTTGCTCTACTACGCGGAAAGGCAGCTCCCAGCTCTCTGGCACTTGAATCTCACCGCGAAAGGATACTTTCATCATCGTCGGCAGCCCTATTCGTTCTCGTAGTTTGTCTATGGAACCATCATAGCCAATTTGTCCATGATTAATGACGATGACCCTTGGGCAAAGCTGCTCAATATCGTCCATATCATGTGTCGTTAGCAATATCGTCTTCCCGAAATCCCGATTCAACGTCTGTAGGAATCCGCGAATATTTCGTTTTGCCACAACATCTAGGCCAATCGTAGGCTCATCCAGGAACAAAATCGCCGGATCATGCAGCATTGAAGCCGCCAAATCCGCTCGCATTCGCTGACCGAGTGAGAGCTTGCGAACGGGGGTATCTAGGATTTCTTTTAAATCAAGCAGCTCCGTCAATTCACCTAATCTGCGACGAGCATCTGCTGCCTCGACGCGATACATTGCAAGGAGGATTTCGTAGGAATCCTTCACCGGAAGATCCCACCACAGCTGACTCCGCTGTCCAAAAACAACGCCAAGTTGCCTAACAACCTGCTTCCGTTGTTTCTGCGGGCTTCGACCATGGATCAAAACCTCACCAGAGGTGGGGTGCAGGATGCCTGTAAGCATTTTGATCGTCGTCGACTTGCCCGCCCCATTAGGTCCAATATACCCGACGAACTCGCCGGTTTCAATCTCGAAGTTCACATCGCGAACCGCTTCTTTCTCTTTATACGATCTAGAGAATAGAGTTCGGATCCCCGAGAACTTGCCTTCTTGAATGACGGGGGATTGAAAGGTTTTGCGTAAATGCCTGACCGTTATCATTGAGTGCTTGCCCTCCCTTTTATTAATGTGGTTAATGGTTAACTACCTGTACTTTGATATCGCGAAAGACCTAGCTTCCAGAATCGCATCGCTAGCCATAATACGGCTACAGCGACTGCCAACGTGCCTAGCAACAACCCTATGCTCCCTTGATGCCTTAGCACATAAAGAGCTGGTATGTAATTGACGAAGCCTACTGGAACGAGCACTAACAATGAAACTTGCAGCCATTTCGGATAGATGGTAAGCGGATAGCGTGCAGCGGTATGAGAGGCGTCCTCGGTCATATTTTGCAGAGACTCAATACGTGTGAGCCAAAAGCCGGCCGCCGCCGTCGCAAGCCCAATCGCGAATAGAATAACCGCGCCTGTGAGGATGATGAACCCCGTCTGAGGGATGGCACTCCACCCTATTTGACCGTTAGCCATTAGTGCTTTCATCGAAATAAACAATAGGATCAACCCTTGGCCGATTTCGGCAAATAGAATTCGTGAATTTTGAGTCATCAGGGCGAGCAGCACAGGGACTGGTCGAATCAGAATCGCATCCAAATCGCCGGAAACGAGATATTTTTCGAGATGATGCACGTCGGAGGCCAGTGTGCGATAAATCGCTTTGGAAACCATCATCACCCCATATAAGTAGCTCACCTCGTACAGTGTCCAGCCATGTAAGTTGCCAAATTTCATCATCACCAGCGCTACCATCAAGAATTCAGAAATTTGAATGAACGAAGCCATGATGGTCGAGAAAATAAAATTAAATTTATACTGCATACGACTTCGCATACTCGCCCTAATGAGCAGCATAAACAGCCGAATTGAGATCATCCGCCCTGCACCTCCAGCTTCCTGCGAACCACGTGAGTAACGGCCAAGCAGACACAAGTAAACCCGATGCCCCAAAGAAGAGCGCCGAGCTGGGCAGTTCCATGTTCAAATCCCAAGTAGATCCGAGTTGGGTAATAGAGTAGATAAGGGTAGGGCGTGTACGAGCTGATGGTCCGGAGCCAGCCTGGCAGCCATTCCACGGGGATAAAAAACCCGGAAAGCAGCATAGCAAATGAATAGTTAACCCAGTACAACCAACGTGATTCCGTCGTCCACAGGGCAGCAACGCCAATCAGGTAATTCATACAGATCGAAATATAAGAGGCCGTAATGAGCGAGAGAGCTGTCCAACCATACACCGAAGCGTGCTGAGGAAGCTGTAAGGAGAAGATGAAAACATAGAGGCCATAAATCGGAATGCTTTTATATAAAAATTGATACCACACTTGACCCCATTCGCGGCTCATCGCCTGATAGAATAAATGCACGGGCCGCATCAGATCGACCGCTATTTGACCCGTCCGAACCGATTGCTCGAGCCCGAGTCCATTCGTCGTAAACTGTGTAATCCACAGAATCGCTTGGTTAAAAGCAATATACGCCACGATGCCATGGGCACCGTACTCGCCTAGCGATGCATCGCTGCCTAGGCCAGTCCAGATACTGGCATAAATAAAGCCGAACACCGCGCTCACCGCATTATGCAGCAAATGAGAGCCACGGTACTGCAAGTTTCTTGCGTACGCCTTGCGCGCCAAAACCGCGAAAAGCATAAAACACCTCCTGTTTTGTCATTCAAGATCGGTTAGCCTTTTCGATTCGTTGTCGTGCAGTCGCCGCGTAGAGACGGAATCTTATATTACCAAAATAACCCTGTTGCTGGCAACAGTTATTTATACGCTGTTTATGCGGCGTTGCTTACCTGTAAAAAATACAGCCAAATGGCGGCATAAGGCCCTCGAAATGGAAGATACTCCAAGACACGATCCCCTTCAAACGTGCTTTTTAGCACAAAACTTACAGCAATGAGCTACCTTAACTACACCCACCACTAGCTAGATCCTTGGGATTGGAAAAGTTGCGGAACGTCATTCCGTTATTTTGGCAGAATCTGCTCATTCCTAGAAGTTACGGAACGTGGTTCCGCTATTCCATGCTAAAGTAGCTCTAGCATAGCTGTTTTCAGGAAAATAACGCCCTCACGTTCCGTTTTCGGCTAATTTAGCTTGTTTTAGCCCGAATAAGGGAACCACGTTCCGCAACTTCGGGAGTTCAGTCTGCGGAGGTGGCGCGGAAGGTGTGGGTTGGGCTTCAGAGAGCATCAACTACTCGAACTGACATTCTAATGCTGGAATATCCAGCTTCAGAGAGCATCAACTACTCGAACTAACATTCTAAAGCTGGAATATCCAGCTTCAGAGAGCATCAACTACTCGAACTGCATTCTAAAGCTGGAATATCCAGCTTCAGAGTGACTCAACTACTATGAATTCGAGAAGTTACGGAACGTGGTTCCGCTATTACACCTAAATCAGCTCTAGAATAGCTCATTTCAGGAATATAGCGCCCTCTCGTTCCGTTTCAGGCTGATTTAGCTAGTTTTAGCCCGAATAAGGGAACCACGTTCCGCAACTTGGGGAGCTTAGTGGGCGGGGTTGGGGTTGGGGTTGGGGTTGGGGTTGGGGTTGGGGTTGGGGTTGGGGTTGGGGTTGGGGTTGGGGTTGGGGTTCAGTTCGCACTTACGCTCACTTTAGCTTGTCCTCTGCGTCTGGGTCACCTAAACACCAAAAAGCCGCCACTCCAAGTATCATCTACTTGAAGAGACGGCTTTTATCAAACTACTACTGTGTACTTGTCGCTTTCGCGTTCTCGTTACCTTGAGCCTCGGTCTTTGCAGCTGCAGCCTCGGTGCCGCCAAACTCGGCATTGTAGTCGGATTGCGTATCTTTGGTCAAATAATCATGATCTAGATAATCGGCCAAGTACTGCTTACCGAACATTAAGTCGTACTGCACATTCCGATAGTCATCGATAAGAGGTGCTGCGGATTCCGGCGTAGTTGCATGCAGCTGCCCATCTTGATCGACGATCAGGTTGCTAAGTAGACCTGGCACTTGCTGTGCCAACTCGGCATCCAGAGCAAAATTCGCTGGCTTTTCCATATGAAGCATATCCAAGACATGAGCCCCTAAGAATGAATCACTTAGCAGTGGAATGTCCTGCTTCGGCATATCAAAGTTGGACCATGTTACAAGCGGAATGCTATGCATCTTCTTGATTTCTTCCAACGACCATTTGTTAGCATCGCTTGTCGAGATAAAACCAGCTTCCTTGTACACCTGATAATCCATACCCAGCATCGGCAAATGGTCACCATAGAATACGATCATCGTCGGTTCATCCGAATCCTTGAAATGATCGATCATCATTTGCAAGCTTTGATCCGCGTCATGGGCACCTTGCGTGTACGTTTCTAGAATACTTTTCGCTTGCGCGGAAAGATCCCCTGTCGCTTTGAACTTATTTTCCCCATAGCGAGGATCGTCATACGGGCCATGATTTTGCATCGTTACGGTGTAGATAAACATGGGATTTTCCGTTTTATCGACTTCGTCAATCACGTTTCTCGCGACCTCAGCATCGGAGATAAAGTAACCCTTCGTTTCTGGATTCTCGAAGTGCTCACTGCTTTTAAAGGATTCAAAACCAAGTTCTTTATAAACGTTGTTCCGATCCCAGAACCAGCCTTCGTAGGAGTGAATCCCCATGCTTTTGTACCCTTGATCAGCAAAATAACTCGCCAAGCTTGGAACTGGCTTCGAAATGTATTGTTGATACGGAATCGATCCGCCAGGCAAGAAACTCATCGAGTTCCCCGTTAACACTTCAAACTCCACATTACTCGTACCGCCGCCATATTGCGGGGAAAGCAGATAGCCTGAGCTAGACTCCTTCTGCAAGCGGTGGATCGTTGGCAGCGGGTCTTCGCTGAATGTTACATTCTCCAACAGCGTAGGATCCCAGAAGGCTTCGCTCATGACGAAAATGACATTCGGCTGCTTCCCTTCAGCTAGGGTTGCTGTCGCTTTGCGGACGTCATCAGTATCCTGCTGCTGTACAGCAGCCTCTTGAATATTCGCGGCTGCCGAAGCCAGTGCTTGCTCACTGTAGGTATCCGGCTTCTGAACGATCGAGTTTTTCACATTTAGGGTGAACGCTAGGGTGAGACCATTGTTCGCATAGTTCATCTTTTGATCCCAAACAATTTCATTCACACCTGCACGGTCCAATACTTTACCAGCTAACGGTGTTTTGATCCCAAATGCATACAAGGCATAGAGCGAAAAGAGCCCTAAACCGACTCGAGCGATAACAGGTAGTGTAACACGCGGGATCACCCATCTAAGTGCTAGAACGATGAGAATCGCAGCGGCAACGGCAATAATTCGAATGAATGCAGCCTTACCTGTGACTAATGAGGCAATATCCATACTCTCTTTATTGAGCAATATATCCCAAGGGAAGAACGGCTCCCCGATCATTTTCACTTTCATATACGAGATAATTGCCATCAGACCAAGAATTAAGGTCGTAATGGAGCCAGAGATCGCCAAAGATCCTACGAGCGCATAAATGAAGGCCAGAAGGCAGAAGCTTAGCACCACATTTAGCATAAATAGAGGTTGATTACCTGTAATCCACTCCATGGTTTCCGGCAGATTGCCGCGTTCAAGAAACTCCATACCTACGACAGACAGAATCGGTAAACCGATCATAAATAAAACAAGTGAAATCGATGCTCCCAGACGACTTGAGCTCTTTTTACTCGAAAGACGCTTCCGGGGCTTCAAATTCAAGTGCATCTTACATCACTCTCCTCATGCCCCTATTGTAAATGTCAATTGTGAAGGAACTATGTAGCTTACCTTAAAGGAACCTTAATCCTTCCATTTCCTGTAAATCACTTTAGTTCAGCTAACCACGCGGCAAGTGCTTTCAATTCCTCTTCCTTCATCGTGACCTGGAACGGCGGCATCCCGCCACCACCCTTTTGTATCCGCTTTACGATTTCGGCTTCATCGAGGCGTTCTCCCACTTTTTGAATATTGGGACCTTGCCCGCCTTGTAATTGATTACCATGACAGGAGATACAATAATTTTGGTATAACTTCGAAGTATCTACTTTAGCAGAAACACTCGCACTCGGCGTCGCAGATGGTTTATCCCCACAAGCGGTTAAGCCTATTGCTGCCACCAGTATCAAGACACCAACCCAACCCACTCTCATCTTCATGCGCCCAAACCCCTTCAATCTCATTTCTCTCATCATACCAAAGTATGGATTGGAAAAGAAAGAAAAGCCGCGGCACCGTCATATGGGCAACCTCGTGTATCGATCACGTTCGAGGTTACTCCTATGATTATTATGGTGCGAAACGCGGCTTTTTATAAGTGTTTTACGCTAATTGAAGACGAATCACATTCCAAGAAGCTTTCCCTAGAACGGCCGCAATTTGCTCATTCGAGGAGATCGACGCATTCCCTGCGGAATGTGGTTTAACCCGATCTGGCGCTTCTAAGGTATTGGATGCCTTAAGATCCTCATGCTCCAATACGATATGCTCTTTGATTTGGAAGCCGCCAAAGCTGCGAAGATCCATTTCTAATGGAAGTGCTTCTTCCAGATGACGATTCACTGCGAAAATGGTCAATTCCGATGTTTCCTCATTGTGCACGGCAACTGCCTCGAGGTAAGGAACATCCGTGTAGTCCTTGGAATCATATTTCGGTGATTTAATGAGTGGCACGAGAACCGTTCCACGGCCAAACACACTTGCATGTAAATACGGATAGTAAATTGTTTGCTTCCATGCCGCACCGCCATTCGCGGTCATGATTGGGGCGATTACGTTAACCAATTGCGCTAAGCACGCCATTTTGACTCGATCCGCACGTTTCAGCATGGAAATAAGCATACAGCCTACGAGAAGCGCATCTTCATGGTTATAGATGTCCTCTAGTTGCGGCGGTGCGATGGACCAAGGCTCGATATTACGATCCGCGTCATTGGAGTGGTACCATACATTCCATTCATCGAAGGAGAGATTGATTTTCTTTTTGCCGCGCTTTTTCGCCTGAACGAAGTCGGCCGTAGATATAACCGTATGGATGAATTTATCCATGCCCATAGATTGTGCTAGGAAATTGGCGGAATCCTTATCGCGATTACCGTAATATTGATGAAGTGAAATATAGTCAACATGATCGTAGGTATGCTCGAGAACCGTGGCTTCCCAATCTGGGAATGTCGGCATACCTAAGTAAGAACTGCCGCAAGCGACAAGCTCGATAGACGGGTCGACCCATTTCATAACTTTCGCTGTTTCACAGGCAATACGTCCATACTCTTCAGCCGTCTTACTGCCGATTTGCCAAGGTCCATCCATTTCGTTGCCTAGACACCAGGTTTTGATGTTATGCGGCGTCCGGTAGCCATGGGAGATTCGCAAATCGCTCCAATAGGTTCCTCCTGTGATGTTCGTGTATTCAATAATGTCTCGCGCTTGTTCAGGTCCACGCGTTCCCAGATTCACAGCCATCATCGCATCCGAGTTTGCTTTGCGACACCAGTCCATAAATTCATTAAGACCAATTAAGTTCGGTTCAATCGTTCGCCATGCGAGATCAAGGCGTTGTTTGCGCTGATTCACAGGTCCAATAGCGTCTTCCCAATTGTAACCCGATACAAAGTTCCCGCCCGGATAACGAACGATCGGTACATTCAGGCTTTTAACTAACTCTAGTACATCTCCACGAAACCCCTGCTCATCTGCTTGCGGATGTCCAGGTTCATAAATCCCTCCATACACGGCGCGTCCCAAATGCTCAATAAAGGAACCATACAAACGTGGATCAACTTCTCCTACTTTAAAATCCTTATCAATAATCATGCTAGCCTTCATGGACATAACAATCACCTCGTATTATAATTAATAAAAATATGAATCGATTAATAAATATATTATGTATAGATCATATTAAACAATAAAAAAGGTTGAAGATCAAGGCCTTTCACCCTGTTTTGTTGCATTCATATTTATGTTAATCAGTGGAAACCGAAGAAGGAGTTGATGGACATGATTCACACGACAACAGACCGCAAATGGCTGCCCTTGTATGAAGCGTTGGCTAGCAATGTGCGGCTTAACATATTGGAATTATTAGCAGAAGAAGAGATGAACGTGAAGGATTTGGCTCAGCGGCTTTCGCTAAGCAGTGCGATCGTAACGATGCATGTCAAAAAGTTGGAAACAGGCGGACTCATTCATACGAAGCTCGTTCGGAAACAAGGCGGGACGCACAAAATATGCACATTAGCTCAGTCCCGAATTGACATTCAGCTCCCTCAGTCTAGCCAGCAGCTGCGCTTTTTTAACGAAGTGTCTATCCCTGTTGGCCATTTCACTCGGTTTGAGGTTCATCCTACTTGCGGTTTAGCAACAGACGAGCGTCTGATTGGACAGTTCGATGATCCGCGCTTTTTCTTCGAGCCAGAGCGCATGCATGCTAAGATCCTTTGGTTTGGTCGAGGCTTTGTCGAGTATCGTGTGCCTAACTATATGCTTCAGGGTCAGACCTTGGAGGAGATTGAAATCTCACTGGAAATCGGCTCGGAAGCGCCAGGTATCGCGGCAAATTGGCCGTCCGATATTCACTTTTATGTGAATGATACGCTGCTTGGCTACTGGACTAGCCCAGGCGACTCAGGTGACGGCCGCGGACAGCTTACCCCTGCGTGGTGGTCAGACTATACGAACCAATATGGCTGGTTGAAGGTACTCCGCATCACCGAAGAGGGAACATTCCTAGATGGGCAGCAACTTTCCGCGGTTACGATTCAGGATCTTCCCGTCTCGCGCAACGAGTGGACATTACGGTTAGAAGTTCCCGAACAGGCCGAGCATGTCGGTGGATTAACGCTATATGGGGAAGGCTTCGGGAATTATAACCAGGATATTCGGTTTAGGACTTACCGGAGGTGAGTGGCGTGTTCGTAGAGTCCTAACCCCGCTCATGTAAGCGTGTTTTTCATCACTACGGAGGTCGGAGCGATGGCTTTTCGGCCAATCTCGCTTCCGTAAGCATGTTTTTCATCACTACAGAGGTCGGAGCGATGGCTTTTCGGCCAATCTCGCTTCTGTAAGCGTGTTTTTCATCACTACAGAGACTGTGCGACGGCTTTTCGGCCAATCTCGCTCCTGTAAGCGTGTTTTTCATCACTACAGAGGTCGGAGCGATGGCTTTTCGGCCAATCTCGCTTCCGTAAGCGTGTTTTTCATCACTACAGAGACTGTGCGACGGCTTTTCGGCCAATCTCGCTCCTGTAAGCGTGTTTTTCATCACTAAAGAGGACGAGGAGACGGCTGCTAAGCACTATGAACACTCACATCGCCACTCCCACTTCTACTCCCAACCTCCACGCCCTTCGTCCGTCCCTCCGCCAAACGCAAATACTTCTTTCTCCGCCAGCGGATCGCCACGAGAATACCGCGTAAATACTCATCACATATCATCGCGATGTATATGCCAGCTAACCCTAGGCCATAATGCAGACCCAAGACATAGGAGAGTCCCGCAGCAACGCCCCACATGGAGATCAGCGAGATTACCATGTTAAAACGGGTATCGCCAATCGCATTTAGCGCGTTTCCGAAGCCCATATTAATCATTCTGCCTGGCTGAAGTACCGCTGTCAGCACTAAGCAAGAGAGTGCTAGTTCGATGATTGCTTTGTCTGAGCTGAAGAAGCCTAGGAAGCTTTTGCCGATGATCAAAAGAAGGATGCTATTGCACCCGACTAAGCCGAGTCCAATCCAAGTACCGCGATAACCCGCTTTATACGCCGCTTGTGTTTGCCCTGAACCAAATAGATGCGCAATCTGGATTTGTGCCGATAGGGCAATCGAATAACCCAACATGAAGCAGATGGACTCCAGTGTATTCATATACGTTCTAGCGGCCAAAGCCGAAGCGCCCATCGTGGCCAAAAAGGTATAAATCGCGAGCTGCGTCAGCACCCAAGACGACATATTAACGCCGAGCGGCCAGCCGATTTTGAGAATCTCACTGAATAGTTTGCGGTTGAAAACAGCAAGATCACGCCATCTGATCCTTCGCTCAAAGGCGGAAACGAACATGTAAAGCAACAGACCGGTTGCAAGGAGCCGACTTACCAGCGTTGAAATCGCAACCCCTGTTAGGCCTAGTTGTGGGAATCCGAAAGCCCCATTGATCCATCCGTAATTCAAAAACACATGGATGATATTCATCCCAATCGCGGTAATCATCGGTCCCTTCGTGTTTCCGGTATTCCGAATTGCTGTACTGAGCGTGGCCGTTAATGCGGTCAACACCATACCGCTGCCAACAATTGAAATATACGTATGAGCTAGTGGAAGTAACCGCTCTTCTAAATGAAACAGTCTCGCTAGGGGAACAGCCTCCACATACAAGATTAAACTGAGTATAGCCCCAATGAACCCGCTTATCGTGACGGCCATAATTCCAACCGTTCGTGCGGAATCCTCCTGTTTCGCTCCGATTTTCTGTGCAATTAAAATACCTGCGCCGCTTGCCACAGTCATAAATAAAATCATGACCGCTTGAAAGATCTGGTTGGCTAAGCCAACTACCGCAACTGCGTCATCAGAGACACGGCTGACCATTAGCGTATCAACTGCCCCCAGAAGCAGCTGCAATAGTAACTCTACAAATATGGGCCACGCTAGAAACCATAAGGAAAATTTATTTTTCTCAGCCGTCATGATCACGCCACCATCCAGTATGATTCTCTATTTATTATGAAAATGAAACTTAGTAGTCAGTTCAAATTATAGCTGTTATAGTTGATTTCATGTATCAACATCGCAACTGAAACTTATACAATTCCAACTTTCATCCTGGATTAAAGAAGGTGGCTTCCATGGCATTTCTTGAGATCACGATCCCTCCTCTTCCCCACTATATCGCGAGTGGATTGAACGACATCCCCAAGGGAGGGCAGCACCCCAGCCGCAGCAACATCCAAGTATTTGACCTGCTCGTCACAACGTCCGGCTGCTTCTATATCGGTGAGGATGACTCGCGCTTCGAAGTAGGGGTAGGTCAGGCTGTCATTTTGCGGCCAGACCGCTACCATTTTGCAACGCAGGTATGTGCAGAGCTAACCCACACTTACTGGCTGCATTTTCACGTAGGCGGCAACTGGGAGCTAATTAAGCCTACTACCGTTTCAACTGTTCCCTTGGAGGATCCAAATCCCGCGCAAAGCGTGGTGGAGGTTTTCGCAGTGGAGCCATTCTCCATGCGCATTCCGCAATTTACGACGCTGCAGCACCCTGAGAAAATGTACGATGTTTTCGATCAGCTTTTGCAGCTTCAGTCTCGTGCGCATGTGAGCAGTGTTCGTTTTGCACAACAGCAGCTATTTCAAGAAA
Organism: Paenibacillus sp. P4_A9; assembly: GCF_056402415.1. Taxonomy (NCBI): domain Bacteria; kingdom Bacillati; phylum Bacillota; class Bacilli; order Caryophanales; family Paenibacillaceae; genus Paenibacillus; species Paenibacillus sp. P4_A9. The sequence goes on from NZ_JBFUHL010000001.1 coordinate 442,192, forward strand.
TCCTGCATCAGTTGGCAGCCTCTGCAGAGACCGATCATGCCTCCGCCTCTAGAGCCTGCGCAGAGAAAGCTGCCTCGTACTTGAGGCAGCATTTTCGCGAATCCGTTTCTGCCAAGCAGCTCGGCGATGAGCTCAATTTCCATCCCGTATACATAGCTCGCTGTATGCAAAAAGAGTATGGCTGCTCGCCCATTACGTACCTCTTGAAATTAAGAGTGGCACAGGCCAAGCTCCTACTCTTGCAAACGGAGCGGCCCATTGCTCACATTGCCCAAGAGGTTGGCTTTGAGCAGGCTGCTTATTTCGCAGCAAGCTTTACTAAGCTGGAAGGGATGTCGCCTCGATCGTATCGGCAGCAGTTTTCACAAGGGACCTGAAGTTGGGGAAATCTTCATTTATGATATACTGAGAAAAAAAGAATAAGGAGTCCTCATCATGGCACCCCCCTTACATTGGAAAAAGTCATTATGGATACTTTGGGGCGCGAACTTCTCCATTACATGCGGCATGAATCTGGTTCTTCCGTTCTTACCTCTCTACATCGAGCAGTTAGGGGTTCACGAGCTAAGTGATATTGTCCGTTGGACAGGCTGGATCGTGGCTGCTCAATTTATCACTTCTTTTTTGACTCAGCCACTATGGGGAGCTATTGCAGATCGACGCGGGCGCAAAATCATGCTGCTACGCGCCGGGTTCGGGATGGCCATCGTCACAGCACTTATGGGCATTGTCACATCGCCCTGGCAGTTACTTTCGCTGAGGTTGCTGAATGGATTCTTCTCCGGCTTCATCTCGATGGCGGTTTCTTTGCAAGCCTCGCTGACACCGCGCGAACATTCGGGTAAGTCGTTAGGCACGCTGCAAACTGGCGCTATCGCGGGCTCACTCATCGGCCCCTTAATTGGCGGGGTACTGGCAAGCTTTCTCGGGTACCATCATGTGTTCTTCTTCACAGGAGGGCTCATGCTGTGCGCCAGCATTATCGTCATGGTATTCATTAAGGAGGAGCGGAAGCCCGCTTCAGACAAAAAGGTTAAACAGAAGACACAATGGCGATTATTCCGCCCATTGCTACCTGTCTTCGCCGCTTCGCTGATCACTCAGATCGGCATGATGAGCATCGAGCCGATCGTGACCGTGTATGCCAAAACCTTATACTCGGGGGCGCACTTGGCCTTTTTTGCCGGACTTATCGTCGCCATTACCGGTATCGCCAATTTGTTCGGCGCGCCGACATTGGGTAGACTAGGTGACCGAATCGGTCAGCGTATGACGTTGGTCATTGCCCTCACCATGGCGGCAGTGGCCTTCATTCCGCAGGCTTTTGCCACCAATATTACGATGCTTTTAGTCGGCAGATTCCTGCTCGGACTGTTCATCGGCGGGATGATTCCGTCACTGAACGCACTTGTGATGAAGCTTGCAGCTCCTGAAATTCAAGGAACCGCTTATGGGTTCAATACGTCTTCGCTGTTCCTTGGCAATCTGATTGGCCCGTTACTCGGCAGTCATCTGGCCGCTGTGTACGGCTTCACATCCGTGTTCTTTGTCACCATGAGCATCCTGCTGATCTGTGCTGGGTTCGTGTATGCGAATCGCAGTTTGGATGCAACCATACGGCTCAAAGAGGCGTAATTAGTAGGGCAGACTTATTTTAAAATAAAACTACTGGAGGATTACGATGAAACACGAAATCTTATATAAAGGCGCATTTCCTGTGCTGCGCGTTCAGCTTGAACCTGGCGAAAACATTAAAGCCGAATCCGGTGCCATGGTCTCCATGTCCCCGAATATCGAGCTCAAAGGAACGGCAGACGGCGGGATTATGAAAGGCCTTGGACGTATGTTAAGCGGAGAAAGCTTCTTCTTCCAAGAATTGTCCTCCACACGCGGAACTGGCGAGGTACTGCTGGCTCCGGCGGTGATTGGCGATATAGAAGCGGTAGAGTTAGATGGGACGTACAAGCTCCTTGTCCAAAAAGACGGCTTCCTTGCCGGCACTTCGGGCATTCAGGTGAACACAAAGATGCAAAATCTCGCCAGCGGCTTCATGTCAGGTGAAGGCTTCTTCATCGTCGAGATTAGCGGTCGAGGCACAGTGTTCCTCTCCTCCTACGGTGCAATCCATGCCATCAACTTGGCGCCTGGCCAAGAAGTGCTGGTCGATAACGGACACCTCGTCGCTTGGCCGGATTATACACAGTATACAATCGAGAGAGCTGCCGCTAAAGGCTGGATCTCCAGCCTTACCAGTGGTGAAGGCGTCGTCTGCCGCTTCCGCGGCGAGGGCGTCGTGCTCATTCAAACGCGGAATCCGAAAAGCTTCGGCGGATGGATTAAGCAATTGCTGCCAGGCAGGTAGAGGCTAGTTAGAAAAGTGAATTTAAAAGGAGCTAAGCGTCTTAAATGCGCTTAGCTCCTTTGCGTTTGGCCTCCTTGCCGGAAGCTGCGTTAGTCCGATATTTCCGAATTAAAACGAGGATTCCTTTTTCAAAATGACCATTAGTCAGATTCTGCCGAATTATCTACCTAATTCCCTTGCATGAGGGGTGTTTGGGTCCATTTAGTTAGGCTATTTCGGACTAACTAAGAATTACTGAAGAAATCAGTGAGATTAATTCGATAATTTCGGACTAAACCGACTAACTCGAGTATAAAAGCGGCTTCCAAAAACAAATAAGGACAGCACCCCAATGGAGTGCTGTCCCGAAACTAATAACTTCAATTTAACTAGCGTCTAACTTGCTAACAACATCCCGCCAATCTCCTGCTCCGATGGATAGCTCTAAATACCATTCAAAAGATGTATGTGCCGGTACCGTTTGTGCCGTACCATTACTTACAGCCCTATCTAGGGAATCATAGTAGCCAATACTAGGCTCCAAAGCACAAGTAACGCGATCATTGAACATGCCTTCGTCCATCCAAACACCTAGATAAGGAACCTTGTCCTTGGGGACAGATACGATCAAGAAGTTCTCACTTTCTTGTCCGTAGAGGCCTGACCAACTAACGGGTACTTGCCCCTCATAATAAAACTTCCGCCCATCCCCAGTAACCTCAGGAGAAATCAGAGATACTTCATCCCAGGCATACGTTTCGCCATCCTTCAGCCTATGACCTGGGTACACGCAAAGCATTTCCTCCATGATTTCGGGGAGAAGAAGTTGAGTCGGTTCCGTGACTGCGAATTGCGGGTGAGGCACCCACAAGAAAGGCATGGGCTGGTCACCACTATTATCAACACGGTAATTCATCCTCACCTTATTCCCCGAATGCATGGAGAGGCTTCTAGTGAACCGATAGCGCAACAATGAACTTTCAACCGAACTAATAACCTCGTTCTCCTCAACCCTATACTCCCAAGGAAGCGCCCAGATATCCCCATGGTCGGGCAGCTGAATGTTCGAATCCAATTCCCATGGACAAGCATTAATCGTCGGAAAGCATTCATCCCAACCGCTCATATCCCATTCGACAAAGCTGGAGCCGTATTCGGGCTGTCTTACAGGTCTTTCACCCGAATCCAGCATCCATTCCTTGCCGCTAGGCTTATAAAGGATTGAAACCAACTTCCCTCCGAGGTCCGGTACCATCTCGATACGGATTTGTTCATTTTCCATGGTGATGGATGAGAAGCCTTTATAGGTCCCCGTTGTTACGATCATCTTAACCTCGTTCCTCAGATGCTCATGCCCCGATGAATGCGCGCACCTGAATGATTCGCTTCTATATTTAATGCGTTATCGAATTGATCTCTAGCCATTTCCTTGTTACCAAGACCTAGGTGGCCCAGTCCCATCATATATAAACAATGAACTTTATTACGAACATCCAAATTGTCCTCGAATACCAGGAAGTCTGGCAAGGAAACGGCGAAATAGTCAAATTTCACCTCGTCGAACAGATGCTTCTCAGCATAATCAATCAGCTTATTGAATCGACGTTTTGCTTCCTTTTCGTTGCCCAATGCTAGCCAAGCCATTCCTTGATAGAAGATCATATCTGGCGGCTGATCATTGTAATACATGGCACTAGCTGGCTCCTCCAGTCCTTGGGAAGCAATTTCGAAACATTCCTGCGCTAGTTCAGTCTGAGTTAAACCTTGATGAGCGAGTCCAAGATAATAATAGACATTATTTTCTTGTGCGCCCGACAGCTTACCTTCTCCTAAATTATCTGGATAAACAAGTGCTTGCCGTAAAAATGATACTGCCGCTTCAAAGCGATTTTCAGCTAACGCTTTCTTCGCAAGCTCGACATGGGCAAATACATGCTGCCCCGTTACTTTACCCTCGCCGCCTTCCCAAGGGTGGAAGTTGCGCGCTTGCATAGCTTGAACAGCTTTATCGTGAAAACCTTGCGCATTCAGAAGGGTAACATACTCTACATAGAGATCGTCGCGTTTGTTCACCAAAGCTTGGTGCTCTTCTAGTTTCGCGCAACGAGTCGCGGCCGTATATCCCAGCTTCTTATACAATTGATCAAGTTCATAGAAAACACGTGCATCATCTTGTCTGCAAGCAAAAGCTTTCTCCATGGCGATAAGCGCCGATGCTGAGTCTCCGCGTTTGTTGAAATAAGCGAGAGACAGATTGCGGTGTACCGTCGCGAAATCTTCGCGAATGGAGCGTGATGCTTCCCAATGTGTGATCGCATCTTCGTGCCTTTTCTTATCGTAAAACCAATTTCCAAGGTAATAATGTGCTTTATCATCTTTAGAATCTACAGCTATAACGCTTGTCAGTACATGAAGATCGAATAAGCTATTCGGGAAACAGTAATCCGAAGTTGCCGTATTTCCTGCATGCCTGTGAGTACGAGCCAGTTCCGATTGCCCTACATTCTCATAAAGGTAGCTAAGCGTGTAATGAACCATCGGGTACACTTCGGAAGAATCGTTATCTTGCACGATGCGCCCTAGCAATTCAATCGCTTCCTCGAACAATCCGCAATTCGCATAATCGGATGCCAAGTTCAAGTAATTATGAGCATCCCCGCGCATAAGTCGCATAAGCTCGGCTTTCGCTTCGTCAGCAAGACCTTGCTCACCTTGGCTTGAAAGCGTAAGGTATCGTTCGTTAGCTGATCCGAAATCAGCGATATCCAAAGCAAGTGTCTCCTGTGAGAAGACAAGTGCTTCCTGCAATTTCCCCAGCTTACGAAGAAGCGCAGCTTTCAAGTGACGTGCCTTGTAATTGCGGGAATTGCGGATCTGCGAACGCTCAACCAATTCCAACGCTTCACTATAGGATCCCTTCTCACAAGCAATTTGTGCCAGTGTGAAGAAGCCAGCATCTTGCCAATTTGCGGACCATGTCGCTTTGTAGAGCGCAGCGAATGCTTCTTCCTTACGTCCCTGCCCTTTAAGCGCAACACCCAATTGATAGAGAGCTTCACTATCATACGGATTCGGATTCCGCCAAGTAAGCGACTTGATCGCCGTACGGAAGTGTTCTTCTGCCTGGGTATACAGCCCGCGACGCAGCAAGAGTGTGCCGTAAGCAACATTAATACGACTATCGCTTGGGTCGCGCTTTAAGCCTTCCAAATAGTAATCTTCCGGCTCGAAGGTTGCATGGCGATATTGCTCTAAGTGCAGCCCAGCTAAGTAGAGCTGCTCATTCGTTTTCAACTCCGCTGGTTCCAAAAGCGGCTTAGCAGCATCTGGTACTTGCTCAATGGATGGCTTTGCAGGCTGATAAGCAATGAGTAACGTACCATTGGCATCTCTTACAGTCAGCTTCAAGTCGTGTGCTTGATCGTTTGCATCCAGTGTAAGGACTGATTTGAATGTTTCCGTAGGAGACAGCTCCACAATTTCCTTCAGATATGTTCGGCTCCGGCCTTGTAACTCGATAACAGCGCCAGCAAATACGGATGTAGCATAAGCAAATACAACCGCTTCACGCGTCTTCTCGTCAACTTCTAGGTTGACTGCAGCATCGATGGAAGCATTTTTAACGACACCGATATTTTTGTAAGGCATGAAATATTGCTTGAATGATTTTTCTTCATAAGGTTGCAGCCATGTGAAATCCGGTTGGTTATCTGTGTAAACGCCAGTCATGAGCTCAATATACGGTCCGTCTTCATCCGTCAAATTGCGATCCCATGCTTGCCCGAATTCACCGTTCCCCCACGTCCACTGCTTCTTACCTGGTGAAACATGATGATTCGCCACGTGCAGCAAACCTGCCCCAACACCATGATCATAACCGCCAACGAAGTTGTAATCAGATTTATAAGCCATATACGAAGTCGGAACAGGAATGTTCTTGTAGCGTGAAATATCAACGCCAGCGGAATAATCCATCTTGTAGTACGTTCCTGTTGCAATTGGAAATCTAGAGACGTCACGTTTCCCGTGGTCAAAGACAGCCGTTACATCTGGAGGAAATACGGATTGTGTATTATCGTTAACCGCAACTGCGGGGTTCGCCCACCACAAGAAAGTTTGTGGCTCCGGTGTCCGATTATATAGCTGTGCAGAAATTTCTAGATAGGCTTTGCCTGGATACAAGGTGAAGCCTGCAGTCACTTTCGTTCCGTACATGCGGTCGATCTCACTCACCCAAACGGTAGCACTTCCATCTTCTTGTTCGGTGAGCTTGTATTCAACCGGACCGTACGTATTCGGACGGTGATGCTGCGGCCAGTTGAATTCGATACCACCGGAAATCCATGGTCCAGCTAGGCCAACCAATGCTGGTTTAATAACTTGGTTATAATATACGAAGTCGTAGTCATTCGTTTTGTCCAATGCACGGTAAATGCGTCCGCCAAGCTCAGGCATAATCTCGATACGAACATATTCGTTTTCCAAAAACACCATTTGATAGGACTGTGGTTTCTTCTCATCTTCAATTTTATCGATAACTGGATGCGGATATACCTTACCAGAGCTTCCTTGATATACACGTTTTTCTAAAAACATTGGATTGCGGTCAGGCTCCCCAATGCCATAAGTCGGAATCGACGTTGCTTCTTCCCAAATGCGAACTTTCTGACTCACCATTATCACTCCCTTAACTGATTATCTCTACTTTACCTCGGAAGACGGCTATCGCCAATTGACAAAATGCTTAATGTGATGGATTATATTCTTATTATGGAGGGAGGCCAGAAATTGGATATAACAAGAAAGCCGGAAGGCTTTGAAGAAGAGAAATTGTTCATTCTTCCTGATTATATGCAGACCGAATTATCCCGCTCCGAGCTGACGCGTGATTTATTCGTAAGTGATATTGGCTTCTTCCCGCATGCCCATCATCACTATCGGGAACGGCCCGAAGGCAGTAATTCCCACATTTTCATCTTTTGCTCCGAAGGAGAAGGCTGGATCGAACTGGGACAACAAGCGATTACTTTGCCCCCGAATCACCTAGCTGTCATTCCTGCCCATACCCCACATCGGTATGGCGCATCTACCCATGCACCATGGAGTATTTACTGGTTTCATCTTCAGGGCGATCATACCGCGGCTTTTATACAAATGTACGGAATGGATACAGGCCCGCTTCATCTCCCCCTCGGCGCAATGACTGAATACAAGGATGTTTTCGATAAATGCTATTATCTGCTATCCGATAAAACCTATTCGTTACCCATCCACACCCACGTGTCCCAATCGATCCGGCAACTGATTAGCAGCATAGGGATTAGCGCGGGAGGAACAGCCCAGGACAAAAAAAGGGAGCAATATCTTGAAGTGGCCATACAATACATGAATGTTCATTTAGAAGACGCCATTACGCTCCCTGAATTGGCCAACCACGTAGGTTTATCTAGACAGCATTTAATTTTATTATTTAACGAAGAAACAGGCTTTCCGCCAATTGAATACTTTTTGCGCATGAAAATCCAAAAAGCGGCCCAAATGCTCAGTTTAACGGCTTTATCCATCAAGGAAGTTGCCGCTAACATTGGAATGGCTGACCCCTATTATTTCTCGCGATTATTTAAAAAAATGACGGGGTCCGCCCCTAGCGCTTATCGGAATGTTCCGAAAGGGTGACGATTGGAGGAAGTGATCATGAACATCGATGAATATTCCTTATTTGCTGGACACTTTCTAGAAAATGACACATATTTCATGAAGCGTCCACAAGGTAAAACGGACTGGCTGCTTACCTTCACCCTAGATGGCGAAGGTTATTTCGACATGCAAGGCCATGTACAGACATGTAAAACAGGTGACTTTAACTTATTGCGACCTGGAACTCCGCAGCACTATGGGACAAGTCCTGGTGCTACCTGGCAATTCTGCTGGGTTCATTTCCCGGATACCTTCATGGAAACGAATCTTCTTCCCAATCAACCACTGTTACACCTTTCTATTGATAGCGAATCCCTACGCGATCGCATTTATCGTACTTTCACTCGTATCCTAGAGGATTCACGAGAACGCCGAGAATATTGGTTTGAACTTTGCAGTACCTCCGTGCAAGAGCTTTTATACATCATCGCTCAGAAATCGTACAAACAAATGGATCCGCGCATCGAAGAGGCACAATACCTTCTCTCGAAGAATATGCATCAACCCATTCGAATTGACGAGCTGGCCGCCTCAGTAGGCCTCTCCACTTCCCGTCTGTCTCATCTTTTTAAAGAAAGCACAGGCCACTCCATTATCGATACCTTGAACCAAATGCGAATTAAACAAGCCGTTCTCCTCCTGACACACACGGATCGCAGCGCTGCAGATGTGTGCTATGACGTTGGCTTCCAAAACTACAACCATTTCACCAATCAGTTTCGTAAATGGTACGGCGTTAATCCCAGCGCATTGAGAAAAGAAAAAGACCGTTTATAGCCCTTCTCAGGCTACAAACGGTCTTTTTTCATCTAGTACTTATTTTTGATCATGAGAAGCAGATTCAATTTCCTTGTATGCCCAATGCGTAGCAGGTACGTCTGACCAAGTAGGCCCAGTAACTGAAGTTGACAGCTCACGACCTAGATAGTGATTGATCATTGTTACTGCTTCAGCACGAGTCAATGAGTTGGAAGGCTTGAACGTTCCATCCTCGTAGCCGTTAATCATGCCTGCAGCGGCTACTTGATCGATGGCTGCTTTCGCCCAATGACCAGCGATGTCACTGAATTTGCTTGCTGCAGCTGTGTCGGAGCTTCCCAACAAGCGTGCAATGATGCTAGTTAATTCAGCACGCGTAATCTCTTGATCGCCGCGGAACGTATTGTCGCCATAACCGTTCATTAGACCCATTTGAGTTACTGTTGTAATGGCATTCATTGCCCAGTAATCAGTAGCTACATCTGTAAATGTCATAGCTGTTCCACTAGCTGTTTTAGTTGAAATTTGCGCTAGGATCGTAGCTACTTCTGCACGAGTAATCTTCCCTGATGGGTTGAATGTGCCATCTGGGTATCCATGTACATAAGCTTTTGTTTTAACGCCGAAGTATTTATCTACTCCTGCAATTTGAACAGCAGAGAACGTACTGAATTTGTTCGTTGTGAACTGAAGACCCCATTGACCGTTGTCGTCGAATTTCACAAGTTTACCTTGAACTAACTCCTTCGTACCATCACTGTGCTCGATGTAGATTGCAAGATCTTTTACCTGATCAGCCGTTAGATTACCTAATGGTAATGTTAGGGTTACAGGCTTGTTTTGAAGATTAGTGTCAATTTCAACTGGCTGACCGATAATAGTAGCTTCACCGATACCTCCAGCTTGCTGACTAGCATTCTCAGCTACCTGTTGCTTCTTATCTTCTGTTACAAAGTGAATTGTAAAGATTACATCTTCTGAAGCATTTTGCAAGGATTGACTTGGAATGCTAACTTCCACTTTCGTAGAAGAGATCTTTAGATCCTTTTGAGCATTAGCCAACGCTTGTGTCACTTCAGTTGGAAGTGTTACTTTATTGCCCAATTCGCTGTCTGAGTCAGGAATGATAATTGATACTTCACTTGCTCCAGCTGCAACTGCGTCTGCAATTGCTTTTGCTGCTTGATCAAGTGTAAATACTACTTCATCTTCATTCGTTCCAGGTCCGCCACCAGTGATTGGTCCACCGCCAATGATGGGTCCACCGCCAGTATCAACCGGGTTTTCGGTCCACTTCGCATATACAATTGTATTTGCTGTTACTACATCAGACGCAAAGTTCCAAGCATTAGTGCCCTCAGCATCCTTATACCAACCTCCGAACGTATAACCCGTTCTTGTTGGAGCTGTTGGAGCTGTGATTGTAGTGTTGTAATCTGCGTAAACATTTTCTACAATGCTGCCATCTTGTCGATCGATAATCACGGTAAATTTAGCGATTGACCAATTACCATAAAGTGTTTTATCCGAATAGATGGAGTTTGTGAAATCCCAAGGTTGTGTACGAGCCTCGTCTGCGAACCAAGTCATATCATATCCTGTAACAACTGGTTGCGTGATTCTACGTGCTACAATTTTGTCTTGTACTGCAAATGGAGCGGCGCTATCAAGAACAAAATGCACATTGTATCCATTTCCAATATATTGCATAACGGTTACATCCGCATAATCCGTTGCACTAATCGTGATATTGAAATCTCCTACTTTCGTAAAGAGACTCTTATCAAACGTAATCGTGCCTAAAGCAAAATCTTTTTTGTAATAAGTTGTTTCACTTACAGTATTACCGGCTACTTTAATTTCGGTAATTGCATGTGCCCAGTCAGAATCGCTGAATTCAAGCGTAATATCATTACCGAGAGCGTTATCTTGCGTATCTTCTTCAACTAGTGAAGTTGCTAATGCATATTTAGCATAAAGTGTAGTTGGACCTGTAATAATGCTTGCAAAGTTAAATGGTGTTGTTAAATCGCTTGTCGTGTACCAGCCAGCAAACTTGTAGTCTATCCTAGAAGGATCAGACGGTTTGGCAACACGTGAATCAACGATTTGAGGTGCAATAAACTCACCACCACTTGAATCAAATGTTACCTTATGACCGATAACTTGATTCAAAACATTGACATCGACATAACCCGTTGCTTTTATGTTGATGTTTATCTTTTGTGCTTGAGTAAATAGCTTTTTATCAAGCTTGATCGATCCAGGAGTAATTGTGTAATCCACAGTATTAACAAGTTTTTTGGAACCAATATATACGCTAGTGATTACACTGCTCCAATTTACATCATCCGTATAGGTTAGTGATATATCACTGCCAACTAAATTATCAGTAGTATCGTTAATTACAGTTGGTGCTGTTTTACCCCAGTTTAGATAAAATGTAGTATTATCTTTTGCATATTTAGCACTAGCATTTAAAACATTGGAAGCCAATTTACCAGCTTTATCGTAGTAATAGTCACTTGTATCTAATGAACTTTCTCCATTTATTACAGGAACAGGAGTATTACTTAAAACTGGTGCAGTTTCCTTTGCACTCACTAGTCTGTCGTTGAACGCTGTGCTTGCAGCGTTTCTTAAAGTCCCGCCATTTAAGTCATAGTGCATTCTGTACATGAGCCTAACGTCAGGAATTATCACGTTACCTTCATTCGTAGTTAATGTTAACTTATAACCTCTAAATGGAGACGGAGAACCAGTATTAGCAGATTTGCTAAAGGCAAATTTCTCATTTGGATGCTCTGCCGCATATGTTTCTGTGGCTGTTGTAAAGGTCAGCGTTCCAGCAGTACTATCTATCGAGTACGTGCTTGGGTCTAATATATAGCTGTTTGTTAACAGCGATGTTCCTGGGGGACCCTCAAGATAGAATTCAGCTTTGATACTTGAGATGCTTGATATCCATGGAGTCACTGTAGGGTCAGGCATAGTAAGGATTAACGGACCTTCACCAAGAACCGTAGCTGCTCCAGCCCCCTCAAACTTCGCACCATTTGGTTTATTTTTATCAACAGGTGCATAATTTTGAATGTAACTAACGTTATAACCCGCATATAAGGTTATGTCACCAGTTAAAATACCTCCTTGAAAAACAATTGTTCGAGCAGGATCCGAATACCACGTAGTGAAATTATGTCCAGGCTTTGATGCTTTAGGATGGATGTTTGATATAGCAGCAACTACACCATTCGAAGTCATCTGTGTATTAGCTGGATTGTAACCAACTGCGATCGGAGGAATTGGAGTGCCTCCGGACGTATCGAAAGTTAAACCATATCCTACCGGCTGCTTACTTACTACTGCCGCTGGAAAGTCTATCTTGCTAGTATAACCAGTTGAGTAGATTTCAAAAGTGTATAATTGAGGATTAAACACATTTCCACCTGGCACAATTGCTTGAGTTGCACCAACAACTGCTGCTTTAAATAAAGCTTTGTCAAAAGTAATTTTCCCTGGTTGGCTAATGTTATAGTATTGACTATTAGAATCAACATTCAATGTTACACCAGTTAACCAGTTTGCAGTTTTCACCACTATTCTGTTAATTCCCATACGCCAGTCAGCGTCTTCTGGAAAAGTGAGTGTTAAATCATTCCCAAGATGAGCTAGTGTTGGATCAAGAACGATTGGAACAAGTGGTACAGCAATAGCTGACGTTGTAACATTTATAGCAACTGTTACATCTTGATAACCTGGAGCCTTAATAACAACTGTATATTTCTTCGCTGCTGGGAACAAAGAATTATGCAATATTATTTTTGTATTGTTATAGGAAACACCTTTAATCGGATCATATAAAGCATTTCCCGCTAAAATTGTAGCAAGTTTATCAGTTGTACCTGAATATAATGCGTCTTTTACGTTTATACCATCAAGATTGATTTCAGTAATCGTATTTCTCCAAACTTCATCATCCTTTAAAATTTCATTTGAAGATGTAAGGATTACTGGGGCACCCTTTGCCAAGTCGTTTATTGTTGCATTTTGGACTGTAAATGCCGGACCTTTGAAATTAAGCGCGGCCTTTATTTCCTTAATACCATCCCCAACTTTTAGAGCAACACCGTTGACTAGAACAGGAACCGTGAGATCACCTGCTGTAAGTTTATCTAGTGCTGTCAAAGCAGCTTTATTGGGTGCTGTTTCATTTATTTTACCAAAATTCTTGAAAATATAATAGAAATCATAATAGTCAATTCCAGCAGCACTTACACCTGTTGTACCTACACGAATATCGTAATTTCTATTACTAATATTATTAAGAAATGCTGTTCTATCTGCGGGAGTCGTTAAAACACTATATTGATTATATGCTTTAACTTCTGCAAGAGCATCTTTAATGTCAATGACATTATCGCCATTGACGTCTCCGCCTAATAAGAGAGGCGTTTGATTACTAGCGATATCCTTGTAACCTCCCGTAATATAGCCAAACCTATTAGTTCCAACTACAGGGGACTGTAAATATCCCTTAAAATGTCCAGGCATGTATTGCTCAACAGCGTATGGTTTATCGCTTACACCCACTGTAATGGCATAGGTACCCAAATTTTTCCCAGCATACTCAATCGTATTGTTTGGAGATGAAGGATTATCTGTTGTAGCCGTGTTTCCATCTTGACTGGAAAACGTAACCTTTGCACCTGAACCMTTTGAAATACCTGTGAAAGCTCCGCTAAGCGAATTCTCTCTGAACGCTTCTGCAAAAAAACCGCCTGTAATCAAGGATGTAGCTTGTCTAATATAAGGCACATTTGTTTCGAATTCCGGAACAGGAACCGGTTTAGTTTTACCGACAAAAGTTAATTCTGAATTATAAACGTTAAATTCCCAAGGCCCACTAAGCGGATCAGGATGTGTATAGGTTACATCTACTTCGATAATGTTCATATCTTTATGAGCTTCATCAAGAGCGCCAGCATCAGCAATTCCTGATATTGTAATATCAGTGGAAAAACCGGCATGTATATCATCACGAAGTGGTTCACCCATGCTTAGAATATTTGAAGTAGCATTAATACCTTTGCTAGTTAAATAGTCTTTATACTCTTGAGTAAGCTTGGCATTTGCAAATGTATAAAGAAAACTATTGAGCGTAATTTTACCGCCTGTCATGCCTAATGCATGTTTCAAAGCGAAGTTGACTTTGAATGGTTTATTGGCATCCACGACAGTCTTATCTTGATTCGCACTACCTGCATCAATGCCTCCAGAAGATGTATACGTTACATATGGAGAGCCTTTTTTGATGAAGTGATATCTTTGTTTCGTGGTATCCATATCAGCTGCACCAGCATAGTCACTTGGATAAATCCAAAAATCAGTACCTTCTGAAGTAATGTCCTCCTGAGAAACACCAAAATGGAATCGACCTTTCGCTTCCGTATCGAAAATTGAAGTTGGAAAAATACTATCTTGGTAACCCCAGACCGTGTTCAAGGCTTGATCGAGAGGCACTTGTTTATTCAGTTCTACAAGACTTGGCACTGAAGTTTCACCATTATTTCTCATGAAGTCAATGTTAGAATCATAAACGGTACCCCAAAATCTTTGGATCTCTTGACCAGGCTGATACCCAGTAGGGTCAACTTCATAAATCCCCGGCTTTGAATCACTATCCATATTGATGGTAGGCGCTGTAAAGTCAACATAGATATTACTTTCTTTCTTGTATTGTTTGCCTGATGAGTCAGTTGCAATCATCTCAAGTGAATAAGCACCTTCAGTGACCACCGACACTTGTTCTGATAATTTGGACTGATCTAGTGACCCCGTATATGGACTTGTAAATGGAAGATATACGCCTCCCTGAAGCACGGGTAATGGTCCAAATAAGGCACCTGGACCTGCCGCATCGATAGCCGTTACATTTTGAGCAACACCCAAATATTTGCCACTCTTGTCTTTCAATAGAATATACAAACTTTCCATTGAATTATTGACAGAGAATTTGAAAAGTGTTCCGCCAGGGCCGTTTGTATCTGKGTTCCAGTTTCCGGTAGTGCCATATGGAAGAGTAAACGCCTTAATCAAAATATCAAAATCATTGATTCCTTTTACAGCTACTGTCGTTGTGAAAGGAATACGATAAGACTCTGTTGGGTCAGTAGCATTAACAAGGTTAATATACCCTTCGTAAGTGCCATCTAATGCATTGGAAGGTACCGTTATTTTCGCTGTTGCTTTAACAGTACTACCATTGCCAACACTTATTGATGTCGTTTGCGCACCATTAACAGAAAAATCTACTTTAACATCATTTCCTGTTCCAGGACCTACTAGATTGGAATGTGCAAATTTTGTCGAAATAAATTTCGTACTAACATTAAATGTTTTAGTGCTAGTACCTTGATTGATTACGTTAAAGTCTTTGGACGAAACAACATCATCAGAGCCGTTCGTTGCACCTTCTCCTCTGCCTTTAAAGCCGAAGAAAATGCTTCCAGTAATATTATCCACTTGACGTGTATTGCTATTAGTTGGATTTTCCATAGGGTTTTCACGCGTATAGGTTTTATCCAAAACTTGAATTTTCATGTTTGACTTAATGGCGCGAGCGGGATCGACACGACCAGCACCGACCTGATACACGCTATAAGTCAGCGAGTCCTTGTTTATATCCTTGGCTGTATTCATTAGTGCCGTCTTGACATCGGCGGGACTATAATCCGGGTGAGCAGCCAGAACCAAAGCAGCAATCCCTGCTACATGAGGCGTAGCCATGGACGTCCCGGACATTTGCATATACTGATAAGAATAATCTGTGTTTTCCGGCTCATAAACGTCGAATGGGGCTGTAGACAAAATGTCAACACCTGGAGCAACAACGTCCGGCTTAATCGTCCAATCTTTCACGGGTCCTGTCGAGCTAAACCCGGCCAATTCGTCCGCATTTTTCAAGATTGGCGCATCCAATGCAGCCGGAAACGTTACGGTTGCATTTTTCGGATCAGCAGCGATTTCTTGCGAAAGTTTTATTCCTTGGGCTTGCGTCAAGTTAAGGGAATAAACATGATTCATACTAAGGCCTAAGAAATTTGGAATATATCCTTGGGAATCGGCATCATCTAGATTATCATAGATGATCATGCCTGCTGCGCCTGCGGCATAAGCATTTGCCATTTTGGTCTGCATAAACTCTCCGCCGCGTTTAACAAGGGCAATTTTACCGGGAATTTCAATTCCACTGTAGTCTGCCATAGTTCCAGCACCGACATTTACAATGGGTAATGTTCGACCTTTATATACCTCATCCTCTTGTGTGAAGCTTTTCCCGAATAAACGAGCCTGAAAAGAAGATGAGCCAACCTTGATGGTCATAACCGGAATGCTTTCCGGGATCGTACTTGCACCAACGGTAATTGCAAGCGCTGAAGTTCCCGGCGAACCAACAGTAGCTCGACCAGGACCCGCATTGCCTGCTGCAAGTACACATACTACACCTACAAGCGTAGCGTTGTTGATGGCAATACTAGTTGGGTATGTCGGATCATTTACGTTTGCGCCAAGCGAAAGATTGATGACATCCATATGATCTTTAGCGGCTTGATCAATACCAGTTAATACCGACTCTGACGTACCGCGTCCAGCTGGTCCTAACACACGGTACCCATGAAGTTCAACATTCGGCGCTACACCGTTTGCGGAATAAACAGCATTATTATTTGTCGTATTTGCAGCAATTGTCCCCGCAACATGTGTACCATGTTCTGTGATATAGTCCTTATAATTCGCAGAAGGCGGACCTTCAAGCGGATTCGGATTCTGCTTTGCAGCTTGCCAATCCGGATAAATGGTTTCCATCGGGTCAAAGTCATCCACGTAAGTTACTTTACCGGATGCATCGAATGTGCTATTGACTAAGTCATGTCCACCATAACGTACACCATTTGCATCATGTGTGACTTTGAATAAATCAGGATGATTATAATCGATCCCTGTATCCAAAACACCGACCTTAACGGCTTGGCCTTGACGAGCACCTGACTTGATAATACCTGTATGGCCTTCGGCTTGAAGTGTATCAATGCCCATCAAAGTCAATGCTGAGGTAGGCTTGCCGACAGAACCTATTATACTTTCAGCGGAAGCTGCGCTTCCTTGTTCAGGTACTACGTATTCTACAACAGACCAAATGGAAGCAACTTCCGGACTATTTGTAAGTTGATCAACTTGATTGGCAGGGAGTGATAAAGCTACTCCGTTAAACGCCTCTGAATATTCTCTAGTAATTCTCATATCCGAATTAACAGATTTTCCGCCAACAATTTGCGTTGAAGGCTTTGCATTCACGAAGCTATTAAATTTGGCGTGAGAATCTGACACCATTTGTTGAGCTGCCGTATAGTCGGTTGCAAAGGTTTGGCTATTCACGCCAGCTTCGCCATTAGCTAATGCTTGCTTTATGATTTGTATTTTGGCTGGATCCGTCTTAAATTGCACGATAACATTAATGTTACCTAAAGCACGCAAATCTTTTGGATCTACATGGTTTTTTTGCGCAATGTCTGCTCCAGTAAGCTTATTAATGTTGGCTTTCTGCTCAGTCGTTAGACCGGCAAGAATGCGTGTTACTTCTTCTGCATCAAAAGTTCCCGTTGATGTTGATTCACTTTGTTGAATCGCATTCGTAGCTGATTCTGCAAAGATTGCACTTTGTGGCAATACAGTGGTTAATAGCATACTACTTAACGCGAGGATCGATAGCATTTTCTTGGCTGTCTTCAAATTCTTCCGCATTGTGAACCTCCTACTAAAATATAAAAATAGTTTCCTATGAATCCAATTTCATAGAATAGAAAACGGCAAAGAAAAAAATCAGAAAAATCAGAATAATTATACTTAGGTCAATTAGTTCCGAAGAAAGCCCCCATAAAATCCAGAATTTCACTTTACTAAACTAAAGTCTTACGGCATACCTCCCCAAAAAATTGAACCCGCCTTACAATCGTACTTAACCAAGCGACTGAACATGCCCCAACATTTGGATTAAAAAGTCAAGGTTGAGCATAATAGATACTGATTTGTTCTAACTTGAATTATAGTAAAGACCTTTACAATTGTATAATACATATAATCATATATATTATAGATTAAAGTCTATATGAAAAAAGAGGGATTAGTTTGGAGCTACTCCAATTAAAATATTTTCTGACGACTGCGAAACTCGAACAAATAACGAAAGCAGCGAATGTATTAAACATCTCTCAACCTTCACTGAGCAAAACCATCACTCGGTTGGAAGAACATATTGGTGTTCCGTTATTTGACCGGCATGGCCGTAATATTCGTCTAAACGCTTATGGCGAGGTGCTGCTTAAGCGGGCGGAGCGTGTCTTTCAGGAGCTAGAGGAAGCACAGCGTGAAATTAGAGTTATGGCGGGACTTGAGAGAGGAAGCATAACGATTGCGGTCCAGCTTACAATCATTTTACCGGAAATGCTGGGTGCTTTTTTGGAGATTTATCCCGATGTGAGTTTTCGACAAGTGGTTGAACCAACATCTAATATGAAGAAATTGCTCGAGGACGGCGACATTGATATGTGTATCACCTTTACCCCTATTGAAGGTCCTGATATCGAGTGGATGCCTTTACGTACTGAAAAGATCCATTTGCTTGTACCGGAACATCACCCTTTAGTCGGGCGTGAATGTGTATCTTTAAAGGAGTTAAAGGATGAATCATTCATTGGGTTACCTTCAGGGTATTGGTTCCGGGATTTGACAGATACCTTGTGTATGAAAGCCGCAGGATTTACACCCAACACGAGAATTGAAGTTAATGAAGTGGATGCGGTATTTTTGCTGTTGAAAGAAGGACATGGCATCACTTTTGCCCCGGATTTGGCTTGGTGGACAAGAATAAACATAGCGCCGAACAAAGTACGAATTACCGATCTCGGAGGCAACATGACCTTAGGTCTAGCTTGGTCGAAAAGGCATTATTTGTCGTCCGAAGCACAGAAATTTCACGAGTTTGTTCTAGACTACTTCAGGGGTGAGGGAATGTACGATAAAAAAGATAGCTAAATCAACGGATTGATTCATCTATCTTCTTATCTCCGTACCGCTATAATCAACTTTACTTCTGACCCTGGTACGAAAACTCTCGAAAATACGCTCGTCCTTCCGGCTCGCCATAAACCCCTTTTGCATACAAGCCAATTCGTGGAGCAGTAAAACACAAGAACCGCGTATGCATCTCCGGATAAAGAAACTCCGCTGCAAGTTCAATGCCCAAATCCGTATACGTGATGCCGTCTAGTGAGTGAAAAAAGTTAAAATATTGCGTTTCGGCATTCAACGCAATTTTAAGCCAGATGGGTTGCCCTGGTTCAATAGGAAGCTTAATCCTTGCGAGCATCTTTTTGTGAACAGCTACGTATTGATCGAGTTCCAGATACAGTCCGTCATGTTCTTGATTTTCATGAAGACGACTTACATCAAAGCCTTGTCCAGACGTTTGGCCAATACCATTACGAATAGAAAAGAAAAGGAAGGCATCGGCATCCCGATAAAGCGCTATCCCCGCTTCTTCCCCCCTGCTTTTAGGCTCAAAAACCATCTTGGTCACCGTAGTGAAACCGAAATGACGCCAGCGTCGTGTTAATATGAGCGTGGATCCAAGACCGTAGGGGATAAACGGTTTGCACATCATTTGCAGTCCCGCTTGCGACAATTGATAGCCATCTTCTACCGGATGCCGTACCCATTCCCAATCAGGTGATAACGCGGCTCCTTCAAAACAATCTTCGACTGAGGAATCTTCTGTTAATAGCCCGTCTCCTGTCAAAGGCATCGTCACTCGATCCATCGGCACGCCATCTTCACCCACAATAAACCAATCATCCTCTGTCCAATGTACAGGTACCACGAATGTTTCTCGTCCAAGCGGGCATGCACCCCCTGGGGTTAGTGGGCGACCGCCAAGATGAAACATCCACCATTGTCCATTCGGATCTTGGACCAGCTTCCCGTGTCCAGGCTTCTGTATCCGCTGTTCGGGGTCGCGTTGAATTAACACCGGATTGTGCGGGCACGGTTCGTAAGGCCCCCAGATGGAACGGCTGCGCGCAAGCGTCTCCATATGCTCAAAGAAGGTGCCGCCTTCCGCCAGCATCAAATAGTACCAGCCATTGCGCTTCACAATGTGCGGCGCTTCAGGCGCAGCTCCGCCTGTTCCAGGCCATACCTGCTTCGCCTCTCCAAGTAAACAGGAGCCGTCCTTTGCCATTTCATGCACCCATCCTCCACCGAATGCCAGATAGCGCTTGCCATCATCGTCGTTGAAAATAGATGGATCAATAAAGTGATGATTGAGCATGATCGCTTCGCTATACGGTCCTTCTGGCCGGTCCGCGACAAACAACAAATTCGTGCAGCGCGGCTGACCATGGTAGTAAGGCACAACAACCCAGAACTTCCCGTCATAATAAGAAATGTCTGGCGCAAATACACCGAATGAATCCGGCATGCCCGTCAAATCTAGCTGACTCTTGCGAGTTATAACATGACCAATTGGACACCATTGAACCAGATCACGGGAGTGTAAAACCTGAACGCCAGGAAAATACTGAAACGTCGAAGTTACCATATAATAGTCCGATCCAACAAGCACGATCGAAGGATCGGCGTGGTCACCAGATAAAATCGGATTTTCGACGATTGTGTTGCGCTCCTTCATTCCTACGACTCCTCTCTCTGAAATCGATAAATTTCCTTTGCATCCTGCCAAATACTTGAAAAGCATTCACCAGTCAATCGATGCCACTCTTCTTCCAACTGGATATCAATGACCCGATCAGGAATTGCCAAAGATGGATCGGACTCAACGATCATAAACAGGGTCAGCCCCTCGCGAAATATCCGCAAAGACACGATGCCCGCTTCCCGCATATGCTTTTCGTTCCCAGCAGGAATATCGCGGTGAAGCTGTTCGTACCTATCTACTTGATCTGGTTGAAGATGAGCTACTTTGATTTCCGTCTGCCTGGTTGATGTCATGTCCCTCTCTCCTCTATCATTGTTCATTTATTGCTCCCCACGACCTCGGATGAATGCCGTCTTATCCTCACTCGGCCAAGGCATCTCATACGTTGGCGAATAGACATAGCGCTCCATCGCAAGCTTCAAGCTGATGCCTGTTCCAGCAGGCAGCGACACGTGCAGCCATTTCCCCTCAATCGTGATCGGGTCTCCCGCCTCGCCTGAAGCAAGGAGAACCTCACCCGATACAAAGCGGTGCTCCCCGAATACGCCAGCTTGCACGATCAAATCGCGATCATCAAACAGGCTTGTATTGATCAAATGTACAGTAGCCGAATCAGGAGTCAACTTATCAACAAGTGCTGATACGCCTGGCGGCAGTCCCGGACGCTTCGCAGCAGCGTCAAAATATCTGACGCGTCCATGCTGAAGACCCCCATGCGAAATGTGCATCGGTCCGCCTAGCGTCAGCTGCACAAGTCCTTCAAAATACAGCGGACACATTTCCTGCCAGATGTGAATCGCAGAGTACATCCCTTCGCTGTAGTGCTCGGTCCACTGATGCGGATCGCCTTCGGGGGCGCGCATTTTGGCCAACTGATTGCCAATCATTTCATAATTTGCACTTAGAATGTGCTGCGGATAATTCGGATTGTATCCGCGAATGTATTGATACCACGGCTGCGTATTGCCGATGTAGTGCTTCGTTTCCCGCCCGGTCTTCGGATCTCTGCCAGAGAAAGCAGGTACTATCACTTCATTCCAGTCGTGATCTTTCGGAATCCGCTCGACCCGCTCCAGATCCTCATCCGCCATCGACATCGTCCACAGGTAGATCGGATATTTCGGCATCGCTTCCCTGTAGTCCGTCCAACCGCTATCAAAATGCTTATTCGGCACTATCATTTTGCCATCCTGCTCTTTGCGAAGCTCCCAATTTCGATCAAGCTGCTCTCTAGCAAGCTGCAAGCCATTGATGTCTCCGGTTAGTAACACTGCATTCATACAGGCATTTGTCAATGGCTCAATGATGGTCATGAAGCCATGCGGCCACCGCCAACCATAATAGCCGCCCCACCATTTGCCATCGTTGTGCTCGCCAATTTGCCCGGTTAAACCTACATTATCAGGGATAATACCGCCGTTCTGACGTGTTCGCTCCTGCCAGGCATTCAAATAATCGACTACCCAGCTTCGCAAGCTCTCATCGCCAGCATGCAAGAACGCATGGGTAATCAAGCCAGTTGCGTTTAAATTCAGAGGTACGTCACCGCGATTCATTCGCTCATTCATGAGGTTAATTAGATTGGTATACACCTCATCATTCGACCAGGCGCACTTCCCGCTTGTAAAGTCTACACCGGGAATATCTTCATATGGAGCCAAGTAATCGTCCAAAATCCCCCTATGCGTGCTCCAATCCTCTTCCGAAACCTCGAATTGAGGACCTCGGCTGCCCGTCAGCGGTGATCGAATCAGCTTCAGTTCCTTATCATAGTTTGGCGCTTCTGCATCATCCCCCGTATACATGCCCGCAAACTTCATTGCCCGCTGTCGATCCTTCGGTGTTGCAGGTCCTGCCAGCCCAAGAAAATACAAATACAAATAACCTTCTCCATGATGCATCCAGTCATAATAACCATCAAACTCACGGTGAATTTGTCCGTATTCCGTCCATTGCCACGTTATGCCCTCCCATATTTTACGGGACACCTCATGCAGCTCGCTGCTACCTCCTAGTACATAAAGGAGAGCCAGATTCATAAAGCCCTCATAGGGATCATCCGATCCGTCCATACCTGGCCAATGCTCAAACCAAATAAGCGTTCCGTCCGGATGCGTATAACGCTCCACGAACTCTTTAGCCGCCTTGTTCAAGGTTTCAAAGAGCAACTGTTCCTGTAAAGCCCACTGCGGGGGAACAATTCGCTCTGATGCACGGACGAATGCGATCGACTCGCGACTGTGAGATGAATTCATTGCACATTTCTCCTTCTGATTCATGCCATTAATTAATCGAACAACGGTTGGCCTTGAAATAGCCCATACACGCGTTGCAGTTCTTCAGGCTCCAAGCCTTTTCCATCACAAAATGACAAATTGGTACGCAGCGATTGAATTGAAGCTGTTCCTGTTAGCGTAACATGAATGTCAGGGTTACTTAAGCTGAACCGCATAGCAGGCTCAACCAGCCCTTTCGGCTCTGTCTTACGTAAAAAAGCCAATTGTTCAATCCGCTTTAAAGACTTCATTCGAACATCCTCTTCCAAGAAGTGAGCAGGAGCATCTGCCAGCATGCCCAAACCAAGGACGCTGCCGTTAATGACACCTATTTCCATCTCATTAGCAAGCGGCATTACCTCATCTTTAGCTGTGTGATCGATAAGCATATACCTCGCGTAAAATTGAATCGCATCGAATTTCTCAGTTTTCATATAGGTCATCATCAAAGGTAGGACCCTCGTCGACACGCCGAGAAAACGGATTTTCCCGTCCTTCCGAAGCTTCTCCAGAGCCGGTACCGTCTCATTCATAATTAGCTCGTACGACTGCGTTTCCACATCATGAATTTGCAAGATATCGATATAATCTGTATCTAGCCTTTGCAGGCTTTCTTCAACAGAACGAATTGTCGTTTCATAATCGTAGCTCATGTCGAATCGCGTTGCCTTAGATGCTATGACAATTTGATCTCTGAGTCCTTTAAGCGCTCTGCCTATACGTCGCTCCGATTCTCCGCTGCCGTATTTAGGCGCAGTATCAATGAAATTGACGCCGGAACCGATAGCCTCATGAATCAATCGCTGCACTTCGCCTTCATCCGTCTTACCGAAATCTCCTGCAAGCGGTGCCCCGCCCAAACCAAGCTTAGATACTTTGAGACCTGTTTTACCGAAAGTCGTATACTCCATGATTCTCTCCTCTTTCTAAATAAGGTTTACTAGTCATAATCTAATCCTATCAGGCCTTAAAACGATTACAATTCCTTATACCATTGATCAGTTCTGTAACTAGCAAAATAAAAGTTCTTAAATCAGATATCAGTTCTTAAATCAGTTTTTTTCAAAAACAAGCTCCATGGAGGATTGAGGCTCAAGCTCTACATACCTGCAACCGAATAAAGCATTCTGACCTAAAATAGTATGCATAGACGAAGATGTCTCTTCGAAAACTTTTATTTTCGCATTATAATTAGTCGGATTTATGATGCTTAGAACCAATCTATCCGCTGTATTTTCTTTCATTTCATAGTCAATATGATCCATCGCAGCAACGAAACCGCTATCCGTTTGCACATACAGCCCCGGAACTTCTACGTAGGTCAACATATTTGAAACCTCACACCAGCACGAACCATAAAAGATCTCTCCAACTGGCTCCAGCCAGTCGCTCATTTCGACCCGTTCATTCATCCATCCTGCAGGCATAGCTTTTCCGTCAGCGGCATGGATGGGTCTGTCTTCTCTCGATAGATATTGAGTCAAGTTGTGTGATAATTCCTGGATGAGCTGCAAGTATTTCAAATTCCCTGTATAACGGTATAGCTTAAAAAGCGAATCTCCCGATAGCGTGCATATGCCTGGTGAACTATGCTTATTTTGAACATTGGCATAAACGGAGCCTGCTGTATGCATATTCAATTTACCGAAAGTCGACTCCTTGGGAAATTCAAAATCATAGGAAACACACCATGTGAAACATTGGTTAGCCATATCTACAGCTTTTGCAAGCCAATGCTCTTCTCCAGTAACCTCATATAAGACGACAAACGACTCTAATAGCCCAAAAGCAGATTCACTGTCCGGACACTGCAATATTTCCCCTGGACCTCCGGTTGTATATCCCTTTTTAACAAAATGATCGTAATAATAAATTGCGGCTTCTTCGGCTGCAACGAGATATTTCTGTTCCCCAAAGAACTGATAGGCTAATGCAAGACCGGCAGGGGCTATTCCAGCACTTGCCGAGCCACCGATGATGATTTCACCTGTTTCTGTATCTACAAATTGCCCAAACTGCCCATATCTCGTCCACAGATTCACAAAGGCATCTGCACATTTTCTGGTGCCATCCATCCATTTCTCTGGTATTGATCGAGTCGGCTCCATCTTGCGAATAAGCATGAATTGTTTAATGATATAGTACAAAGCATCACTGCTTTTACGAATCAAATGCCACTTTTTATCCAAGTCTCCAAAATGATCCCCATACCAACTGCCTTTGTGCCCGCAGCCGTGGAAAAATCCTGATTCATCCTGGCCTCCATAGAATACAAAGTCAAAATTTCGCAGTGCCCTTTCTATAGAAAGGCTCGAACCTTCAACAAGCATCGGGTATGTGGCCATGAGACCCCCTACCCAACCGATCTGCCAATCTTGATGTACACCTTCCAACGTACCAACCGAGTAATAGCCATATTCCTCTACCCAATTCTGTGTATTGTATTTCGTCTCTTGAATTTCCCACGCACTTGAAAAAGGCAGTTCATGACTGAACTTAACTTCACCTGTTAGATCCTTTCTAATTTCAGTGAAATAATCGAAAAAAGCTTGGGCATCCTCACACTCGAAAAAGAAGAGTCTAAGACTTAGTTTGACTGTATCCCCTTCTACGAAATCAGCGCCAGTATCTTCTGAAGGGTAGTTTGTGTCACAAATCGTATATCTGACATCTTCTCTGACACCAGGAGCTGAAATCGAAATATGGCATGTCTGATTTTCAACATCTTCTTCCATTGTAATTCCGGACTCGCCAACCCCCGTGCCCTGCTCCGTCAGTAGCCAGAAACCCTGTTTACTTTGAAAATCTGCAAAGCCAACTGCCGGTGTTGCAAGGTCCCCTGTAAGAAGTTGAATTCTCGACCGTTCTCCACCGATATTTAGCCGTGGAACATCGGTAATGATCGTAGGTACATCAGCACCAAAATCACTTTCCTCGCACAATTGAGGCGGATATGCTATTTTTCTGACCTCAAAACGATTGCCATTGTATACAGCCGAAGGCATCAGGACATAATTATTAGTTGACCATTTATCGAAATTTAATCGCATAGCCACATTCGTACTTTCAGAGAAGCCTTTGCACAGTCTGAATGACACCTCTAGATCCACTGCATCCTTTCTTTCTTGCACACGTGACATCTTGGAAATTATTTCCCATTCCACTTCATTGAAATCAGCTTTGTGGCTTTGTAGGTCCTGATTCACAAGACGGATACTTTGTGAATCTACTGGATGTGAATCTTGAAATGCCGTTATGACAGCATCCAGACACAGATTGAATTGTTCGAAAAAATGATCGCGAAGCTCCATGTAAACTACCATTCCTTTCACTGACTGAATCTTATGTCCCCGTTGCCGTTACACCGTTCCAAATAACAATATCTTCTCTACGCCAAGATGGTTCAACCTTCAAATACTCCAACCTTTTCCCCTTGAGCTTCGCTTCCACGATCGTGTTCATCGGCGCATGTAGCTTGAATTCGACATCCCATTCCTCTGGCCAAGCCGGAAACAGCACAATTTCGCGTCCATCCGTCTGCATCAGCATAGCCTGCAACGTCATCTGAGCGACTCCTCCATTATCATGATCAGGAACCCAATCTCCCTCTACATAAAATGTAGGGAAGCGATAGCCGTCATGCAGCGTATAGCGCATTGCGAGGTTTTTCCTAGCCTCATCCGTCAATCCAAGATAAGCGGCAAATATATTATCGGTACCCCAGCACTTATACATCCCCTCATAAGTTCTCATCCAGTACGTGTTCTGAACAATATCCAATCCAGGCTTATTTACACCAAACAAACGATAAGGAAACACGGAATAAAGGCCAATATTCTCATAGTTATGAGATTCTCCGCGACTTTCCTCGCAAGAATCGATATATGTGTTGCCTTCTCTAGTCTTCACTGGAATCGGAGGCAGTTCGGACAACAACTTATGCCACATCTCCATTGTGCTTTGCGGGACGTGATCTGTTGATAGGCCCAGCAAGCCATTCAGTGTTTTCTGGAGTCCTGCTATCTCTGGCAGGGGATTGGTAACATCCCATAATGTTTCTAAAGCCTGTGCAGGTTCGATCAGGAGCTCACCCGCCAAATTCCTCGGATAATGCTCGTTGTAAAAACGAATGATTTCCGTCGCGATCGGCAGCAGCGTTTCTGCTAAAAACTCCTCATTCATCGTGTGAGCATGATAGTCAAGCATCATACAAAGCAGCTCAAGCCCGCCCTGCCAGTATCTCCGAACATAACCGCTGTCTGTAAGCGATATGTCTGTTCGCTCGGATGCTGGTAGTTGGCCGTAATCTGTTCGGTTATAACCCCCCCAGAAATACATCGTCTCTGGAAAAAAGGCTCCTTCATGTTGAAACCACGTTTGAGTATGCGCTTTGGCAAAAGGCAGCGCATCCAGATACATCTTAAAAAACGGCAGCATGCCATCGAAATCGCCAGCTGCGAGCATTGGCCAGTAAATATGTCGTTGATTTTGAAACCAAAAGCATCCACCCCAAGCTCTAAAGTCAGCATCATATCCCTGATGGCAAAATTGGTTACGGACATCATGATTTCCGTCCACATTGAAGATAGATCCATTGAATTTGACCGGGAAGTTTCCTCTCGCCGTGCAAGCAACCGTATACCGATGCAAATGCCAAGATGATGATAACACCCCCGTTTCAAGATGATCACCTTCGCTCACACGGATATAACTGCGGTCCCAAAACGACTTCCACCACTGACGATGAGCCTCTCTCGCCTGTTCAATCGGAATAAGAGAAGCTTCTTCCGCTTTCGCGTCAAGCTCCTTCATCCAATCGCTCACTTCAGCTACTTTCTTCGTTAATAAATAAGCCGACAAATGAATATTTGTAGCTGGCTGCCGGGTCTTTATGGACGAGGAATTGACCGTAACAAGGTCTTCCCCCCAAATCATGCCGCCAGTTGTAAGATCCAATAACGGATCGTTTGCCTCTCTGGCAAACGCTTCCATCCCCTGATGAACGAGCTCCCCGTACCAGATCGACGTTTCATTGCGGTGGTACCACGTCATGCTGCCTTGTCTATCTGATGATGCAGGAACAACGGTATCTGAAGTGATACATGGATTCAAGCCTGCGGCAATCAACCCTTGTTCGCTATGCGAGCAATCCGATCCCCCTGTCGTCCTGCCTTCACGCTTATCCTCCAAAACCATTGGCCTTGTTGTATTCCGCCAAAGCTCCAACTCAACCTCACAATCCATCTCTTGCTTGCTTTCAATTTCAATATGAACAACTGGCGAGCAGGCATCCACCCAAATCCGAAGCCTTACACGATCTTCTTGATTGCCTCCGCAAATGATAATTTCGCCATTAATGAGATGCAGTTTCTGCTCGAATTCCATGCCTATTTCAAAAGGGTTAGGATTCAATCTCAACCGTACTCGACCCAGTTTCAGCAAGCGATGGGATTCGTCCCATGCATCTGTTTTCCCGATATAGAAGTACAGATCCCCTTCTTCTTCAACCCAAACATTAAGTCCGATGTCGCCGTTCCCGATCGGCATCGATCCTGCTGCATTTTGGCTTGGAGACTTCCAAATCACATCATAGTTCTCTACAAGATGTTCCATAGCGAATGAATTCCTTTCCCATTTTCCATTTTCTGCATATGAAAACCGCGGTTTACTTGGAGTGAAGTAATTTCCAAATATAACCGCGGTCCATTAACCTTTATTTATGACCTAAAACAATTACTTAACTTTGTAATCCTTATACTTAGCAGCTTTTTGTGAAGCAGCAGTAAACTCCGTTTTCGCCCAAGTGAAGTTTTTATCGGCACCCAATTTCGATGCTTTGTCCATCAGGTCTTGTTTGAGCGTATTGTATTCAGTATCACTCGCAGCGTATACCATTTTCCAGGATGCCGTCTTAAGCAGCTCACCCAGCTTTTGTTGAATGACCTTAATATCATCTGTAGGAGCGCCCGCTAGAGCTGTGACCCCATCGTCTTGAACAACTTTAAGATTTTTCTTGGCATATTCATACACGTTCGAAACGTTGTTAGCTTTCGTCCACTCCTGTTCAGCGGCCGTCAGATTCTGCTTCACAAACTGTGACCAACCTTCGTGAGTAATAGGCTCGTTCGTTCTTGGGTCAATGTTCCACTTGTTAAGCATCGTGAAGCCTTMATACCCAGCAGTAGAAGGGTCGTTCTTCATCACTTTATCTAAATACTCCGGTGCATATTCAGCTTTGCCGTTTTTGATCGTAAACGCTTTGCCTTCTACACCGTTCATAAGTTCAGTAGAACCTTGTGCGGATGCAGAGTAGTTAAGCAGTTTAATAATGCGATCCGCATTCTTCGAGTTTTTGCCGATTCCGAATACGTATCCACCACCTACAGGAAGCTCCGCTTGTACGAGGAATTTGGCCTCATCTTTCGGGAACAACGGAATCAAACCAGCTTGTGGATTGCTTTTCACGTAATCGCTGCCATTAAAAATTTGTGATTGCCATCCCCATAGTGCAGTTAGCGTGCGACCTTCCTTCGTTTTCGTTTCCGCGTTCGGCCATTTTTGGGAAATGGAATCTGGATCCAGAAGCCCCATCTTTTTCGCTTTATAATAGAAATCTACACCTTGAAAGTACTTGCTATCGGCATCAAATACGCTCTTGATCTGCTTGGAAGCCGGATCATACTCCGTAAACTGCAAAGTGCCAGCGTTCGCATTGACACCCATATAACCTGGCACCGTGAAGTCGACAAGGCTCATACTAATGGAATCCCAATCGCTCCATAACTGCATCGGATAGACTTTCTGTCCCGTGGCGGTAGCAGGATACTCAGCTTGCATTTTMTTCATCGCCTGCAATAAATCATCATACGTTTTTAATTCTGGCGTTCCGATTTTCTTGTATAAATCCCATCTCGAATAGAGAGCCATATGCAGTAAATTCGTCGGTTGTCCAGCACCGATTTGAGAAGCCAAGCCAAATAGTTTCCCCGTTCCGTTGCTATAGTTATCTCGCATATATGAAAGCATAGAAGGTAGATTATTAGTAATATTAGGGCCGTATTGAGCGACTAAATCATCCAGAGACATTAGCACGCCTGCCTTGACAGCGCTCTCAAATTGCTTCTTATCTTTGAATTCGATCAAATCCGGCATATCGCCGCTAGCCATAATAGCGGACAACCTTTCGTCGAACTTGTCGCCAGCGAAGATGTAATCCATTTTCAACCCGAATTTCTTTTCGAAAATTTCTTTAGAAATTTCATCGCTTTGTACGCCTGACAGTGAACTAGGTCCAATCAGGGCTTGAATCTTTACAGGCTCCAACGCCGTACTCGTTGCTGCGGAAGACGTTGCTGCTGTTGAAGGCTTGGCGGATTCAGTCGTCGATTCCGTCTTTGTACTTCCACACCCTGTCAAACTGATTGCCATCGTTCCGACTAAAACCATGCCTGCAATACTCGTGAAGTTCTTTTTCATTTGGTGCTTCCCCCTCAATCAATTTGGTTTACCTATTTATTGAATTCTAACCTTTTACTGCACCTAACATAATCCCTTTGGTAAAATAGCGTTGCATGAAGGGATAAATGCAGACAATAGGAAGAATAACAACCATTGCAATTGTCATGCTGACAGCCGTCGGCGTTAACTTAAAGCTCGATGCCGACAAACTCGCTCCACCGTCAACCATGATCTTTCTTGCCAATGCATCTGCTTCGGACATGAACTTATACAGTACAAACTGCAGCGTGTTCAGTCTCGAATCCGTAATCAAGAACAAATTGTCTCGCAGATTATTCCACTGATTGACACATTCGAAAACAGCCACAGTAGCCAAAATAGGTTTAGATAGTGGTACTAGTATGCTCCAGAAAATCCGGAATACTCCTGCACCATCGATCTGCGCTGACTCTTCCAATGCCTTAGGAATACTTTCTATAAATGTTTTGATAAGAATCACATAGAAAGGAGCAATAATATAGGGAATGATGTATACGGCAAACGTATTCATCAGATGTAGATTTTTCATATTGATATACCAAGGAATTAGACCAGCATTAAAATACATGGTTATGATAACGAAACGGTACAGAAACTTTTTCATGTACATGTTCGGTTTCGTAAATAAATAGGCCAAGAAAGATGAGCCTGCCAGTGTAAGAGCCGTTCCGATGACGGTTTTCAATACGGAAACCCCTAATGCCATTCCAATGCCATTCAGTTTCAACACCTGTATGTAGTTTTCAATGTGGAAACCCTTGGGATAGAGGACGAGGGCTCCTGAGGCAGCCCACTGGTTGTTGCTTAAGGTCAGTACGAAAATATAGTACAGCGGGAAAATACATATGATTGCAAATAGGAGAAATATCGAACTGTTGATAACACTGAAACTCAGATTTCCGATTGTCACTTTTTGTTTCATGGGTGTACAATCCCCTTCTTAAATAATGCCTTCTCCACGAACCTTCTTCGATGCGTAGTTGACTGAGAATAAAAGCGCAACGCTGACAACTGATTTCAAGATGCCAACGGCGGTAGCGAAAGAATAATTGTATCCGGACATCCCATTGCGTATGCCGATATTGTAGACATAGAGATCAAGCACTTCGATCGAATCTTTGTTCAATGCATTTTGGAATATCAAGTATTGCTCGAGACCGTTATTCAGAAAGTTGGCAACGCTTAACAGCATGAGAACGAAAAAGGTTGGCATTAGATGAGGAATCGTAATATATCTCATGACCCGGAACCTGCCAGCCCCGTCGATTCGTGCCGCCTCGTAGAGTTCACTGTCAATGGACGTCACCGCTGCGATATAAATAATGGCCGTCCAGCCAATCGTCTTCCACGCCAAGTAGGCTGTTTGGGTTAACCAAACATGGTCAGAACTGACTAGCAAGCTAATGGGTTCTTCGATGATATGGAGATGCAAGAGAAATTTGTTTATAAACCCGTCTGATTCTGAAAACATAGAGAATGCAAACGCATACACAAGTGGCCAACTTAGAAAATTCGGAAGTGTAGTTAGCGTCTGGACGGCTTTTTTAAGCGGTTCAAATTTAATCTCCACAAGGAAAACCGCAAATATTAGTGGTAAAATTTGAACGACTAAACTTAATACACTCATTCCAAGCGTATTGGACATGACCCTTTTTACTTCATCAACCGTCATTGGATCGCTCAAAAGCATCTTGAAGAAGAAGAAGCCTTTAAATTCCGTATCAAAAAGTTTATAACCTGGTTTGTAGTCAAAAAAAGCATAAATCCAACCGTAAAGCGGCAAGTAAGAAAAAACGAATACGAGTAAAATGAATGGCATCGATAGGTAAAAAAGCTTTTTCCCTTCCTTTTGGGAAACGGTTACAACGCGTTTTCTTGCTTGACTGCTCATGTTCTGTGTATCCCCTCCTTCATATCCAATGGTATAACGGAGCGGTTTCGAACTCAATTGTTTAAACTCTAGATGCATCTGTCAAAATTATAGAGCGTTTTCATTTTCACTTTTAATTTGCTATGATAGGACACAAGTGGAGGGATTCTAATATGTATCAAGTACTAATTGTAGAAGACGAGCCGATCGTAGCTGAAGCACTCCTTAAATCCTCCATCTGGGATGATCTAGGTCTTGAGGTTATTGGCAACGCTTTTAATGGTTTAGATGCCATCGACTGGATGGATAAGCACCATGTCGATATTGTGATAACAGACATTCGAATGCCTCAAATGGATGGCATTGCGTTGATCCGAAACCTACGCGAACGAGGTTCCAAAGTTAAAATTGTTATTTTGAGTGGACATGACGACTTTAACTACGTGAAAGAAGCTATCAAATTAGGCGTGGAAAACTATCTGTTAAAACCACTTGATAAATCGGAATTAGCCTCTACCCTGAGCAGTATCGTAGACAAAATGCAAGCTGACTTCGATCGTCAAATAAATCTCAACGAGCAGATGAATGCCTTTCGGGAGAGCTTTCTCCTTCGATGGGTAACCAACTCTGTATCAAGAGCAGAATTTCGAGAAAAAGCCCACATGGCTCAATTTGATACCAACCTTGCCCAATATCGGATAGCCTTATTTAAAATACTCAATCGCAATGGTAATTCAGACAAGCATGCGGCAACCTTAATCATTCAAAATTTTCTATGGCAACAGTTCGGGCAAGAACTGAGAAATTTGTCCTTTTGTGATCCGTCTTATGATCTTGTGGTGGTTTTCCCATCGCATTTATTTAACAATGTTAACTTATCCTTACACGATCAACTACAGTCCATATTAACGTCCCTAACCGTTCATACCGAACTGCAATTGCTCCTCACCATTGGGAATGACGAATCGGACTTATTTACTGCCCATAGAAGCTACCATACGGCAAAGGATTTACAAGGGTACACGTTTCTACTGCCACCTAACAGCCTTGTCATTTCTGACGACATCGAAAAAAATAGAAACGAAGGTATATGGTACCTCGACCTACCGCTTGAAAAGATTAGTAATTTCATCCTGACAAATAGAAAAGAAGAATGCCTTGAAATCACCCGAGTCGCTTTTACCAAAATCCATGGGAGCAGCCAGATTACACCTGCCATGTTTAAAAACGCGATCTTAGAGCTTTTATTCCATATCTTTAATACCGTTAAGAATGCAATCATTCAACCTGAAAGCATTCCTGAATCATTTCGAAATTTATATCAGCGATTTGCATCTTCAGATCGATATGAAGATCTGCTAGGTATGATTGATGACACCATCAGTTCCGCTTGCGAATTACTTTCCCAGAGAGATAACGCGACAAATGCAACAGTCAAGCAAATTTTGGATTACGTTAGGGAAAATTCAGAACAGGATTTGTCACTCAAAACACTCTCTTTTCAGTTCAACGTCAATGCTTCCTACCTAGGACAGCTATTTCGCAAGGAAACTGGCATCCTATTTAGCAGCTACATCAATCATTTACGAATTGAGAAAGCAAAAGAACTGCTTCTCCAAACAGACATGAAGGTAACGGATATATCCGCCAAGGTCGGTTATTTGGAGCCTAGTCATTTTTATAAAATATTCAAAAAGGCGACTGGGGTTTCCCCAGCACAATTCAAATGAGAAAATTCATTCAGATCAAATTGTTTACCAAAATCTTGTTGCTATATATCCTCATACTCTCGTTTGCGCTTTATGGCTTTACGCGCTATGTTGCTGACAATTCCATGGAGCTATTAAAAAAGGGTCAAATAGGAATTCACCAACAAATGCTCGCCGCCATGCAGAATATCATGGATAATCGTTCAAAAACGATACGAGATATTTTATTGAAAATTTATAATGATCAAGATTTGAACAATTACATCATGGGCATGATGGGCGATGCGGAACCTAGTGAATCTTACGCCGAAAACTCGTTCGAGAAGCAAACAATGGTTAATAAACTAGAGGATCTTGTAAGCATTGATAAGAACATTAGCCATCTCATTTTGTATAATAACACTACTAAAAAAGCCTACTTGTATTTATATGATTTAAACTACTCGTTTTCCGATTTTACAGAGCCTATTATCAAAAACATTCCTCAACTACAGAATCCATCTCAGGAAAGTTTTATTTTACCAGCACATTTAGGTGCTTATCATGCACGCCAAAGTTCCACGTATTATTTTGGAATGGCTAGTAATTTTTATTACCCTCGCTCTAGCTTATTTCTAGGTAGGTTCATCATCGAGTTTGGCATGGAAGATCTTCAGAACACCATCATCCAATTTGGTAAAGATATGAAGGGTTATCTATTGATTTTAACCAAAGAAGGCGATGTTATATTCGATTCTACTTCCACCTATTACGGTAAGAAATACCCTTATTTTGATAAAATAGGGCAATCATCAGATTCCGTGCAATTAGCGGAGGAAAGTATTATAAACGTCGTCAATTCGGATCAGAGCAAGTTCATTTATGCTTCGGTTTTACCGAAATCAACCTTGAGCAAGCAAATGAGTATCTTCAATAATTCAACTTATCTGGCTGCGATTATCCTTCTTTTATTTATCTTCTCCGTTTACTTTTTTGTAACGGGGATCATATCGAAAAGAGTCAATCGAATCGTTAATGCCATGGGTAAAACGGTTAAGAGTAATTTACTTCACAGAATTCCCTTGACCAATAAAGATAATGAATTCGAACAAATCGCTATACACTTCAATAAAATGTGCGACAATCTGCAGGACTATATCAATAAGTCTTACGTCTATGAATTGCAGCAGAAGGTTGCCGAAATGAAAATTCTTGAAAATCAAATAAACCCTCATTTTCTTTACAACTCATTAGAGGCGATTCGAGCGAGGCTGGAAATCGACGGGAATGACGAGGGCGGACAAATGATTCATTCCCTCGCAATGTTATTTAGAGCTTCCCTGAAAGCGGATTCGGTCGTCACCGTCTCGGAAGAAATCGAATTCTGCCAAATGTATTTGAATATTTTCGAAGTTAGGTATCAGAACTTATTTCAGTTCCATATCGACATCCATGATGACATAAAGCACTGTGGGATCATTAAATTAATTCTTCAGCCTATTGTAGAAAACTACCTCATTCATGGATTTGACCGCAGAAGACAAGACAATGTATTGTCCATTCTCGGTTGTCGAGACGGCGACACTATCTGCATAACTGTTGCGGATAATGGCATCGGTATCCCATCGGACAAGCTTAGTGAACTTAAACAAAAGCTAAACACAACTTCGCCATCAACGATAGGAAGCATTGGCCTTCACAACGCGAATGAGCGGATAAAGCTTTTGTTCGGTTCTTCCTATGGTCTGGACATCGAAAGCGATGGTTTGAACGGAAGCCGTATTACACTGCGAATTCCTTGTATGAAGCCTGAGGAAATCAAGGAGCGTAGTACAAAACTGCTAACAGACCTGCCCTCTATTCATCATTGAGGGCAGGCTTTATATGCTAAAAAACTGGACAGCGGCTATATGCCGGCTGTCCAGTTTTTTGTCATTATTCAACGAACCATACTTTTAATCTTTGACTGGACCGCCTTCTATTATGGACACAAGCTCCATCCCATCCGTATTTTCCAAGCCCTATCTATTGGAGATGTCGAACCCAATTACTTCCTACTCGATCTATCAATGAGACAAATGAGACAATACATATTCAGCATCTCGCAGCAAATATTTTGCCGCTTCGCTTGAAATGTGTTTCCCGCTTTGCGACTGCACCTCGTTAATAAAAGCCTGCACATCGCTAACAAAATCTCCCAGTTTATTCGCGGCTAATTTGCTTTGCAAGCTATTGGCGATGCCTGCTCTATCAATCCACTGCATGTTTGCAAAATACGTTACCAACGCCTGCAAGGATTGGATACTTGCCGTTGTCTCGAATTCCACTAATGTGTTGCTCACATTGCCTACCAAATCACTTGAAGTGACGGTAAACGTGTGCCAACCGAGAGGCAGCGTGTACAGATCAATTGTCGCGCCTTGCTGTACTCCGTACGTATCCAGCGTTACCGTAGTTTTGCTGTTGTCCACCTCAGACAAATTATCGCTCAGCGCAATGATTGGCGTAATGACCTGTTCATCACTGTACGTACTGTTCACTAAGCCCGTTACGGTAATTGTCGGCGCAGTCGCATCCAGATTGAAGCCAATAGTTTTTGCATCTTCCACATTCCCGGCATTGTCAACGCTCCAGTAAGAGATGGTGTGACTTCCTTCTGCTTTTATAGTAACTGAAGTACCTTCTTGCTCAGTACCACCGTCGATCGTGTAGAAGGTATCAGCTACACCTGAGCCACTGTCGCTGGAAATGAAAGTAACCGTTGCATCGCTGTTCACCCAGCCAGAAGGCGCATTATCCAACGTTGTTGGAGCTGTCTTGTCGATTTGCACGGCTGCCGTGTGCGGCGTTTCAATATTGCCCGCCTTATCAACGCTCCAGTAAGAGATGATGTGACTGCCTCCTTCTTTTATAGTAACGGAAGTACCTTTTTGCTGAGTACCGCCGTCGACCGTGTAGAAGGTATCAGCCACTCCTGAGCCACTGTCGCTGGAAGTGAAAGTGACCGTTGCATCGCTGTTAACCCAGCCCGAAGGAGCATTATCCGACGTTGTTGGAACTGTATTGTCGAGATCAAAGATATTCACGTCATCGTAATACGTTGTACCCTGAATCCCATTCCCTTCCGTCACATCACCTAGTACGATACGCTTAAAGCTCGTAACACCCGTCTGGGAGCCGACTTTCACTCCGTCGATGTACATATCCAACTTGGTTCCGGACGAATAATCAAATTTAAATTCATGCCAGCCAGTTGTTCGCTTCACGTTTACAACTGTACGAGTATTTCCTATAGAGCGTACGTAATAGCTTTTTGCAGTAAAGCCAGTGGAGGTGTTGACTCCGAGAGAACTGGTGGTAATTCCATCATCGACGACGGCTGCATTCATCATATTAAGATTCGAAGCGTCATCATAGAACCAGATAGAAACGATTTTGTTGTACGAAGAATCAAAGGTTTGTTGGATCGCATCGGTATCTTCATCAATGATGTAGCTCATGGAGCCGGAATGGGTAACCGTAGAGCTAAGTGTTGGCGTTCCTTTAATTGATGTCCAGTTTCCAAGACCGGTCTCAAAGCCGTCGAAGTTTAGCTTCATCCCGTTTACCATAAACTCATAAATTCTAGCCGCTCTATTTGTAATTTCGGTTTGAGGACTCGTTATATACAACCGTACATATCGGCCCGTTGCAGACACGTTGTGTTCCGTAACATTAGCCGTATTTCCAATCACCGTATCCGCATCCGTCCAGTTCACTAAGTCATCGCTAACTTGGAACTTAAAGTCTCTGGTATTTAGCGACTCCATTCCCCAAGTTTCATACGCTCCGGCATGTTGTACCACATATCCCGTAATCGGGTACGACTGTCCAAGATCAACCTGGAGCCAGCTCGTTTCACCAAACTCCGAAACCCATTTGGTTGTCGTGAATCCGTCAGTCGCTTTGGTAGCTAGAGACCCTGTATCCAAAGAACTGCTGGATGTAGTAGGCTTGTTAGAAGTCAAGCTGTTGTTACTGATCACATTGACATTGCACGTTGCCGAATAACTACCGTCCTTAGTCGTAACGGTAATAACCGCTTGGCCTGTCGAGATCCCTTGGACTACACCGTTTGCGACCGTCGCGACGCTCGGACTGCTTGAACTCCAAATCAATTTCAGGTTGGTGGCATTAGACGGAGTAATGGTAACAGCCGGTTTCAAGTCATAGATTGAACCCCGCCCTACCGCTACCTGACTTTGACCCATACTGATGCCTGCCACTGCAACTGGATTAAGAGGAATCGTTCCATATAGTCTAAATCCATCCACCAATAAAACTTGACTTGCATTGTTGACAATCTTGATCGTATGCGACCCATACGACATACCCGTAAGGCTATAAACGCTCTGCCCGCTTAAATGATTGTTGTTATTCTCGCTAATAGTCTGCTGTAACACCCCATCCAAATAAACTAGCGCGTTCGATGTAAAATCTGAACTTGTTTCCGCAACAATATCGATCCCCGTTCCAGTGAACGTGTATTGCAGATAGTTCCCGGAAGTTGACGTATAGTGCGCATCATTTATATAGTTGTATGCACCTGTAGTAATTCTGTTTTTGTCATACGTCCACGACCCCGTGTAGGAAATCTCTGAGTCGGTATCGTTAACCATGACACCAGCAGTATTTTTCAAATACTGATACCCTGGTTCCAATCCCGCATTATTCATGATTGACACGGCTGCTGTTGGCCAATTGCTTCCAGTGACGGTTGTCGTATTGCTTAAACTGTTCCCGTTACTATTCGGCAATCCAGCTACAGAAGTACTGTCGGTGTAGTTATTGGTAACTATATTATTTTGGGCAGGAATACCGTATTGTTGAACTTGCAACCAATTGGGGACGTATTTTTGTACAACGTTATTATTGACATTGAAATTGTTCGTGGCTTCGTCCAAATAAATGGCCGCGAAGTTATTTGTTTGACCCGTTAGATAGTTGTGGGAGATCACGGAGTTGGGTTGATTGCTGATCGTGTAAATACCACCGCCATCAACCATTCTCTGCATGTAATTCGTAACTTTATTGTAACTGACGACGTTGCTGTTGGAATAAGGCACCGTGCTCTCGTGCCCCCACCCCCAGCCGAGTGAAATTCCTGAATAAGGTAAATTGTCCAATTCATTGTGCAGAACTTGCAAATTGGTGGTATATCCTCCAAATATAGCTACCGACCCAGGATACTGTGCACCAATGGTAGTCATATAGTTGTTCCTAACGCTATTATTCAACGTTTGTTGTGCGGGGTCCGTATTCATGTAATCATCATTCACATCTCCGATATGAATCCCGCCGCCGGAAATATCAACAAAGTTGTTTCCGACCACTTCATTATTCTGACTCGCGTTTTCAAATACAACAGCGGTGCCTCCCAAACGGCTGAAAGTATTCCCCTGAATGACGATATTGTTGGCATGATTAAAGTTTAAGTTGCCGCCAATCTTACCCGTTTGGGTGCAATTATAAGTAACGCAATACTCCATTGCTTGGACACCGGTAAACCCTTTATTGGTTAGCGGCTGAAGCCACGTTCCGTGTTGAAAAGCAAGCCCAATAAATTGAACATTATGAAGTGGTGCTCCCGTAGAGCCTGTTCCGCTTACCAACTGTTCGACTTGTGGAATAATCACGGATGCTGTATTAATATCCTCTTGACTTCTCGGCATGTAGTACATGTACCCGTCCGTAATATCATAATAATACTCCCCTGGCGTATCCAAGAGCTCAAAGGCATTTTCAAGCCAGCTCACTTTGTTTTTATCTCGCCAGGCATTGTTCCAGCAAGGCTCTTGGAAAGTAATCTGCCCCCCCGATACGGAAGAGATATTACATTGAGCAAATACCCATTCGTATTGGCTGCTCACTCTGATCTGACTAAGATTTTTCCAACTCGCCATATTCGTGTATTTCGCGTTGGTAGTTAAAACGTTATACGATTTATTTGTTATTGTTATAATATGGATATCATTAGCCAATCCTGTTTTGATATATTTAGTCTGATTGCTTGATTTAGTAGTGCTGGTTTCGCTAATCGTTTGATCCAGAGTGCCGTCGATATAAACCTGCACATTGGTTGAATAACCTGGATCAGTCTCGGTAACAAGCTCGATACCTGTTCCGGTAAACGTGTAGCTGATCGAATCGTCATTAAATTTTGAATAATGGATATCGTTATTGTTGTCGGAGAATCCAGCGGCTGTTCGGTTGCTATCATACGACCAAAAGCCCGTATAGGTTATGTTTGGATCGTTATCATTTACGGTAGTGACATTTGAATTATTGTATACTTTTAGCGCGTMAATAACTAATAATGGTGTTTTAATAATGGAAAAACTGATAGGATTACTCTCACCTCTAGCGATAGTTGCACGTTGGCCATTCACGTACATTTGCAAAACCCCGGAGGATTGACCCACGTAGGAGCGGTAAATGGTACTGCTGTTCTGGGCAAGCGACCAATTGGACAACGTTGTTCCACCGCTGATTACTGGTTGGGCCCCGGGATATGCGCGATAGATGATGTTAAACCCATTGGTGCCGGAGTCATGCGTGGTAGCGTTCTCATTTAGCTGGAAGGTAGAAGACAATTGATAAGTACCGTCCAAGAAATAAACGACAATGTCTCCGTTCATATTTTGATTAACAGCCCTCACCTGCGTCTGTGCCTCTTGAAGCGAGCACGGATTAGACAGTGTACAACTCGTGCCGCTACCCGTAGGCGAAACATAAAAAGTTGATTGAACAGCTGCATCGGCATCCTTAATCGAAAAATTAAAACTCAACAAAATCATCAATAGGGCCAAGCAAAAAGAAATCAGTTTCTTTGACATTCTTACGCCTCCTAATTGAATGAAACATTTGAATTATTGGGATGAGCCTTACATCTGGTTTGACTGCAAGGTCAAACGGAATCGAAATTTCATATCTTCCTCAAACCACATTCGATAGTTGGTACCCCATAGATTGTTATGCAGATTAAAATGAAATCCGCCTTCGTGCGGGGCAAAGGTATTATCGAATTGCAGCAAACGTTTTTCCCCTGGACAAACCAGAGGGGCATCCAAAGTTTCAATGACCACTCTTCCGTCCGCGCCTTCGTAATACATGCCGCTATCCACGCCGTGCATATTCCGATTCCCGTTCTTCACGACAGATAATGGAGAAATCAGTTCTCCCAGCTTATCCATCTTCCATTGGCTCGGATTATCAATACGTGGTGCGAAGGAAAACCAGCTTGCTTCCGGCAAACGATTAGCGTCCTTATCCCACCAGTTCAAATTAACGTCAATCGCTGGACGATCATTATAAAATGTATACGCAATGGCAAGCTTTCCAGGAGCTCCATAATCCCTTACAGCTTTCATAGGCATCGTTAATTCTGCCCAAATCTGATCGGTAGTTTCATTACGGGTCAAATAAAGTTGGCTTAATTCAGGGGCATAAAGATCATGTCCCACTTTCGGAACCACGAGTTCTATACCAGGTTTTGTTAAATCCGCTTCTGCCCACCTATGGTTTTCAGGGTACTTAATCATATATTGCGGAAGCCATGAATTGTAGCTCTCTGAACTGAAGGTTTCATAGCGGTACACGCCCAAACGATTAGCCTCATCTGCCCAACCTTTTCCATTCGTATCGGTTAATTCTTTAATCGCCCCTTCGTGATCGAAAACAACTTGGAACACCCCAAGTTGAATACGACGATAGGGCGCAATCGACTCCTCCGTGCTTACATACGCATCTGCCTGTCTTGTAGGAATCACTTGTTCAAGCGCTTTCAACGCTTCATCTCTTCTCGAACCCTTTAAAGCTGCAATAGCACTGTGCACATAACCCCGCTGTTCAGCCCAAGAACTCTCAAAACGTTGATAACTGCGAAGTTCCGACTTCTCCTCCGGTGAAGCGTCTTGATGAAATGCAAAATCTCTATTCGCCGATATTGCCATATGTTGAAATTTAGCTGGAACGCTGCTGCTGTCGACCCAGTCGGCCTTCCTAGCAGCTTGAAAATCAGATTTCGCGTAATTTTTGAAGTCACATAGATACTTTTTCTCGTCCAGGCCCCAAGTATGCTCAGTCACCAAAAGAAGACTGCTAGAAAATTGCCTATATTCCTCGCTCTGCGTGTCCAATTGTCCTTCCTGCAGCCATTTGTCCCGCAAACGGAGCAACTCCCGATATTGAGCTACAACCATTGGATCGGCAGCCGCTCCATAAATCCATGTATCGCCAATTTCCTCTGTAACTACTGGCAGCTGGTCTTTAATTTCCCAAAGCTTCTCTGCAAAACGATCCAAGGTCGAGGCCTGAATGTTGGCACCAGGGTATTGCTCCGCCAGCCGCCGGTATTCCGCAGAAATTTCTTCCGTGGTCGAAGGACCATTATTGTCCCCCGTATGGGCGAATATAAGTGCATCGTGAAATCCATCCATTTCTAGTGCCTGCCCATAATCATTGGCATATTGCACGATAATTTCCGACCCGTCCTGTGCGCGCCAGACAAAAATTTCCGGCACCGCCGGCCTGGTACATGCAGGATTAACACCGATATGCAGATATTTGATGCCCGCGCGCGCCAAATAAGGCACCATGGCAATCGTATGTCCTGGAACATCCGTCAATTTGGAACAAATCGTTTTCTTTCCATATTTCCGATCCAACCGGTCAGAGATGGAAAGTCCAAATTCCAGCAGTTTCGGATCCATGAGCTCGGTTTGAGACGTAAAAGGAAGGCCATGCCAAGCAATATGCCCCTTCGCAATCGCCTCTTCCATCTTTTTCTTGTCTATTTCAGAAGCCCTGCTCAAATATTGATCAATGAGCCAGGATCCGGTCGTCCAAATAAAAGAGGGACTTCCATCTTTATTGTCAAGCTCTTCCGCAAGCTTTAGTGCCGCCGGAATGAAT
This sequence comes from Paenibacillus sp. P4_A9, assembly GCF_056402415.1. NCBI lineage: Bacteria > Bacillati > Bacillota > Bacilli > Caryophanales > Paenibacillaceae > Paenibacillus > Paenibacillus sp. P4_A9. Next base: position 485,045 of record NZ_JBFUHL010000001.1, read on the forward strand.
TGATTTATATACTTGTCTACCACATTCTTGGCCAAATCTGTAAATCCTAAATCCAAGTGAGTTTTGAATATCACATGTACGTTTTTGATTGTCATGGTTTAACGGCCTGCCTTTTTCTAGTTTTTAAAATAGGACCTTCTCGACATGATGAGAGGTCCTTTTTTCTAGTTATTTCGAAGCTTTCCAATCGTCAATTTGTTTTTGCATTTCTGCAATAATTTTATCTGCGCCTGCATCTTTAAGTTTTGCTAAGAATTCGTTGTATTTTGCTTCTGTGGCAACACCTAAATCAATAGATCTACTGTACTCGTCATATACGGCGCTAGTTTTGCCGATTTCTGCTTTGATAGGTTCAGCGTTAAATGAGAACCCTAGCAACTTGGAAGGTGTAGCATCGGCATTCAACTTTTTTGTATCTTCCCAAACGGTTTTAGGCATGCCTTTTTCCACATTGGCAAGGTAGTTGGAAGCGAACATCCATGGCACTTGCGGATTGTATCCTTTTTGGTCATCGCCAGGGATCATAAGGCCGTCTTCATCGATTTTATAGTTTTTATCTTTAATACCAAAGTTCAACAAATTATAAAGGTCTTTATCTGTGTTTAAAAGCTCAAGCAGCATCATAGCTCTTTCTGGGTTTTTCGAGCTGCGGCTAATTCCCTGCATCGTTGCAACAATTCCGCCTGTTGTCAGATATGCTGTGTTAGCTGGAGCAGTCACATACGGTTCTCCTGCTTGCGCAGAGGTAAGGTTTGCGCCGCCTGGTTTGAAGGCTCCGCCGATATTCATAAGGAATTTGCCAGCTTTGGCGTCTGACCAGTCATCCGTTTTCTTGGAAATACGCTCTTTGGAGTTTAAATAACCTTTTGCATTCCAATCTCTCATTGTTGCGGCAAATGCTTTCACGTCATCTGTTTCAAACTGATTGACTACTTTAAGGCTGTTGTCGGAATAGGACACGGCACCTGGTACGTTGAATCCTGCAATAGCTTCGAAATTAAAAGCATCGGCAAAATTGGACATATTTGAGTAGAACGCTTTTTCTGGATGATCTTTCCTTACAGCTTGAATGTAGGGTTCCAAGAGATTTAACGTTTTACCGGTAATTTTGCCGCCAATCGCATTAAGATCAAGTTTATATTGATCCGTTAAAGCTTTTGGAACCGCAATTTCTGGTGTTCTTGCGGAAATCTGCTGATTTACGAAACCATAGATTTTCCCTTTCACTCTCGTAGCGTCCCAGAATGTTTTGGGAACATTCGCAAACGATTTTGGCGCATATTTCGTAAGCAGGTCATCCAGCGGTAAGAAAGCGCCTTTCGCTACATTTTGGCTGTAATTGTTGATCCAGTTCGATGTAAATGCGATATCATACGCTTCTCCGGAAGCAATGACAACTTGCATTTTTTGATCATAATCACCAAAAGAAAGCGGCTTGAAATTCACTGTTGCATTGATTTTAGACTTAATCACTTTATTGACTTCAGCAAACACTTGATCTTGTTCAGGTTGCGGGAAATTGCCTACGAAGTACCAAGTCAGTGTTGCTTCAGGAAGCGCTGCCGGGGTTGCCTGTGCTGCTGCAGTTGCAGCTGCCGTCGCAGCTGGTGTCTGCGTTGCGCTTTCTTTGCTTGCGCCACATGCTGTTAACAGCATGCTAAAAACAAAAAGCATGAGTGTGACAAATATGCCAGTCTTTGAAGCTCTTGAGCTTTTTAACATTGTAAATCCTCCCTTTGGTATACATAATTATATTCTTAAAATGGATATGAATCCATGTTTAAGCGTTAGCCTTTTACTGCACCTATCGTTAGGCCTTTTACAAAATATTGTTGGAAGAAAGGGAATACGGCAAGCATAGGTCCCGCAGCAAGAATGGCCATAGCCATTCGGGCCGATTCTGATGGGATGGTGGCATTTTTAAGTCCAGGCGGCATCGCATTGGTGGAACTGGTCAGAAAATTGATATTGCTCATCATGCGATACAGCATATACTGCAGGGGTACTAGGCTTTCATTCTCGATATAGAGCAAGCTTAGCCACCAATCATTCCAGTATTGTAGTAAAGTAAATAGTGCTATGGTAGCTAGACCAGGTTTGGCAAGCGGAATAACGATTTGAAAAAAGATTCTGAACTCGCCTGCACCGTCGATCATGCAGGATTCAATGACATCGTAAGGAATTTTTTGCATAAACGAACGTAAAAGCAAGATAAACCATGGTACGGCTAAATATGGAAGAATCAGCACCCAAATGGTGTTCTTCAAATGCAGATAGTTGCTGATAAGCATGTAGGTGGGGACCAACCCACCATTGAATAACAAAGTAAAGAAAACATAAAAGCTTAACGAATTTTTATATTTAAAATCGTGGCGGGATAACGTATAGGCAATGCCTGCCATAACAAGTACTGAAAGAAAAGTGCCTACGATGCTGACAATAACTGAGATTTTGAAAGCGTTTAATAATTGAATCGGTTTATACAAAACATAAGCATAAGCCGAGATATCGAAAACTCTGGGAATCAACCGATAGCCATTCTTGATAATATCCGTTTCATTACTGAACGAAACCGATATGACAGATATAAGCGGGATAATGCAGGCTAAACTGAACAATATAAATACGGAATTAATAAGAATTTGGGGAATTACTTTTTTGATGTTCATGGCGACACCTCCAAACATGAGTTAAAATAATTTATTTTCATCATTCACTTTACTGACGATAAAATTGGAAATTAAGACTACGATGAAGCCCATCGTGGATTGGAACAAGCCTACGGCAGAGGACATGCCCAAGTCGCCTGAAACCTTCAACATGCGGTAAACATAAGTATCAATAACTTGTGTTACGGGATAGAGCTGGCCGATCTCTCGCGGAACGAAGAAAAATAATCCAAAGTCCGAATAAAAAATTTTCCCGACCGATAGCAGTGTCATGATGGTAATTAGCGGCATTAATAAAGGTATTGTAATTTTGCGGATTATCTGGAACTTGGTTGCGCCATCCATGGCTGCTGCCTCAAAATACTCTTGCGAAATACCTAAAATGCCTGCATAGAAGATGATGCTGACATAGCCAATTCCTTTCCAGATGTTAATCAGTACGAGAATAATGGGCCATATCCATGTTGTTGAATAGAATTGGAACGATGTAAAACCTAATTTTTCAACTAAAGAGGTAAGAACGCCATATGGACCGATGAAGGAATAAACCATATAGGCAACGATGATCCAAGAAAAGAAGTAAGGGAAGAAAAACACAGTTTGATACACTTTTAGTATTTTTCTGCTGACGACTTCATTTAATAGAATGGCGAACAGTACAGAGAGCGAAGTCCCTATCACGATAAAGAGGATATTATAGCCCAATGTGTTCCTTACTACGATCCAAGCGTCACTTGAGGTAAAGAAGAACTTGAAATTATCAAAGCCGACCCAAGGACTTCCAAAAATACCAAGTTCGAAGTTGATATTTTTGAAAGCAATGAAAATACCTGCCATGGGAATATAAGAAAAGACAAAAATACTCAATATGGCTGGCAGAGCCAATAGGATCAATTGAAAGTTCTTTTTTGTTTCCCGGGAATGCATAGCTCTTTTCAACACGATGATCATGCTCCTTTCTTATGCCCTAATCTTAGCATCCTGCGAATAAATGACAATTTCTATTCTCTGCAATTAGTATCATTGAGCGGAAAATTAGGAGTACAATATTCAAGAATTTGTTCTGAATAAGGTATGGACACATCCTTCTATTTATCAAATCGCGGTCCTTGTGGTACTCTTAGTTAGAGGGGGGATTAACATCATGCTTAAGTCATTTGTACTAAAAAATCCTTATCAGCTGTTCTTAACGATTTTATTACCTTTTCTAATTAGTTCTATCTTGCTGCTCTTCGTTCAATCATCGTTTATCACTCGCAATTTTGAAGATTTCACCTTGAACATGGTCTACAACCAACAAAAAAACGACTTGCTGAATACAAGTCGGAATGTAAGCACGATGGCGGATATGGTCAAATCTGTCGCCACCTCCGCTTTTTTCGATGATATGATTAAAGATATCCTCTACTCAGATGTAAGTCCGGAGAATTACAAGAAATATAATATCAAATTGCAATCTTACAAAAACATTTATCCTTTCTTGCAATCCATATATATTTACAATGGCAAACATATCTATTCTGTTCCAAGCGCAGTTTTTGTAAATGACCGCTCTACCTTTAAAGATCAGGGGATTCTCTCAATTGTGGATGACATTCACCACAACCAGTCGCACAGTATTGTGCTTAGGAAAATCCCCAATGTCATGGCTGATATTGACTCAAGTGCGCCTAAGGACATTTATGTCTATTCGTATTTGTTTTTCGATTCACAAGAGGTAATCGGGAAAGTCAGCGAAGCGATTATTATGAATATTTCGCAAGAATCAATTAAGCAAAGCATCGAATCTTTGGATACTGACACTAAAAGCCGGAATTTTATTGTCGATCGCAACGGAAAGCTATTCACCGATGATGGTGTACATCCTTTATTAACCGACTTGAGTGGGAATGCATGGATCCAAGCCGTGGATGCTTCCAAATCAAAGATTGGCAATTTACGAATGATCGTCGATKGTGTGGATTCTTTCATTACCTTTACGTCGACTGACGTGTTTGATTGGAAGTTGATTAGTATTACTCCTTATCAAACGATAGTGGAAGATATTCAAAAAATGAAACAGAAGATGTATCTGCTTGTTTTCTCCTTCATTATAGGAAGCATTTTACTTTCGGTATATTTTGCAAGACGTCTTTTTGTACCGATCAAAATGGTTCTGCAAAATTATAAGGACCTGGAATCCGAGCAAAGGAACGCGTTCTATTATAGGAAGCAAGACTTTCTGCGCCAAATGGTTCTTTCAGGGGATGTAGTATCTGTTGAGTTCTTACGGAAGCAGTTTGCTAAATTTAATATGGAACTCCAACCGTCTGATCCCTATGTTTTAGTTTTATTAAAGCTGGATCATTTTGCAGAGTTTTGCACCAAATATAACCTTGCTGATCGTAAGTTGTTGAAGTTCGGCATCGTCAATATTGTGTCCGAAATACTCACGAAAAATTACCAATATGAATGTATAGAAATCGAAGACGATCAGATTCTGGTAATGGTCCACTATGACTCGCAGGAAGTGCCTTATAAAAATGAACAATTGATTTCACTTGTAACGGATATTCAACATTGCACGGAGAAGTATTTGAATGTATCCCTATCCATTACATTTAGCGAAGCTTTTGAATCGTTATACGAAATCAATTTTCAATATTTAAAAACACTTGATTTATCGTATTACAGACTGATCCTTGGTCATCAATCCATTATTTTGAATGATAGCCTGAATATACGTACGGATGATTATAAATATCCGCAGGAACAAGAAAAGGAATTAGTCGATGCTTTGTTACAAGGCCAAGTCAGCAAGGCGAAAGACACATTGTCTGATATCATCCAGAATGCCTCACGATATAGTTATACGATTCTAGATTCCGTCTTTATCAGGTTATTATTGTCTATTCGGTACGCCATAGAAGTGTTGGAAGCTAATCATGCCATAAAAGTAAATTTCAATTTTAATACGTATCTCGCTAAATTACAAAAAATGGAGACTATAGATCAAGTTCAATTGGATATCTTTGCATTGTTCGATCTCCTTTCCAAAGAGCTGGAATCTAAAAAGGATAATAAGTATATCAAGCTGCTTGATGATGTAACACAGATTATTCAAGCTGATTACGGGAACCCGGATTTATTAGATACCATTGCAGATAAAGTAAGTTTATCGCTTCCTTATATTTTCAAGTTATTCAAGAAACACCGGTTGATTTCCATGACGGATTATATCAACAACATTAGGCTTACGTATGCAAGCACCATGATCGCGTCGTCGGAGGATTCGATTATGGACATCATGATGAAGGCAGGGTTCTCCAGCCGAAGTCATTTTTTCACGTTATTCAAAAAAATGTACGGGGTAACTCCAAGTCAGTTTAGAAGCAATTCTAAATCAAGCTGATGCAAATAAAAAACTGGACAGCGGCTATATGCCAGCTGTCCAGTTTTTTATTATAAGTTTATTGTCCAAGAATTTTTCTGGCCAAAGCTGCCAAGTCGATAATATCCAACTTGTTGTCCTGATTAAAGTCATACATATGAAGTGTAGACCAATCCAGATGGCTGCTGGTTGCTCCATAATGACTTGCCAATACGGCCAAGTCGCCTATGCTTGCGGTCGTATTTACGGCTCCCGCAAATGTAACCAGTGCTGTGTTCAGATCAATTACAGCCTGATTCGCTAGTGCCTGCGTGGCATTCACATCATTGACTACTGAACGCGCGCTGCTGATCGCTGCATTCAGCGCATTGACTGCACTCTGCGAGTAATATCCCCAACGGGTCGGGCTAACCAAGGCTGCATCGACCGTTGACTGTGCTGTAGCAATTTGCGCATTCAGCGCTGTTTTATCCACAACTGTTGAAGCAGTAAGCTGAACGTGGTAGACAGAAAGACTATTTAATGGCGTTAAAACGCCATATACGTCAGCGACGACAGATTGCGTTACGTAAACGGCACTGCTCACTGTTTGGTTCAGCTGACGAGCCTGGAAGTTCAGCTTCAAAACGTCTATCGTGCCCGTCACGACGCCAGTCGATCCTGAAGCTGCTGCAAGCAATCTCACAGTCCCATTAGCGTCTGATTCACCCACAACTGAAAATCCGTTAACGATTGATTCCGCAGACACAAATTGCAATTGTGTCGGATCATAGCTGATCGTTAGATCCTGGGCGTAAACACTCGTAGTCACATTCACCAAGCTGTACGTCAAGATGATAGGCTGCCCGGTTAGTACGGATACTGGACCGGTTAATTGAACTCCAATTCCGGCAGTGACAGTTACACTGATGCTTGTTGTCAATGGTAAACTGTTTGGATTTGCCACTCCTGCCGGCAAAGCCACTGTTCCATTTACAGTAAATGTCTGCTCATTCCTATTAGATGGGTCATAGTTTGAAGCTCCTACATCCCATGTCACATTGGCGCTTACACTTCCTAAATCTGTCATTAGTCCTACATTGGAAGGTAAACCAAGCGCAGCCGCCGTCTTTGCTGTTCCGTTCGCTACTTGTGTGATTGCAGCAGGTGTTGTAATACTCATAACCGTCTTGCTAATAGGTTCAAATTCCGCTGTTATTGTTAAATCTCCCTGAACATTTGTTACCGAGTAACTGTTATTTGTCAAACCAACTACATTTCCGTTCACAGTGGCATTTTTTACTTTGTAGCCATTAGCAGGTGTAAAAGTAAACTCAACATTTCCTCCTACTGTTACTTTTCCATTTACTGCATTTGAAGTTATCGTTCCATTCGCTGCTTGATTGATGGTTACGGCATAATCCTTAAGCTTAACGACTCGAACATTATCAACACTAATCAATTCTTTACCGAATCCAATTCCAATCCCACCGCTTGTAAAAACAGAATCTGTCGTTTCGCTAATCATAACGCCATTCAGATAGGCGCGTTGAATGTTGCCAACGTTTTCCACCCTCATTTTGAACGTCGTTCCTGCAACCGGTTTAGCGGCGTTATTGAGAGAACTAAGCATGACCCATGCACTGTCTTTTCTATAGTATTCGTACTGCGTATTATTACCGCGAATAATGAATTGATAAAAATTGTTTGTACTGCCACTTTTTTTGGCTCTAGTAATCATACCAAATCCGGAATAAGCTTCCGCCCCTGCCTGAAGCCCGTTGAAGGTAATGTCCGCTTCAACTGCATAATCCTTCCATTGGGTGTTACCCAACTCCACATAGTACTCCTTCCAATTACCTCCCGACCAAGTGCCCGTCGGTACCCACTGACCATTCGTAATCCCTGCATTGGCCGCCGGCACGGCAGCACCGTTAAGATCTTTCCAGAGATTGCTAATCGAGGTGTCGAAAGTATCGCTGAACAGGATCTCCTCTGCTAGAATCGTAACACTGATTGGATCACTAAGAGGACCCTCGCCAGCTGTATTAACTGCTGACATTCTGTAAGAGTAGGATTTACTCACTTCAACACTGCTGTCGATATATCCATTCCCAGCAATATTCTGAGCTATTTTTACATAGTCCTGATCAGTCTCGCCCTTTCGATACACATTGACTTTTGTGTTAGCAATCGGATTCCACTTCGTTAGAACGGCACCAAAACTATTGGTTACCGTAACGCCTTGCATCTCTTCAATTGATACAACCGATGGGTCTGTTACCTTCACTGTGATCTGTTTCGTGAGTGTCTCACCCGAAACATTGGCCGTAATAACGATTGCCGTAGAACCATTTTTCTTTGCCTCTACTCTTCCGCTTGCATCAACTGTAGCAATTGAAGGATCGACTGCACTAAAAACGTAGCCTACATCGCCTAAACTATTACCGCCTGCTGTTTTTATCATTGGATTAACTAGCGTAGCTTCATTTTTTGTAATCTTAAGCGCAATATTATCTGCATCAATCGCATTTGGAGTATCTCCAGCATAAACTGTATAACTGTCTGTCTTTCCTACGTAGTTTGCAGTAATGATTGCCGTTCCGTTACCGATGGCCGTTGCAAGACCCGTAGTGGAAACAGTAACTGCACCCGGATTGTTACTTGAGAATGTTACACCCGTCAGGTTATCCAGTGCATAGTTCTTTTCAGTTCTTGCGGAAACCGCAAGTTGAACTGTTCTTCCAACAGGAAGTGCTGTCGCTGCCTGTGTGTTATTCGCTGCAGTTATAAACAATGTTTTAACATTATCGTTACTTGCAAACTTATAATMAGGAAGAAGTCCAATCTGGCTTGACTCAATAGAACGAATTCCCTGTGCAAATGCAGGAGAATTAGCATTCAATCGATAGTCCCTGTTTGCTGTGTTTTTGAAGTTGGGATCTGCCAGGATGCTATCCTTATCATATTTACCTGTATTATTGGAAGCTGACTTCCATTGGTCTAGACTCAGGAATTGGCCTAGAATCTGGAAGGATGGTATACCCAACTTATTGAAATATACATTTTTATTCATACTTGCCATAGATTCAAGTGCTTTAGTACCGGATACATTATAAGAACCATCATCAAACTTCAGCATGACTCTATCGCCATTTCCTGTATTGCTCCATGTACCGTTTGCATTCAGAGTTCCTGGAGCATCGGTATAGACAATATTCTTCTCAAATACCATGCCTCCAGAAGGTTCAATGTATGGGCCAACGTTTACCGCGCCGTTATATTCGTAACCTATATCAAATACGTTGTTCGATACATAGTTGGATATACTTTTCATCATCGTTCCCGCATTTACAGCAACAGCATTCTCATCATATACGATGTTATTGGTCACCATTGTATGATGCGTTGCATCATCCGTGAAAATACTGTGACCTCTCCATCCCGTAGTTGCCACACCTCTATATGCATTATATATGATGTTGTGATCAATGCGGTTATCTCTGCCGATGCCCCATCCTTCGACACCGCCGCCATCCCCAGAGCGCATACCTGTGTTGTAGATCGTATTGTAACCAATATAATTTCTTGTTGTCTGATTGTACTGATAATGATCCTCAAACGGAACACCAGTAATGCCGTTTGCTGCAAAAACGCCGTAACGGATACCTTTCATCGAGATGCCATAACGCGGAACATTGGAAATGTTGTTATGGGTAATCTGATTATCTCCGCTGTTCATTAAATAGATGCCCGAGCCGTGCCCAACAAATTTGCCTACATTTTTAATTTCATTGTTGGAAATCACATTATTTTTATTAAAATATTTCAAACTTCCCGGATTCTCGCCAATAAGAAATATTCCTGCATAGCCAGTATCCTCAATGTAGTTGCCATATATCGTGTTGTTCTGACCATAATGATTGATGACAACCCCCATGTACCCGGCATCTGTCAATTTAGAATCACGAACCACAATGCTCTCCGTATAATCAAGATCAACAAGTCCTTTGAGATTATCAGGATATTCGGTTGTCTGATCACCATTATGACCAGCATGTGCAATAAGATTTGGGCCAAAATCATTCATTTCAAGATTCATGCCTTGAATAACAATGTTCTTTACACGGTTTCCTTCTGTTCCCTGTAGGTAGAATATCCTGTCGGTTGTAGGTGCAATGATCTCGTGACCGGTCAAATTAGAACCGTCAAGCGGCTTATAGTAAAGTGAATTGCCTGAAATAGCCCATTCTCCGGCGCTATTTATGTATTCCTTTGCCCCCTGTAAATATTCAAGATTGCCACTGAATGCGCCCTTGGAAATATCTGTTGTAACAGACGATCCACTGAGGGTATTTACTTTCAACACTTCACCAAACCAACTGGTGGCATTCCCGTATTTTGCTTGTAAATGACTTTTATCAGCCACGGTGATACTCTGCCAGCTCGTTTCACTTGCATTGGGCAGACGCACGCCATTGTCAAATAACGCCCAGAAATTGTTTCTTCCAGTAATATCAGCACTGTAGATGCCGTTGCCAGTATCTGTCCATCCCGTTACCGGCTTGCCTCCGATTATTCTTACATTTTCATTATTATAGCTTGTATAAATAACCTTGAATCCATTGTTGCCAGAATCTGTTTCATTAAGCTTTATCGCATTATCTAAATAATAGGTTCCACCTCTTACGTAGACATGCACATCCTTGGTTAGCCCTGCTACAAGGTTGGTTTTTACTGCGTTTTTAGCCTTCTCAATTGATGCAAAAGGATTTTCAATTGAACCGTCGCCTGTAAGGTCGCTTCCTGAGGTAGAAACATAATAATTTTCAAGTGTTACTGCTGGGACACCGGTTACTTGCAGCGCAGAGATAGCTGTCTGCAAAGCTGCTGCCGCTGCATCCACCTGCGCTTGCGCCGCATTCGCATCGTTGCTCACGTTGACGGCTGCAGTCAATGCCGTTTGCAGCGAAGACCAAGATGCCGTTGTGTAGCTATTGCTGTTCAATGCTTGTGCTGTCGCAATATTGGCGTTCAGCGCTGTTTTATCGACCGCCACTGCCACTGCCACTACGAGCCCATCAATGGCCGACTGTAAATTGCCAGCAGCTGTATCGATCTGCGCTTGCGTCGCATTTCCGTTGCCGCTCACGCTGACCGCTGCAGTTAGCGCTGTCTGAAGTGAAGCCCATGAAGCTGTTGTATAGCTGCTGCTGGTCAATGCCTGCGTTGCTGCTATCTTTCCATTCAGCGCCGATTTATCAACGGATTTGTAAACACTGAACTCGTACATCGACCACCACTGTGTCGCGCTGGTTCCCGTTTGAACAATTTTGATATATCTAGCTGTCTGCGGGTTGACGGTGATTTCCATCGTACCGGGAGTACCGGCTTTGCTAGCGATAGCGGTTCCCCAATTCGTATTATCGTTTGAAACATAGATGTCCATAGAAACCGGAACCGCTGTTTTGTAAATAATCAACTGAATCATATCGAAGGTTTGTAAAGAGCCCATATCGACTTTATACCACATTCCGCTAGTCTGTAATGCTCCTGTTGTCCAATATGCCGACTCTCCAGGAGTACCAGAAGTAGCTCCATTATCTAGAGCACGCTGTGCAGGGGTGCTAGCATGGGCATTAGATGCTGAAGCTATCCATCCTGTTTTCGGCATCGGTGCAACGAGCCCATCCATAGCTGCTTGCAGATTGCCAACCGCCGTATCGATCTGCACTTGCGTTGCACTCCCGTCATTTTTCACGGTGAGGGCAGCAGTTAGTGCTGTTTGCAGCGTAGTAAACGAGGCTGATGTATAAATATTGCCCGACAACGTTGTATTGCTTTTCGCTTGCGCTGCCGTAATCTTCGTAGTCAGCACCGTATTATCCACAATAGCCGAGGCAGGTGTGACAAACAAGAAGGATGAGAGTAGAAACAACGTTAGCAAAATTGAAACTGATCGTTTGATACCGTTTGCAAATAACATTGGCATTGTCAAACTCCCTTCGATTCATAAATCTACTTCAATTAAACGTACATAATAATTACGGTAAAATACGCATCAAAATCGTCGCCGCTTCAGCTCGCGTTGATTTACCTGTCGGCACGAATTTGCTCTCTTCGCGACCGCTGATCAGCTGCAGAGAAGCAGCCTCCCGCACGTACGGCAGAGCCCACGAATCGACATCCGCTTCGTCACTGAACAAGGAAGCCTTCGTCATGTCTGCTGGAGCGCCATTGCTGATCGCGTACGCTCGCATCACCATTGTAACCATTTCTTCACGGGTGATCTGTGCATTCGGAGCGAACGAATCGGCGGTCTTGCCGGTTACGATGCCTGCCTTCACCGCTATCGAAATCGGCTGTGCATACCAGTCACTAGAAGCTACGTCAGCAAACGTCTGACTCCCTGCTTGCGTTAAATTTAGCCCGCGTACGAGCATTGCCGTAAATTCGGCGCGCGTTACTGAACGATCAGGCTCGAACGTATCCGCGCTCGTGCCGTTAATGATGTGCTTAGCCGTCAATTCTTCAATCGATGCCCATGCCCAGTGACTGGACGGAACGTCGGCGAAAGATTTTTTAAATTCTAGCAGTGCATACTTACTGAAGTGATAGATTTGCACAACTATCTCACCATTCACGTACTTTCCGCCTATGTATTCCAGCGTACCATCGTCAGCGATGTAGTAGATCGCAGTCAGCTTCTGATCAAAACCTTCAGATGGTTTCAAGTGGATCGTCAGAGGCTGATCGAAGTTAGATAAATTCAATACTGTGCCGTCTTTTTTGACCACGGATAAGCTGAATTCGAACACTTGCCCGGATAACCGCAGTTGAGCCGCACTTGAGTTTTGTCCTTTATTTAACAACTGTTTCGCATCTGCATCGTACATCGGCGAAACGTATAGTTCGATGGTGCTATTCTGCAATTCATCTCCCGATAAGCTGTTCATCAATTGAGCAAGAACTTTTGGAGGGAGATCCAGCGTTAATTTGTCCGTATGAATCGAGAGCTTATTATTGCCGATCAGATTAGCGCTATTGACAGGAAGGACGATCGTATTCACATCTCCACTGACGAAAACATTCACTTTTCCGTTTTCCGCAGGCTTGCTAATGTCGTTAACCGATACGACTTTCTTCACTTGACCTTTTATCATCGCAGAAACTTGTACGTCGGATGTTTGTACCGTAAATGAGGCAAGCTTGGAATCTACTAATTTTACGCTCTTTAGGGTTATGTCTGTGGGACCGACACCATTCGTCTTAAAAGTAATCGTTCCCATATCCAGATTCCCGGAACTCCCAGAAACTTCACCTATTTTCGTATATGCAAAAAGAAGCTGGTTTCCTGTAAACACCGGTGCTACAGAATAACCTTTCTCAGAGGCCATCCAGCTGTCATAAGTCAACTGTCTGGAATCAAACTCCAATATGGCTTCGTAAGCAAATACATCTTCTAGACCTTTTCCCGACAACGTAACCTGTATCTTATCCCCAGATACAGGATTACTCTTGTTAAGCGATAGCTTAAAATTAGGGCTCTTATTATCCGCCGAAGCAGTTTGCGGCAAGACATTAACCAGGCATAACAAAAGCATCAAGCCAAGCAATTTGTACTTCAAAAGAATCCCCCCTTCCAAGTTAGAACTGCGAGGAAGGAATGACTTCCTCGCATTATCTTATATAAGAAATTACTGTCCGAGAATTTTTCTGGCCATAGCTGCCAGGTCGATGATATCTAACTTGTTGTCATTATTAAGGTCATACATTTGAAGCGAAGTCCAATCGGAACGGATGCTGGTTGCACCGTAATTACCTGCCAATACGGCCAGGTCGCCTACGTTTGCCGTCGTATTTACGGCTCCCGCAAATGTAGCCAGCGCTGTGTCCAAATCAATAACAGCCTGATTCGCTTGTGCCTGAGTGGCATTCACATCATTGGCAACTGTACGCGCGCTGCTGAGCGCCGCTTTTAACGCATCGACTGCACTCTGCGGATAATATCCCCATCGGGTCGAGCTGATCTTAGCTGTATCGACCATCGTCTGTGCAGCTGCAATCTCCACATTCAGGGCTGTTTTGTCCACAACTTGAACAGTAGTAACCTGAACGCTATAGTCAGAAAAGCTACTTAATGGCGTTTCAACGCCATGTACGTCAGCAACGACAGCTCGAGTCACGTTAACGGCACTGTTTACTGATTGGTTCATCTGCTGGGCCTGGAAGTTCAGTTTCAGAACGTCCATTGTTCCCGTAACGGCGCCATTCGGACCTGACGCTGCTGCAATCAGTCTTACAATCCCGTTAGAGTCTGATTCACCCACAACTGAAAATCCGTTCACGATCGACTCCGCAGACACAAATCGCAATTGTCCCGGATCAAAGCTAATCGTCAGATCCTGTGCGTAAACACTCGCAGTGACGTTCACCAAGCTGTACGTCAAGCTGATCGGCTGTCCGCTTAGTACGGATGCCGGACCGGTTAATTGAACTCCTTGTCCGGCAGTGACAGTTACATTGATGCTAGTTGTCAATGGTACACTGTTGGGATTTGCCACTCCCGCCGGCAAAGCTACTGTTCCATTGACAGTGAAAGTTTGCGAAGCTTTCTGCGCCGGATCATAGCTTGCAGCGTCTAAATCCCATGCCACGGCGGCGTTTATGCTTCCATTAGTGGTTACCAAATTGACCGAGGATGGCAATGCAAGGGCCGCTGCCGTCTTCGCCGTTCCGTTGGCTACATCGGTAATGGCCAATGGTGTTGTTATGCTCACAAGATCATTAGCAGCTTCGAATTCCGCCGTTACGTTTAGATCGACCTGCACATTGGCCGCCAAGTACTTGCCATTGGCCAACCCGACTTCATTTCCATTGACGAACGCCTTCTTGACCTTGTAGCCATTGGCAGGCGCAAACGTAAACTCTACGTTTTGACCTGCTGTCACTTTTCCTACTGTCGCCGTCGAAGAAATCGATCCGTTCGGCGATTGATTAAGTGTTACGGCGTAATCCTTAAGTTTGAGAACACGAACATTATCGATCTTAATGTTATCTTTGCCGTATCCAAACCCGATCCCGCCGCTTGCAAACGAACTGTCCGTCGTCTCACGAATCAGCACGCCATTCAAGTAGATGCGGACAATGTTCCCTTCATTCTCGAATCTCATTTTAAACAACGTGTTGGCAGCAGGTTTGCTAGCATTGTTTACGGAAATAAATGTCGTCCAATTACCAGCATTATTTTTAACAAATTCGTACTTTGTATCATTCGTACGAACGATAAACTGGTAGAATTGGGACTTCGTTCCGCTTTTATTCGCTCTAGTAACTAGACCAAATCCGGAATAGGCTTCCGCCCCTGCCTGAAGCCCACTGAAGGTAATGTCTGCTTCAACTGCATAATCTTTCCATTGGGAGTTACCCACCCCCACATAATATTCCTTCCAACTGCCCGCCGGAATCCACTGTCCGTTCGTAACCACTGCATTGGCCGGCGTATTCTTTGCAGGAATTCCGTTAAGATCTGTCCAGAGATCGCTAATCGAAGTGTCGAACGTATCACTAAACATGATCTCCTGCGCTAACGTGGAATAGGTGATCGGATCGCTTAGAGGACCCTCTCCGTTTGTGTTGACGGCAGCAATTTTATAGGCATACGATTTTTTCTCTACGACATTGCTGTCTAAATAGCCGTCTCCTGCGATATTTCCAGCTATTTTTACATAACTAGGGTCATTCTCGCCCTTACGGTATACATTGACCGCCGTATTTGCTATCGGAGTCCACTTCGTGAGAACGGCACCGAAACTATTGACGACGGTGAACCCTTGCGGAACAACCGTCGGCGGTTGCTGGACATCGGTTGTAAAGGTTGTGACGCTACTCGTTTGCGCAGGAGCCAAATACTCACGAGTTGTGACTCGGCTATAATACTTCGTATTAAAATTAAGATCGTTAATGGTAGCAATTGATGATGCTGTATCCATCGTTTTAACAATATTTATGAAATTGGCATCCGTCGCAATTTCGAGCTTATACGCCGACGCGTTGTGAACCGTATTCCAATGGATGGTCGTAGGCATCGGAGCTTTGGTGTCCCCATCGACAGGTTGAATAATTGTCGGCGTTTCCGACCCAGGGAGGGCATACCCGCCGACCATTCTCTGAACGTCGTTCATTATTTTTTGACGTTGCGCATCGTAACCTGCTGGTACGGCTGGATAAGCTGCATAGACGTTATTGATTCTTCGATTCGAGTATGGCGCAAAAGATTTATCGATCGTTGCGTTAAAATTACCGCTTGTAAGGTTATTTTCTAGCGTATATCCGATCGCGCGATCGTCCATATACAACCAAAACACCCACTGTCTTGCCCCCTGCAGCTGTTCCTTCAAAATATTATAGGCATATACGTTTCCAAGTCCGCTGTACCAGGAATACAAAGCGCCGCCATCATCCATCGACTGAGAATAGTCTTCCAGAATGTTGTACTCCGCTACGTTACGCTCAGAGTGCTGATATTTTTGAGCAAGCCTGGCAATAGAAAAATATTCGCCGTTCACGCCGTCTTTCTCAGAAGCCGGAAGTTGATCTAACTCATTAAATCGAATGCCGTATTGATTTTTCGTTTCTCCGAACAGATCGTATGCCGCGCGTTTGTTCGGGTTGGTTGCGCTGACGGAGTTCTCGTCTGTACCTACAATTGAAATCGCCGCATAAGGAGCGCCTGCAATATAATTGTAGGCTAAGGTGTTTTTACCGCTGCCGAACACGCTAATAGCTGGAGAATGCTGATAAGGGCCGACGCCCATTTTGAAAACGGAGTTAAACATCACTGTATTGTTCTTGTTGACATCCGTTGTTCCTACGCCGTAACCCATGAACTGAACGCCGCCGCTGCCAAGATCGCTCAGTTGATTGTGAATGATCTCGTTAAGTTGCCCGTAGTGATTAACCGTAATGCCGTAGGATCCGGAATGCTTAACGCTTGAGTTGATGATTTTAATGTTTTTCGTCCCATCCAGGTATATGGCCGCATCCGGATTTTCGGCATTTCGAATAATCCAGTCATCAGGAAATTCGTTCTCAGGAAGTCTGTCCGTATATTCGAAGCTGATCCCGTCGAAGGTGAGGTATTGGACAAGATTGGCGAAATTTTGTTCCACTTTGTCCCCCTGAAGCTTCAATAGCTCATAGGGTTTCGGCGCAACGATCTGATCTGTATCTATGGAGTTCGCATCTTTAGGCCAGTAATAGACCTTGCCTGCCTGGCTGTCGACGCTCCACTCGCCCGGCTGATCCAAATATTTCAGCGTGTTCAGAATATTATAGTAGCCATATTCAAAATGATCTGTCCAGAAGTTGGAAGGCACTTTGGATTGTAAATAACCGGTTTTCGTTGCCGGATCTATAGATTTGAGAACAGGGATACTGTTCCAATAAATCACTGGCAGCAGCGCAACCTCTACATCTTGCTTTCCATTCAGCCCGTCCAGTTCACCATTTCCGAATACGACTTTCGTCCCTTTGACAGGATCATAAGAAATAGGAGCCCTGCCTTTGAAAAGAGGCCAAGAACGCCATTCACTCGAGTTATAGGATCTGGATACCTGCTGACGCTCGCCGTTTACGTAGAGGTCATGAAATCTCCATCCCGTTCCCACGTCGGCAACATATACTTTGCCCTGGGCAAGAGAGGACATCTCGCCAGAATCCGCAGCTTTGCTCCATCCTGTAATCGACACTTCACCTGTGACAATAGCTTTCCCGGCATTTCGCGCTTTGTAAATAATCGGATTATCCCGGGTTCCGCTGTCTTCAGGCGTGAACGTAATCGTTTCCGGCGCGAAGTATTTGCCATCTTCTAAAATAACTGTAATTCCTCCATTTGGAATTACAGGAAGTGCTCTAATCGTGTCTCTTGCTTTTTGAATTGTCTTAAATGGTGCTGATTCTGTACCTGCAGCTACATCTGAACCATTTGGCGACACATAAAAAAATGTATTGCTGGTAGTTGAATAAACCGTAACGTTACATGTTACAGGTTCACTCGGAAAACTTACGTGTGTAGCAGTAATTACCGTTGAACCCGCACTGACCGGCTTTACTCTGCCGGATGAGTCAACTGTAGCCACTGCTGGATTACTGCTTGACCAAGTTACTTTTCCATTTGCGCTTGGCTCGGTGTAAGAACCGACAGTTGCATATAATGGTGTTTCATACGTATTACTAAGGTTGATTTCGAGATCTGTGTAGTTTAATTGGACATTAGAGCTTACTGTTGCCGATACAGAAGCTGTAAACGTAAAAATAGAAAAAAGCATACAGAACGCAAGAAATGCCGACATTGTTCTTCTCATTTTATGAACATTCCCTCCCCAGTGTTAACTTTGAACATTAAAGGTAATATGATATGTGAGTCACGATCAGCGCCGCTTTGGCGCGAGAAGATTTACATGTTGGCACGAAAGCATAACGATCTTGGCATTAGCGGAAACGCTTACATTCTTCGTATCTCTCTTAACTACACATCTTAATGTTGATTTCCTCCTAGATTTCAAGGTTATTACAGAGCTAGTAGATTCTCAATGTTCAAATTCTAGTTTAATCTGTCAAAATTATTGAGCCTCTTCTTTTTCACCTCCTGTCTCCTGACTGTAAGCGTTTAGGCCCCAAAAATGAACTTCTTATATCATTAAAAGGTTCTATTTCAAGTGAATTAAGCAGTTCTCTTTTTAATCATTCGTTCTTTAATTACCAAAATAAGAAAAGAACATGCGGTTACTCCGCATGTTCTTCTTCTCAATTACGCACGTTTGCATTACTTCGATACTGATTAGGCGTAACGCCATATGCTTTTTTAAATAAAGTAAAAAAATGACTTCGGCTGATATACCCTGATTTTTCCATAATATCGTTAATCGTTTCCTCTGACTCTGCGATTAGTTTACATGCATAACTAAGCCGAACATGATTGATATAATCTGTGACAGAAATGAGACAATGCTTCTTGTATAATTTCCCTAGATATGGAGAGGATAAATTAACCTTTTCAGCTATTTCATCCAATGATAAAGCTGGATTTGCGAACTCCACATGAACGATCTGATTCACGTCCTCAATCAGCTTGATGTATTTGTTGTCTTTTTTAGCTTCCAGCTCTGATTCTAACTGGTCAAACAACTCATGAAAGTCGGACTGAATCCGTTCTAACGTTTCCATCTTTTGAAGAGCTGCCAAATAGGTATTGAAATTGAAATTCACCTTAATCGCATGATTAGCTTCAACGATTTCAATCGCATAACGAATCGACAATAATAGCCGAATGAGCACTGAATTTAGCACAGTAAAACTATACCTTGAAGCGGAATGAATAACACTGGACAACACCTGTTTGGCTTCAGCAAATTGGCCCTGAATTAATGCATCTGTTAGTTCCTTATCTTGGTCTTGCGGATATTTAAACTCATCTATCTGAATATCTATATGATCATACGAAATTAAAGCTTTATGCCCAATAATTAATCTGTAATTGGATAAATCAAGTGTTTTCAAGTAATGAAAGTTGATGGTATTCAACATTTGAAATGGTTCGCTGAAGGTAATCGAAATCGATACATTCAAAAAAATTTGTATATTTTCTTGAATATCTTTTACATGCGAAACTAGAAGGTCATCCTTGGACGGAAATTCCAAACCATTGTAGTTCATCCAAATTAAGATCTGATCCTCTTCGATTTCAATAGATTCATGTTTATATGCGTTAGACAACAACTCAGAAATAATGTTGATCATGCCGAATTTTAACAAGCCTCGATCCTTCAAGCTGAACGCCGAACAAAAATCCGCAAAATGATCAATTTTCACTAGTAGAAGCAAAAACGAATCGGTCGGCTCAAGCTCAATACGATAGGTGTTGAAGCGTTTCTTGAGAACTTCAACAGGTATCATTTCATTAGAAAGCACCATGCTTCGCAGGAAATTTTGTTTTCGATTGTATAGTTCATTTCTCTTTTCAGATTCCAACTCGATGTAGTTCTGAATGACGACGTTCATAGGCTTATACAGTCTTCGCGATAAATAAAACGATAATAAGATACTTCCAACTATAAAACAAATAACAAGTAGATAGGTTTTTTGCTTCATACGTTCCACATCTTGGACGATGCTTTGATAGGGAGTAATACTAATTACTTTCCAGCCGAAGGCATCTGTGACTGAATATGTGATGAATGAGTCCACACCATCTACATTCATTCGCAGGTTTCCGCTGGATTCCTTAGACGATTGAATCTTTTGGATATAGTCGTTTTCATTTAATGCACTCAGCAAAGGATGCTTGCCATCGCCAGACATCAGCCTTCCATCACGATCAATAATAAAGATACGATTGTCATTCTTATGATCGGACGAGCTAATGGTTTGTCTGATCGACTCTTCCGAGATATTAAGAATAATGGCTTCGCTAACTTTACCGCTCTGAATTTGCGAATCAAAAAAAAGATAGGAATACACATACACATCTTTTTCTGCGTTTGATGAAATTCCGTACATCATATTAGGTATTTGTCTAAGCACAATACTATGAGATCGGTTATGCTGAATGTCGTCCAAAATCGGGAAAATTCCCATGTCCTCAAAGGTTGAACGGTCATATACAAATTTCTGGCTTGGCAACGCATGAATATGACTTCCATTATAAATATAGATGGATTGTAAAAAAGGATAAATGTTTTTATAGGATGCTAACTTATCCTTATATTTAATGTAGTCTCCGGTATTTACATCCGTATAAAGCAAATCCTTAATCGTATCATCAAAAAAAGCTGTCGTCGCAACAGACCTGGCTGATTGTGCCATTACGCTTACATTCCGACTTGTATTCTGCAAGTCGTTTTTTTGTTGATTATAAACCATTTGAAGTGCAAAGCTTTCAAAGTTCTGGGTTAAAAACGAAGATTGTATGAAAAGAAGCAATACTGTACTTAGAAGAAATGGCAGCAGTATCGTAAGAAACAGTTGAAATGGGTTTTTCATGCTGAATTTTTTAAACAATATTCGACAACTCCTTCTGACAAAAGATTATCACAAAAACGGTACTTAATGAACCCTTTGCAAAGCAATAGAGGCACTTTGCTGAATTTAAGAACTTACTACTAAATTCAGAACTCAAATTTTGACTCTGAACTGAACTTATCCGTGATTTCAGAAATTGTTTTATGGAAGAGGTACGGGCTACGATGAAGCCAGAGATCAGTCAACAAGCATTTCGAAAAAATCTGGTTAAAGGAGCAGGGAGCACATTGATAAAAACCATACTTAAATCTCAGAACACTAAAAAGAATGTTCAACTACTTTTGCTAGCGTTTCCAGCCATCCTCATTATTTTTGTTTTTTCTTACATCCCAATGGGCGGGATATTCATTGCTTTCAAAAACATCAACTATACAGATGGCATCTTTCACAGCCCGTGGGTCGGTTTCGATAATTTCAAATTTTTCTTCACATCAAGCGATGCGTGGATCGTAGTTAGAAATACGTTGGCCTACAACACCATCTTTATCGCAGTCGGCACGTTTCTCTCCGTGTTGTTTGCCATCCTTCTCAATGAAATCGTAAGCAGAAGACTTCTGAAAGCGTATCAAACCATATTTTTCTTTCCGTATTTCTTTTCATGGATCATCGTTGCCTATATGGCTTATTCTTTTCTGGGCCCACATGGAATTTTCACTTCTTATATGGAACATTTAGGTATAATGTCGTTTGATTTTTACACAGAGACTTGGATCTGGCCCATTCTATTAACCTTAATTAATATATGGAAAGGTCTAGGCTATGTGAGCATCATCTTCTATGCGGGCATCTTGGGTATTTCACAAGAATACTACGAAGCTGCTTCTATAGACGGCGCATCTAAGTTTCAAATGGTTCGAACGATTACAATTCCGTTGCTCATGCCGCTAATTACTATTATGACTTTATTATCCATAGGAAAAATTTTTTATTCCGATTTCGGTTTGTTCTTCTTCGTGCCAAGAGAGATCGGCCAGTTGTACCCAGTAACGCAAGTTATTGATACGTATGTGTACCGTATGTTGAAAGTTTCTGGTGATATTGGTATGTCGTCAGCTGTCGGACTATTTCAATCTACAATGGGATTCATCGTCGTTTTGATTAGTAATTTTATTGTGAGGAAAGTAGACGAAGAGAACAAATTATTCTAGAACTACAAAGAGGTGAGCACATGCTGGCAAGAAAAACGTGGCCTCAGGTCATGATCAACCTACTATTTATCCTGTTTAGTCTCACATGTATCATTCCGCTCCTATCCATTATCTCCATTTCATTCAGCAACGAAGTTGACATTGTAAAGAATGGATATAAATTATTCCCAAAAATATTTGATACTACGGCCTATGCTTACATATTGTATCAGCCTATTCAGCTAATAAACGCGTTCAAGGTCTCTCTGTTTGTTAGCTTCTTCGGCACATTCGTTTCGGTGACAGTCATGGCAGGCATTGCCTATGCGCTGTCTCGTGAAGACTTTAAATTTAAAAACTCTCTAAGCTTTTATGTCTTTTTCACTATGTTGTTTAACGGCGGACTCGTTCCGACCTATATCTTAATTACAAATTACTTACATTTGAAAAACACGATCTTTGCGCTAATTCTGCCATATTTGGCTATTCCTTGGTTTATCTTGATTTTGAGATCCTTTATGCAAAAGATCCCGCTCAGCATCATTGAATCCTGCATGATTGACGGAGCAAGCGAATTCAGAATCTTTTTTCAAATCATTCTCCCGTTAGCTAAGCCGGGGCTTGCAACAGTTGCGCTATTCATGCTTTTACATTATTGGAACGATTGGTGGCTAAGCTTGCTGTATGTCGAGAAAGAAAGCCTCGTCCCCCTCCAATATATGCTTTACAGAATGATGAATAATATTCAATATCTGACGAGCGCAAGCAATATGATGCCGCCTAGTTTGAAAAATGCCGACCTCCCCTCGGAATCCGCCCGTATGGCTATGGCCATACTTGCCGCTGGTCCGATGTTAATCGTGTTTCCGTTTTTCCAAAAATACTTCGTCAGAGGCCTTACAGTAGGTGCAGTTAAAGGGTAACTTAACATGGATAAAATCCATTTAAGAATATAATGTTTACAACCAAAAGGGAGGATTTTGAATATGTACAAAAATTTAAAGCTAGTGAAAACAGGTCTCGTAGCAGGCAGTATGCTTCTCGCAGTCAGCATGATGCTTTCCGCTTGCGGAAGCAACGGGGCGCAAGAAACAGCAACAACAAGTCCGGCGGTCAAAGCGGCAGAAACTGCCAAAGTTGCTGAGA
Source organism: Paenibacillus sp. P4_A9 (assembly GCF_056402415.1). Taxonomy (NCBI): domain Bacteria; kingdom Bacillati; phylum Bacillota; class Bacilli; order Caryophanales; family Paenibacillaceae; genus Paenibacillus; species Paenibacillus sp. P4_A9. The sequence continues at coordinate 508,417 of NZ_JBFUHL010000001.1, forward strand.
CACCAGCGGCTCTTCAAGAAGTAAAACTAACTTGGTACTTCCCTGGTAACTTCCCGCAGCCTGAGCAGGATAAAGTATTTGCCGAAGTGAACAAAGTATTGAAAGCAAAAATTAATGCAACCGTAGATTTCAAACCGTTCGCATTTGGTGAGTATGATCAGAAGATGCAAGTCGTCGTTGCCTCAGGCGAACCGTATGATATTGCCTTTACGGCAAGCTGGATTAACAACTACAGCCAAGGTGTAGCAAAAGGCGGCTTACTACCGCTTGATGATTTACTTGCTAAATATGCTCCGAAATCATTTGCTTCTGTGCCAAAATCAATGTGGGACGCTACGAAAGTAAAGGGCAAAATTTATGGGTTTGTAAACCAACAAATCTCTGCTAGAACACCAGCATTAATGTTCCCGAAAGATCTGACTGAGAAGTACAAGCTAGATCTCAAATCTGTAAGCGGCAAAGTGAATGCAGACAATCTAAACCTACTTGAGCCTTATGTAACGAGCGTGCATAAAGACGATCCAAAGAAAGCATTCATCACTTCCTTCAGTTCATTTGGCGATTTGTTTAATCTTGATTACATTTCTGGCTTTAATGTTCCGGGTGGGGTTGATATTTCTGATGGATCACTGAAAGTCGTTAACCAGTATGAAACTCCACAAGCTAAGAAATTCGCAGCTACAATGAGAGATTGGAACGCCAAAGGATTATTGAATTCCAAAGACCGTATTTCTCAGAAGACGGATGATTGGACAGATGCGAAAGCTGGTAAATGGGCAATGAATATCGGCGGCGCTTACAAACCAGGCGGTGATATCGGTGAAACAGCTCAAGCCGGTTATCCGATGGTCGATGCTCCTGCCGGAACAGCAGCACTTACAACAGGCGGTATTACCGCAACAATGCAAGGTATCAACAAAAACTCGAAGAATCCTGAAAGAGCTATGATGGTGCTTGAGCTTCTGAATACGGATAAAGATCTTTACAATCTGTTGAACTTTGGTATGAAAGATAACCATTTCAAAATCGATGCAGATGGATTCATGATTCCTGGCGACAATCAAAAAGCGTACAATCCACAAGTTGCATGGATGTTTGCTTCCAACTTCCTTGCTAATGTTGAAAAAGGTATGCCTAAAACGGTTTGGGACGACACGAAGAAATTGAACGAAACGGCAACACCTTCTAAATTACTAGGCTTTAACTTTAATGCAGAGCCGGTAAAATCCGAGATCGCGAAAACGAGCGCTGTTTATGACGAATACTCCAGATCCATTGAACTTGGTACTGCTTCCGAAGATAAGTACAACGAGTTTTTGGCTAAAATGAAAACAGCCGGTTCCGATAAGATTATTGCTGAAATGCAAACACAAATCGATGCATGGAAAACTTCAAAATAATGAGATAACCTGACAAAAACCCTGTCCACAGAACACATCTGTTGGGCAGGGTTTTTGTCATGCTTTCAACCATTCTTAATTGGGGAGTTTGCCTAATTTAAGAACTTACTACTCAATTAAGAACTCGCATTTTGACTCCGAACTGACTATAATGTTTACAAACCAGGGAGGATTTTGTACATGTTCAATACTGTAAAACTAGTAAAGCCAGTTCTCATAGCAGGTAGTATGCTTCTCGCAGTCAGCATGATGCTTTCCGCATGCGGCAGTAAAACGACGCAAAATACAACAAGCCCGGTAGCCAAACCGACTGGTTCTGCCAAAGCCGCTGTAACACCGGAAGCTCTCCCAGAAGTCAAACTGACTTGGTACTTCCCTGGGAACTTCCCGCAGCCTGAGCAGGATAACGTATTCGCAGAAGTGAACAAGGTATTGAAAGCGAAAATCAACGCAACCGTAGATTTCAAACCTTTTGCTTTTGGTGACTACGATCAGAAGATGCAAGTTGTCATTGCCTCAGGCGAACCGTATGACATTGCCTTTACGGCAAGCTGGATTGCCAACTTCAGCCAAAATGTTGCAAAAGGTGCCTTTCTTCCCCTTGATGATTTGCTTGTAACATATGCTCCTAAAACCTATGCTGCCGTACCAAAAGTGATGTGGGACGCTGCGAGAATGAAGGGTAAAATTTATGGATTTGTCAACCATCAAATCTCTGCCAGAACCCCTGCCTTGATGTTCCCTAAACATTTGGTAGACAAATACAAGTTCGATCTCCGTTCTGTAAGCGGTAAAATTAATATGGACACCTTAAACCTGTTGGAGCCGTTTGTAACGAGCGTTCATAAGGACGATCCAGAGAAAGCGTTTATTACATCTTTTGATCAAGCTGGCAGTGATTTGTTTAATCTTGATTCTATTTCTGGCTTTAACGTTCCGGGCGCAGTCGAATACTCCGATGCATCACTTAAGGTCATTAACCAGTTCGAAACTCCGCAAGCTAAGAAATTTGCAGCTACAATGAGAGATTGGAACGCCAAAGGTTTATTGAATTCCAAAGACCGCATTTCTCAGAAAAAGGATGAATGGACAGATGCGAAGGCTGGTAAATGGGCAGTGAATCTCGGCGGCTCTTTCAAACCAGGCGGCGATATCGGTGAAACGGCTCAAGCCGGGTATCCTATGGTGGATGCTCCTGCTGGAACAGCACATCTTACAACAAGCGGTATTACAGCTACGATGCAAGGTATCAACAGAAACTCGAAAAATCCTGAAAGAGCCATGATGCTGCTCGAGCTTCTGAATACGGATAAAGACCTTTACAATCTGTTAAACTTTGGTATCAAGGATAACCATTTCAAAATCGACGCAGATGGGTTCATGATTCCTGGCGACAATCAAAAAGCGTACAACCCGCAAGTTCCGTGGATGTTTGCTACCAACTTCCTTGCTAATGTTGAAAAAGGAATGCCAAAAACAGTTTGGGAAGAGACGAAGAAACTGAACGAAACGGCGACACCTTCTAGATTGCTAGGTTTCACCTTCGATGCAGAGCCAGTAAAATCCGAGATCGCAAAGTCGAGTGCTGTTTATGACGAATACTCCAGATCTATTGAACTTGGAATTGCTTCGGAAGATAAGTACAATGAATTTTTGGCTAAACTGAAAACAGCCGGTTCCGATAAGATTATTGCTGAAATGCAAAAGCAAGTTGATGCTTGGAAAGCTTCAAAATAATTAAATAAGCATGACGAAAACCCTGTCCTCAGAACGCATCTGATGGGCAGGGCTTTTGTTTTGCTATCAACCATATGAATTGGAGCTCATCCGTTTATGACAACGGTTTGATTGATATATGGCGCACCAGCAGGAAACCGCAGCTTCTCATTGCCAGGAAGGACCGCTTCTATGTAGTACTCAAAATCCTCGTCCGATTCCAGAGACAGTAACACTTGATAGACATTGCGGTTTACATGACCTCCTTCTACTTTGCGATAATCCCGTTCACCGAATGGTTTCCAGTATAGCGTAAGTTGATCTGGCTTGTGACCGAGCATAAGCACCTTTAGATCTAAAGGCTCCCCTATCTCCAGACTCGTACGGACGGTCGGAACAATCATACGCGGTTTACCAGTATAACTTGTACCAGGCAAAGCCTCTTTCGGCAGCGGCTCACCTAGCCATGCCTCCAAAGCCATCCCCGGTTTATGCAGTTGGAGCTCCATCGTCTGCTGTTGAACATTGGCGAAGGTGCCCAACTCTCCTGGCGTTGAAACAGTTGCCAACAGGTAGCTGTTTAGCTCCGAATATTGCTCTACAAGCTGTTTGCGAATCGGCAGCAGTTTTTCTCTGGCAACAAGCCGTTTCTGTTCCTCTGAAGCTTGGACTTGCAGCTCTTCCACCGCCTCTTCGTATAGGCCCAGCGTGCAACCAATCTGAGCAGAGCTGCGCAGAAAACGGAATTGATCCAACCAATAATCGAAGCGTTCCAAATGTCCCGCTCCACGAATCCTCGCCCGCAAGGTCTCTAGTCGGTTCACAAATCCGTATTGCAAAGCTACTTCTGCCCATGGCGCACGATTAACAACAATAGTGCTGCCAGGACCGGACACCCAAGTTGCTGGACGAGGAAGCTTGCCGTCAAGCTCGGTAAATACCTCGGCTATATCAGCAGCTATATCCGCTCCAAACTGCGCCGTAGCCCAATCCAAATAAAAATCGGTAATTGGTAAATCGCGTTCGCGAATCTTAAGCTCCGAAAGATCAGCCTCATAGCCGTCAATTGCAGGTCCTCCGCAGTTAATCAGGCGTGAATAAGCCCCACCCTTAAACTGATTGATATCGTCCGTTTGCCCTTCCACCTCTATCGTACACAGGCAAGTTTCACCACTATGGCAATTGAAGGTAATATCAATGAAGCCATCAGACACTTTCAACTCTTGGATCGAACGCTCCAATGGTTGATTTTCTCCTTGGCTATCTCTGAGAATATCGAGTTGGTAAATCCTTTTATCAATACTTCCGTTTGTGAGAACGTCGAACACGCGCTTGCCGGGCTCAGTGACTTCCCATTCTATAAATGTTATCGTCAACCTATAGGTGCCATTCGGCACCTCCAAACGGTATCCTTTCATACCGACTCTGATAGTTCTATATTGCTCATGGTGCAGGCTTGTTAAACCCTCGACAGTCCTTACATGGCTGCCCCAATATCCTTCTGTTGAATACGAGCCTGCGTCTTCGGGTTTATTTTCGTTCGCATTCCACCCCGCCTGCTCCCAGCCTGCAGCTGCGAGTGCCGCAAGAGTTGGATCTATCACTTTCGTCCTCCAATGAATTCCCATTAAACCTGAGCATCCATATGATGCAGCATCAGCCGCATCCCGGCGCATACGTCCCGCCCATAGTTGCGGTAGAATCATAGCGGGATCATCTTCAACCCATGGAATCGCCCAAGTTGGACGCTGCCCAATGGCTTGAAACCCAGGCTCTACAAATTCGTTGCCGAGATTTCGGTTAATGCAGCTGAATGGCACTGACTTGGGCAAATGGCGGTCAAACATTGTCCGATCCGATTGAGGACCTAGCACCCAGCCGCTAGTGGCCACTTGAATCGAAGTCTCTACCTTTTCGGCAGCATGAATGGCTGTTTGAATATCGCGCAAAGTCGCTTGCGTTTGCTCTTCCGTATTGCCTCCCCATGTCCACAGCTCAGGTGTCCATAACCAAAAGTAATCGAGCTGATGCGTTTGTTTAATTCTTGTGAAAATCCCTTCATACAGACGCCCTATCGTTCTCTCGTCCTCAAGATCCATCCCCTTCCGAATCAGATGAGATTTGACCTCCGCCGGTATAGTTAGGGGGCCTTCCGTCCCAAGACATGTGGAAATGCCTAACTCCTGCGCATATGAAAACACATTATTAAGCAATCGGCCGAAACGATTGAAAAGCTCATTGCTGGCTTCCATCGTATCTGGCCATGGCGCCATACCTTGCATATAATCGGCTCCGTAATCGTCCCTTTCGAACAACTGATCTCCGCCGTCCGAATAGCTCCCTGTTTGCTTCGATGCATAACCCCAAGCACCATTAATGGTCGAGAAATGTCTGGATGGATAACTATAGCTCACATCTCCGTTGTCCTTCACGTCCTCTGGAAGTCCAATCCAGGTTGCAGGCTCAGCGCTTGCATAAAGATTCGTACGTGGTCTTTCTGGATAGGTGTGCAAGCCAATGAAATTCATACGCAGCTTAGGAAGCTGAGACAAGACGCTCTTATAATCATCTTGGCTCCACCAATCCGGACCTTCCGGGAAATCATGAAAAGGAAGAATACCTCGTAGTTCAAATAAAGGCGATCCCGCTTCCTCGATGTCCGGCAGTACCAGCGGAATTTGCTGGTCAGGAATAATGTCGCCATGTAGGGCGAACCGAATGCCCCAATGCTCTGCCATACGGTATGCAGCATAGAGCAATCCGCCTTTACGTCCTCCTGAGATGACAACTCGCTTTCCAGCTGAAGAAGAAACCGTTTTCAGTTGATAGCTTTGTTCATAGACCGAATCTAACTGCAGCTGCGGAGGTGAAATTGTGTCTGTGATCAACCTTCTGTCCGAGTAACCGACGATGAATCCGCTTGCTTCTTCCGGCATAGAATCCTCAGCAACCATCGGCAAAAGGACGGAAGTACGAACGTATAAATAACGGCGTATTTCCTTTGCGGCGAACTTCTCTTGTCTGGATGCGCCTTTTGGATAGCAAATGAACAATGAATTAGACATTTGATTCACTTCTCTCTCTAGTTATGATCGTGTTTCTTATTACAATCATCATACTTTGCATGGCGATGAACAACAATGTCTGTCAGTTGCTTGTTTGTGTCTGAAATTGATAATGCCGAGCATGAAAGAGATCAGCTCGGCACGATTAACTTCATATTAGATTTCGGTAATGCGAACCTTTCCTGTCATTAAAGCCCATACTTCGTTTGCAAATAAGTTTCAATACTTTGGCGGTCCGAATCTGATAAAGCCGAGTTGTAAACAAACACCTCCGCGATATCGCCGTTAATCGTATTGCTGCTGTTAGTTCCTAGCGTAAATCCTGTCCACGATGCGGGATTACTTAATGTTTTAGAAGCAAGTTGGACACCGTTTTTAAACAATTTGGCGGAGCCGTTGTTCAATACATAGGCAAATTTTGACCATGTATTGGCAACCAACGTATTTGCGCCAGGACCGTCTGTCGGGGTAATTCTCGAGCTCGCACTCGTTCCGACATATACCTGACCCGTCGATGTCGTGTGGAATTGGAATTGTCCCCATCCGCCAGCCGCGCCTATACTTTGGTTGTAATTGGAAACCACTTGAGGTTTTAACACAAAAATCACCGTTGACGTATTCATTGAACCCGTTACACCGGATGATAGCAAGTAGTCGTTTGCGCCATCGAATCGAATAACTGGATTCCCATTAATTACATTGCTTACCAATGTCGGCTGATTTCCTGAAGTGGCTTGCACGGCATTGTTAGCAACGCCAGACTGATCCGACCAAGAGCTCACTTTTCCATTCGCATCCGCTAACACCCCTGAATCCGCTCTAAGCCATAGCTTAAGATTAGTGCTTGCAGGCGGCGTAAACGATACAGGACTTCCAAGCTTATCAATATTAATCTCGGCTGCCGAGGCAAATCCTCCATGACCAGCTAACGCTTCTAATTTGACATAGGAGGCATTAATCGGTGTAAATGTCATAGCTTTCGGATTTGCGTCATCTGCCCAAGTTCCTCCGTTCACCACTTTGGTAAAGTTCGTTCCATCTGTACTTGTATAAATGTTATAGCTGGTAATGTTACCATTCAAGCTTGCATCCTGCCTAGGCAAGTATCTCAGTTGAGCGATGTTATACGTTGCGCCTAAATTTAACGTTATGGACTGAGGAAGGCTTACAGTAGGAACCCCTGTAGAACCATTAAATGCTGTATGCCACATTGTTGATGAACTACCATCAATTGCTTTGGTTGGTTCACTACCAGCAAAGTTACTAGTTGCTGTCGCAGTGATTTGGGATTGCGGTACTGTACTTGGGGTCAATTCTACATTGATTTCTGAAGCTGATGCAAATCCACCATGGCCTGCCGTTGCTTCCAGTTTAATATATGCAGCATTTGTAGGTGTAAATGCAGCTGATTTCTCGGTACTATCGTCTGCCCATGTACCTGCGTTCACCACTTTGGTAAAACTCGTACCATCTGTGCTTGTATAAATATTGAAAGTCGTAATATTTCCATTCGAAGAAGCATCTGACCGCGGTACATATCTAAGTTTGTCAACATTGTAGGTGCCGCCTAAATTCAATGTTATCGATTGAGGCAGGTTTGCCATCGGGCTATACTCCGAGTGCCATATACTTGTTGCGCTTCCGTCAAGCGCTTTACTAGGCTCAGCGCCGGCATGATAACTCGTCGCTGTTGCCGTGATTTGGGATTGCGGTATGGATGGCAATGCTGGCGGTGCTGCAGGCAAATTGAAATTCGGTGCCGGACCATCCCCTCCATCAACTCCCGCATTTGCAATAATCGCTTGTGCCGTAGCGTCCCATGCATAATTGGTTACTGCATAATTGTTGCCGACAACATTGGTACCGCCTGTTCCGTGAAGAGTCAATCCAGATGAATAATAGTTATAATATGATTTATTGTTATTGGCGTTCCAATACCCGCCACTACCTGTATTTGTATAATACCACCAAGAAGCGTTGCTTGAATTCAACGAACTTAGGACGTTGTTTGTATCAAAATATCCAGATGTTCCGTTATCACGGTATAGATATGCGTAAAGATTTTTAATCGCATAGATGTAATTGTTGTATACCTTAGAACCTTGTTGACTGCCAAGTGTGTAAATACCTCCACCATCATTCATCGTTTGCATGATATCATGAATGAGGTTATGACTAATGATGTTATTTTGGGATACGGGTGTTCCAAGCGTGTCATGATACCCCCATCCCCAGCCCCAAGAGATGCCGGAATACGGTAAATTGTAAAGGGTGTTGTGCTGAATCTTGGTTCCAACTGTGTAGCCTCCAAAAATACCCACAGTATCAAAATATTCCACACCGATATTCGAAATCGTATTATTCGTTATGTTATTATCACTTATGATATTTCTTGTATCTGTTGGGTGGTGATCGTCAACCAAGATATTACCTAGCGTGATACCACTGCCTGAAAGATCGGTAAATGTGTTGTGGTCAATAACATTGTTCTGACTGCCTCGATCGAAACCTAAACCGGCATTACCCATGTGTGTGAAGGTACAGTTTTTAACGGTAATAGATTTTGCAGCTTTAAACGCTACTCCTGCCGGAGTTAACATTTTGTGATTTTCCGGTTCCGGGTCGGTTGATTCGATAATGATCACTCCTCCCTGATTATCAGGGTATCCGGCATTCGTATTTGGCATCAACCATGTATTATATGTGAAGGTAATCCCATCGAATTGAATATTGTGTACAGGAGCATCTAGTGTCCCAGCGCCACTTATTAATGTTTCAAGTGTACCCGCAGTAAAAGAGGATGTCGACATGTTTTCACCAGTACGTGGGATATAGTACATATATCCTGTAGTACGATTTAAATACCACTCCCCTGCGGTATCCAATAATTCGTAAGCGTTTTCAACCCAACCATTAGTACCAGTATTCGATGGAGCATAAGACCAACCTGGTTGCTTCATAGTTACAGCCGATCCGCTGATGGAGGCAATCCCTATTCGACTTTGTTGCCATGGATACCCTTTAGCGGCAACTTCAATATCAATTACATTTCCCCAGTTTGCCATGTTGGCATAGGTTCCAGTTGAAGGCAATGTATATCCTGTGCTTGTTTTTGTAAAACCAGATAAATTATCTCCTCTTGCACGGACAGCTCTCACTCCGTCGACATACAATTGTCTTGTTTGGAGGGAAGTACCTACATTTGCCTTATAAATGTTTTTAGCTGCATCATCGAGCGTCCATCCTGTAATTGAAGTGCCGCCACTGATTACTGGCGTGGAAGCGGTATCAGCTCTATAAATAACATCAAAGCCATTCGTTCCTGAATCCAATGAAGTGAACGTTAAAGTGGACGTTAAGTTATAAGTTCCATTCATTAGAATGACAACAATATCACCTGTCATATTGCTGTTAATAGCGCGTACCGCGGTTTTTGCTTGAGCTACTGTCTGAAATGGTTGAGACTGTGACCCCGGATTAGCATCACTTCCTGTAGGCGAAACATAGAGTGTTGATTGTACAGCGGCGGATACTTTCTCGGGGGAGCTGATCATCATGAAAGTGGAAAGAAACATACAAAACATAACTAAATAAATGAGTGACTTTTTCATCAATCTACCTCACTTTCAAATTTAAGGATTTAAACTCGAACTAAATGTAGGCGAATTCAATCTTGCCACTGGAAAATTAGGCTTCTCATCCGTCGAACTGCTTCATATTAGATCACCTCCTTAAATGGATTGATGAAACAATAATAACCCCAGCAGGTGATTGAATTCATTCCATTTTGGGGTTTATTAACATTATTCATCTATTGGGATTTCTCTTGGATTTCTGGATGTAAAATAAAATCATTCATATTAAAAATTTTGGATAAGTGCTCCCAAGGTTGCGAAAAACAATCATTTGTTACTTTGTACCAGGCTTCTTCAACAGCTATATTAGGTCGCCGATTAGGAACCCTTATTACCTCATCATTTTCCATACGGATAATTAAAGTAGTCCCTTTCCTATAAATCTCAACATTCGTATAACCGTCCTCGAGCAGCTGCTTTACAATCTCATCCGGGATATGGTTGTGAAGTCCTTCGTACTCCTCAATTTTATGTTCATGCAGAATAGCCATTAACAGTTGGGTTGTTTTCATATCCTAAAAGTCCAATACAGAGAACGATGCGTAAGCTTCTCTCTCAATCTTCTCAAAGTCAATATCATGGGATATTCCCGGTTTCTTCGAAACATGAACAAATCCATCTGAATCCACTTCCGGATTATCGTTAATCGGATTATCCCAAACAAGGGCTTCATAGAAGGACGTATTGCGGAATGCTGCTATCAAGTGCATGCACAGTTCGCCGCCGCCATGAACTTCAGCCCTAAGATTAAAGGACTCTGCCATATGTGCAATTTTCATTGCGCCAGTAATACCACCTTTGAGACCAGCGCTGATTCGAACCATGTCGCCTTTGCCGAAATGGACGAAATCCGCTGAATTATAAAAGCTCCCCTGTGAGGTTTCTGCTACTAACAATGGCACCTTCAACTTGTCTGCAAGCTTGCGATATGCGTAAATACTGTATTCCCGCATGGGCTCTTCGTACCAATAATAATCTGCTTCTTCAAGCGCCTTACCTAAGTAGAAAGCGTCATGAAAATCAAAGCCTGCTGAACCGTCATACATGAGATAAATGTCTTTGCCTACTTTAGCTCGCAATGCCTGACAAAGTTCTGCATCTCTTCGAGCATCGCCCCATGCATGGAGTTTAATGCCTTTGTAGCCCCTTGCTAAACATTGATCGGCAACATCCATGAATTCTTCTATCGTTTTGTACGTGGCCGTGCTTGCATAAGCCATTGCTTTCTCGCGGAAGCCGCCAATCATTTGATACAGAGGGATCTGAGCTTTTTTGGATGCGATATCCCACAGAGCAACGTCGACAAGTCCGAAGAATGGTAATGGAAAATAGTCCAATCGGTCGATTTCCCATATTTTATGATAAATAAGCTCCTTCTGAAGTGGATCCTCTCCAATTAACAGATCTTTAAAATACTTTTTGGCGATCGAAGCTAAATAATCTGCGTTACTATACGTAGCGTATCCTTCAATCCCCTCATCTGTCATAATTCGAAGTAAAGCATTACTGGTATTCCCGTAAACATCAGGTCCTGCAAGACCATCTCTCCAACCGAATTTCCGACTATCCTTCGCATGTTTGGACAAATACACTCTTACATCTGTAATTTTCATCGTTATCGCTCCTTACACAAGTTGGCTTCCGCCATCTGCTACAAGGCAGGTGCCGGTTATAATGGATGCTTCTGGTCTAAGCAGCAGAGAAACAACACCTGCTATTTGTTCTGTAGTTTGGACTTTACCTTCGCTTATGCGCTGTTCAATTTTAGATTTACCTTCTTCACTAAGCCCCGCCCTTAACAATGGCGTATCCACCTCTGCTGGCACAATCGCATTAACTTGAATATGATCTTTCAACCATTCCTTGGCTAAAACGCGAGTCAAATAGTTGACCCCCGCCTTGCTTACTCCATAGGACGTATTCCCACTGGACAAAAGCTGTTGTCCCATAATTGAAGAGATATTCACGACAGCTCCTTGGCTTTCTTTCAGAAAGGGATAAGCTTTGCGGCTGAACAAATAAACACTTTTAAGATTGACATCCATCACGAAATCCCAATCAACCGGCTCCGTATCCACTAGTGATTTGGGCTTGTTCGTTGCAGCATTATTTACGAGGACATCCATTCTTCCATATCGCTCGGACCAACTTTGAAACAGCTTGTTGATCGCTTGTTCATCCGACACATCAATGACTTCCTTGGATGCGCTTCCAGATGCCGCCGTTATTTCATCAACAACTTCATCTATAAGTGCTGAGTTTCGATCTGCAATGACCACTTCATAACCATCCTCGGCTAGACGGAGAGCAATTCCTTTGCCAATACCCGATGCACCGCCTGTTACCAGGGCCACTTTTCGAAACATATTGATTTCCTCCTGTTGAAACTTTACTTTAGATTCAATATAAACATCCTTTAATAAAGAGCCAATTTCGGAAAGCATAGATAAGTTCTGTTAACCGTCAGGTCAAGGTTCTGATTTCATACATGAGTACTAAATTCAGAGTTTTAGGCAAAAAAAATAGACATATGGAGATTCCACATGTCCAGATTTACTTATTTACTCGATTTTGCATTGCTTCTAAATTGATTTGGCGTTATCCCATATGCCTTTTTAAATAGGGTGAAAAAGTGGCTGCGACTTAAAAATCCCGATTTCTCCATAATATCATTGATGGAATCCTCCGTTGAAGTAATAAGATCACTAGCGTACTTCAATCGAACTTGATTGATCAGATCGTTCACGGAGACTAATTGGTGCTTTTTCAACAACTTCCTTAGATATTCAGGATTTAAATTCACCTGTTCTGCAATCATATCTAAGGACAAAGCTGGATTTGAGAATTCTTTATGGATAATTTGAGTGACATCTTCAATCAGTTGAAAGTATTTATTATCCTTTTTTGCTTCTAGTGCCAACGAAATGTTTTCGAATAACTCGTTAAAGTCGGATTCAATTTGCTCTAATGTTTCAATCTTTTGAAGTTTAATGAAATACATATTGAAGTTAAAATTCACCTTCATAGAATTGTTAGCTTCTACGATCTCAATCGCATAACGAATAGATATAAGCAATTGAATGAGCACGGAATTCAGAACCGTATAGCTGTACTGAGAAGCATTTTGGATCATATCGGATAATACCTTTTTTGCTTCTTCTGCTTGACCTTGGATTAATGCTTCCATCAATGCCTTGTCCTGGTCTTGCGGATACTTGAAATCCTCTGCATTAATCGGTAAATGATCATAGAAGATGATCGATTTATGGCCTAAAATCAATCTGTAATAGGATAAATCAAGCGTTTTCAAGTACTGAAAGTTCAAATTCGATAACGATTCGAACGGTTCACTAAAGGTGACCGATGTTGAGATATTCAAGTATTTTTCTGTGTTGTGCTGAATTTCTTTGACTAGAGTCACCAAGCGCTCATTGTTTGAAGGCAATTCTAAGGAGTTATAGTTCATGACAATGAGAATCTGATCCTCTTCCGTCTCGATACATTCAAATGGAAAGACATCTGCATACAGCTCCGAGACAATATTAACGATGCCGAATTTTAATAAGTTTCGATCCGCAAGATTGTACTTCTCATAAAAATCCATAAAGTTATCCAACTTGATAAGTATAAGTAATAAGGGTTCCTTGGGTTCAAGTTCAATCTTATATTTGTCAAATTGCTTATGAATAGATTCCGACGAGATAAGATCTCCTGTATGCAGCATTTTTCGTAGAAAATCTTGTTTCTTATAGTAGAAGTCGTTCTTCTTCTCAGATTCTAACATGTTGTAGTTCTGAATGACGGATTTGATTGGCGTGTAGAGTCTTCGTGAAAAATATAAGCACAACAGCATACTTCCAATAATGAAGATAAATACGAAAAGGTACGTTTTTGCCTTCAAACTTTCAATGTCTTTCACTATTTCGTTGTAGGGTGTAATACTGATTAACTTCCAATCAAATACATCTGTTGAAGCATAAGTGATGAATGAATCTATGCCATCGACATTCATCCGAAGATTTCCAGACGGTACGGAGTTCGAACCAATCCTTTGGATGTAGTCACTTCCACTTAAATCACTTAGTAAGGGATGCACCGCATCATCGGTCATCAGTTTGCCGTCACGGTCTACGATAAAGACTCGATTTTTATTACTGAGGTCAGAAGAGCTAATACTTTGTTTAATGGAAGCTTCGGAAATATTAAGTATAATTCCTTCACTAACTTTACTGTATTTAACTGGAGACTCATAAAAGAGGTAGCTATAGACATTAATAAACTTGCTTGCATTAGTGTCTATATCAGCAAGTACATTGGGAATTTTTCGAAGTACTATGCTATTGGACTTGTTCTGCAGTGTGTCATCCAAGATTGGAAATATGCCTTTATCTTCAAAGGAGGAACGGTCATAAACAAAATCCTCACTTGGACTCACATACATATTACGACCATTATAGATATACATGGATTGTAAGAAAGGATAAATGACTTTATAAGATCGCAATTTATCCTCAGACATTATGTAATACTGTGGATCTATATCAGAAAAGAGCATATTCTTAATGGTACTATCAAAAAAAGCAGTGACTGCCAGCGACTTGGCCGTATCGGCCATGACGCTWACATTCCGACTTGTATTYTSCARGTCGGTTTTTTGTTGATTGTAGACCAATTGAAGTGCGTAATTTTCAAAATATCGAGTTAATAACGAGGATTGTACAAAGAGTAACAGTACAGTACTCAATAAAAATGGAAGCAAAATGGTAAGAAATAATTGGTAGGGGTTTTTAAATATGAATTTTCTGAACATTCTTTGACAACTCCTCTACCCAAAGATTACCACAGTAAATTTAAAAGAATCAAATAACAAATCTTGTAAACACCCATAACTAGGCTTTAAGAACAAAAATCTGTTTTGAGAACTTCAAAAGTAGGCTTTTAGAACTTAAAGCGGTAACCCGAAATTGTACTATTTCGGAGCGATGCTAAGATAAAGCCATGGATAAGCGATGAACAACCACATGTTTGGGAAGCATCGAAATTTAAAATAAATTTGACTAAAGGAGAACGAAGACGTGATTAAGAGCTCATTACATTCCCGGCAAAACAAAAAAATGATTCAAATAAGCATATTGGCGCTGCCAGCGATCCTTCTCATTTTTGTCTTTTCTTATATCCCAATGGGCGGAATATTCATTGCTTTCAAAAACATTAATTATGAACAAGGCATTTTCCATAGTCCATGGGTTGGCTTCGACAACTTTAAGTTTTTCTTCACTTCGAGTGATGCTTGGGCCGTCATGAGAAATACGCTGGCCTACAATCTCGTATTCATTGCTGTAGGAACTTTCTTTTCTGTGGTGTTCGCAATACTCTTAAACGAAGTGCTAAGCAGGAAACTTTTAAAAGTATATCAAACCATTTTCTTCTTTCCTTACTTTTTCTCTTGGGTCATTGTTGCTTATATGGCGTATTCCTTTATCGGACCCTATGGAATCCTTACTTCCTATTTTAAAGAGTTAGGGATAACCTTTGATTTTTACACCCAAACTTGGGTCTGGCCTATCTTACTAACACTCATTAATATCTGGAAGGGTCTTGGCTATGTCAGCATCATTTTCTATGCAGGGATTTTGGGAATATCACAAGAGTATTTTGAAGCAGCGGCAATTGACGGGGCATCCAAGTTTCAAATTATTCGAAACATCACAGTCCCGTTATTAATGCCCTTAATTACGATTATGACCCTTCTTTCTATAGGCAGAATATTTTATTCTGATTTCGGTTTATTCTTCTTCGTCCCTCGAGAAATTGGCCAACTATATCCAGTTACGCAAGTTATTGATACGTATGTCTACCGCATGTTAAAGGTTTCTGGGGATATTGGTATGTCGTCAGCAGTAGGTTTATTTCAATCTTCTATGGGATTTATCGTCGTATTGATCAGCAATTTTGTTGTAAAAAAAGTAAACGAAGAAAACAAACTATTCTAATGAACGTCATGAGGTGAGTACATGCTGTCGAAGAAAATAATGCCGCAGTTTTTCATTAATTCCTTATTTATTTTGTTTGGACTTACTTGTATTATTCCACTAATATCTATTATCTCAATCTCCATTAGTAACGAAAACGATCTCTTAAAATATGGATATAGTCTAATTCCAAGAACATTCGATCTAACTGCGTACGCTTACATTTTATACAACCCGATCCAACTCTTTAATGCTTTTAAGATTTCGCTCATTGTTTGCATCATTGGCACAATCGCCTCCGTGCTGATTATGGCCGGAATTTCTTATGCTTTGTCGCGCGAAGACTATAAGTTTAAGAATGCACTCAGTTTCTATGTTTTCTTCACAATGCTCTTTAATGGCGGCTTGGTGCCAACTTATATGTTAGTAAGTAATGTTCTGCATTTAAAAAATTCCATATGGGTATTAATTCTTCCCTATTTGGCACTCCCTTGGTTCATCTTAATCTTAAGATCATTTATGCAGAAGATCCCTCACGATATTATTGAATCCTGCATGATGGATGGAGCAAGTGAATTCAGAATCTTCTTTCAAATGATTCTTCCACTTGCCAAACCAGGTCTTGCTACAGTTGCGCTATTTATGCTGCTACATTATTGGAATGATTGGTGGCTTAGCTTGCTTTACATCGATAAAGAATCCCTCGTCCCCTTGCAATATATGCTGTACAGGATGATGAATAATATTGCTTTCCTAACCAATTCAACCAATATGCTGCCTCCGGGAATGATCAATTCGGTTCCCCCATCCGAGTCAGCCCGTATGACGATGGCGATACTTGCTGCAGGACCAATGCTTCTTGTGTTTCCATTCTTCCAGAAGTACTTTGTTAGAGGCCTCACCGTTGGTGCGGTCAAAGGGTAGCTTAAACATGGATTTACATCCATTTTAAGATATAATACACATAAGAATAAGGGAGGATTTTCAATGATTAAAAGTCTAAAGATTTCGAAGCCAGCTACCCTTTTGACAAGCCTTCTTCTAGTATCCAGCATGCTTTTTTCAGCTTGTGGTACAAAAGAAACTAGCAGCACGCCTGCTCCATCAACTAAAGCGGCTGAAACCGCAGCAGCGGCATCAACTCCTGCAGCATTGCCTGAAGTCAAACTTTCCTGGTATTTCCCAGGCGGCTGGCCACAACCTGACCAAGATCAAGTTTTTGCTGAATTCAATAAAATTTTGAAGGCCAAAATTAACGCAACCGTAGATTTCAAACCGTTAAGCTTTGGTGATTATGATCAGAAGATGAAAGTCATCATTGCGTCTGGAGAACCTTATGATTTGAACTTCACTTCAAACTGGCTAAACAACTACACGCAAAATGTCGCTAAGGGTGCTTACTTGCCACTCGATGATTTGCTTCCTAAGTATGCTCCGAAAGCATTCGCTTCTGTCCCAAAAACATTTTGGGAGGCGACGAAGGTAAATGGAAAAATATACGGATTCATAAATCAACAAATTTCAGCCAGAACGCCTGATGTCGTTGTTCTAAAGTCGGTAGCTGATAAATACAATCTGGATCTGAAATCATTAAGCGGAAAGTTTGGTCCCGATAACTTAAAAGCGCTGGAACCCTTCCTTGCATCTGTACACAAGGAAGAACCTCAAAGAGCGTTTATCACTAGTTTGTCGCAATACAATGAGGCTATGGGCTATGAAGCGATTGCTGGATTCAATGTTCCTGGTGTTGTCAACTATGACGATTCAACAATTAAAGTAGTAAATCAGTTTGAAACTTCTGCTGTGAAGACTTTTGCTGCACTTATGAGAGATTGGAATACCAAAGGATATTTAAACTCCCAAGAAAGAATTTCCAAAAAGACAGATGACGGGAACGATTTTAGTAAAGTAGCTATTACTATTGGTGGAGCCTATAAGCCAGGTGTAGATGTCATCCTATCAAATCAAGCCAAACAACAAGTGATTGATGTCCCGGCAGGAGCTGCACACCTTTCAACAGGCGGTATCGTTGCAACTATGCATGCCATCAGCAGAACTTCCAAAAACCCGGAAAGAGCAATGATGCTATTAGAGCTTCTAAATACAGATAAAGAGCTGTTTAACCTCATTAACTTCGGTTTCAAAGATAAACACTATAAGCTTGATGCAGATGGATTCAAGACTCCAGCTGATGGTTCAAAAGGTTATAGTCCAGCTGTAGATTGGATGTTTGCTACCAACTATCTAGCTTATGTTGACAAAGGCATGCCTGCAACCGTTTGGGAGGATACGAAAAAAGTTAACAATGATGCCGTTCCTTCGAAATTGTTAGGATTCACGTTTGATGCTGAACCAGTGAAAGCTGAAATTGGTAAAACAAGTGCCGTTTATGACGAGTATTACAGAGCTATTGATCTAGGTGTTGCTACAGAAGCAAAATACAATGAATTCGTTGCTAAACTTAAAGATGCTGGATCCGAAAAGATTATTGCAGAAATGCAAAAGCAAATTGATGCTTGGAAAGCTGCAAAAAAATAATTTGGCATGACGAAACCCCTGTCCATCAGAATACATCTGGTGGACAGGGGTTTATTATTGTATCTGAAATTGATCATGTCGAACTGGACATCAAAAGCTATGGTTCAAACGGAAGCCGAATTCCACTACGAATTCCTTGCATGAAGCCGGAAGAGATCAAAGAAATGAATTCACAACGATTTGCTTCTCTCCCCACAATTACCTAAAACAACAAAAACTGGATCAGTGGCTATATGCCTGCTGTCCAGTTTTTCTTTCGTTTGTTTAAATCACTTTACGCCAATCACCTGCTCCAATGGCAAGCTCCAGATGCCAATCGAAAGAGCTTTTCGCCGGTATGACTTGCGCCGTACCATTGCCCATCGCCGTTTCAAGGGAATCGTAATAACCAATACTGGGCTCTAGAGCACAGGTGACGCGGTCATTGTACTTACCCTCGTCGATCCAAACGCCAAGGAATGGTACTTTGTCCCGCGGAACAGAAGCGATCAAATAGTTGCCGCTCTCTTCACCATACAGCCCAGACCATCCGCAAGGTACTTCCMCATCGTAATAAAACTTTCTCGCATCCCCCGTAAGTACCGGATTAAGCAATGATACGTCTTGCCATAGATAAGATGCACCCACCGTAAGCTCACGACCTGCATCTACACAAAGCATTTGCTTGATCGTTTCCGGAAGAAGGATACGCGTCGGCTCTGTAACTGCGAACTGAGGATGCGGTACCCATAAAAAAGGAATGGTACGATCACCCTCATTCTCAGCACAGTAATCCAACCTTACCCGATCCGCAGCTGGGAATGAAATCCGCCTTGTGAAGCGGTAAGGCAGCTTAGGACTCCTTATCGAGCAAACCACCGAATTATTCTCGATGGCATGCGTCCAAGGGAGCGACCACAGCTCGCCATGGTCGGGCAAGCTGATGTCAGGATCCACGCCCGAAGGGCAGGCTATAATGGTGGGGAAGCATTCATCCCAGCCGCTCATATCCCACTCGGTAAAAGTTGACCCATATTCCGGCTGACGTAAAGACCGTTTGCCCGAATCGAGCATCCACTCCTTACCTGTAGGCTTGTAAACGATCGAAACCAGTTTGCCACCCAATTCAGGCAACAGTTCGATCCTGATCTGATCGCTCTCCATAGTAATTGCTTGATAACCTTTATATTTCACATGGTTAATTTTAATTGCTCCGACCTTATGCATAACACTCCTCCCCCCTTGTTAGTCGAGCTGAACGTAAACCTTCCCTGCTTCAACCTTAACGGGGTACATCTTCAAATCTACACAGACCGGCGCTCGTTTCGCCTGACCGGTCGTAATATCGAATCGGCCGTTGTGCTTGGGACATTCAATTGTATTGCCCATAACCAACCCGTTCGATAGATGAAACTTTTCATGCGTGCAATATCCATCTGATGCGAAGTAACTGTTGGTATCCGTACGATAAATAGCAAGAGTTCGGTCGTTATAGTCAAAGCGGATGACATCCTCTTCCTCAATCTCATCAGCTTCGCATGCCTCAATCCAGTCTTTAAGCTCCATGTGTTATTCCTCCTGTTGTCACTTTACTTCCACTAGATCCTTGTTCTACGGTTGTGTGTCCCTGCGGACTATGCATATAAGGCCGTGCGGTGCTTGGTAAAGGCTTAATGATTGTATAGGATGGGTCTTTCCCCTGTTTAATTAGAGCAATGATGACTTCTTTAAGCGCTGCGCCCAAACTGCGGCAGGGCTGCGGACAGTCTGCTTGCATCTCTTTATGCAGAGCCGGCAGCGCGTGATAAGGAACCATCGGGAACATATGGTGCTCGATATGATAATTCATATTCCAATATAAAAATCTGAAAAATGGGTTCAAATACATGGTTCTCGTATTTAACCGGTGATCAAGCACATCCTCATGAAGGCCTAAATGCTGTGACATTCCGAAAAGCAACATCAAGAGCGGTCCATAAAAAGTTGGCAGACCCACAAACATGAGGGGCAGAAAGCTGTGCAGATACACGGACAACCCGATAACCGATAGTAAAATGATTAAGTAAATACGCGCCTCCAGAAAGGCCTTCGGACGTTCTGATTGCGGTATGTATTCATTTTCCGTTGCGTCCACTTTCCCAAAACAATGGAGTAGAAATCTTTTGATTTCTATGGGCCCACCGTACAGATGGAGAATTTCCATGAAAAGAACCTTCCAGATCGGAGGTCTCTCCGTCAAAATTTCAGGGTCACGGCCAACAATATACGTATCGCTATGATGACGCGAATGGCTCCAGCGCCAAGGCGTAGCCGATCGTAAAACCATGAAGGAAGCGATTTGATAAATCACTTCGTTCATCCATGGTGTCTTAAACGCGGTCCCATGGCCGCATTCATGCCAACGTGAGTCACCAGGTGAGGCGTACAGGGTCCCATATAAGAAAAACGCAGGTATAGCCCACCAAGTCCCCCAACTATAATAACCCAGCACGCCTGCGCCAATCAGCAGCGCAAACCATATGATCGTATCTCGAATAGCAGGACCATCTTTTCGCTTCATGAGCTCCTTCATCTTCTGTCGCGGGATGGGAGATTGGTACCATTCCGATGTTACCAGCCCTCTCTCTTGCGCCCGCTTGTTTTCAGGTCCGGTGAGACTGTAATCTCTTTTGATTTTAGTAGATGACATCGTTATTTCCTCCTTATTCACTTGGGATAAGCCCCTACCCCATCGTTTCTTCCGCATGCTCAAAAGGCTTCCAG
This sequence comes from Paenibacillus sp. P4_A9, assembly GCF_056402415.1. Taxonomy (NCBI): domain Bacteria; kingdom Bacillati; phylum Bacillota; class Bacilli; order Caryophanales; family Paenibacillaceae; genus Paenibacillus; species Paenibacillus sp. P4_A9. The sequence goes on from NZ_JBFUHL010000001.1 coordinate 529,485, forward strand.
GGTGAGTGTTCTGACACCTGATTCTGTCCTGGATGAGGCTGAGTCGTTATCCATTGACCTTGTTTAACCAATTGACGCCATATTTCTTCCGCAATTTCGTATGAAAGTAGTTTAGTTTCACTTGCGTCCATAGGGACAACTAAGCTCTCTCTAACTTGATCAGCTTGTTTACACAACGCATTCAGACAAGCATTCATAATGCGCTCGCCATGCTCGGCGCTTGCTTCCAGGGCATCATCGCCTAGCGCGAGTCTCCCGCCCGAACCATCCTCCAATTGCAGATGTATTCGTGTGAAATCTATAAGATCAGGACGAAGAAATTGAAGCTGAGAAATCTCATATTTTCCTGCATGATCTCCCTCATACATGCCTTCAACTAACTCAGGATCGCTTACCACTCGAACAGATACACCCGTTTTGGCTGAAAATGCTTCCGCAACCCTGCGAAGATCATATTGGTTTCCACCGCTATGACCGCTGACCACGAATATCGCGCGGAATCCCGCATTGACGAATGAGCGAAGCTGATACAAGAAAAAGGGAAGCATAATATGGGGCGGCATCGCCGTCATATGCGGATTTTCTCGCCCCACTGTATCCTCCAACCAGCGCGCGTGATAGCCTGACTCATGAATGTGATAGCCTAGTGCGGGAGCCACGACCCCCCCGCATCTTCTTGCGGCTTCAATGCATAACCATTCCGCTTTTATCGTATCCAGCCCGAATGCCGATATTTGACCGTGAGGTTCGCAAATGCCTAGTGGTAGGAAGACAAGTGGACTATCGGCTAACCGTTTCTTGAACTCATAAGGTAAAAGCTCCGACCAGAGCACTTTGTCCAAGCTACCAAAATTTAGTGTCATAGAAATTACGCACCCATCGGTGATATTTGCGAATTTCTTCAAATACATCATCCGGCAGCGGTTCCTTATCGACAGCCGCAATGTTTTGGTCAGCATACACAGGCACATGCATGGATACGAGCGCGGTCGTAACCGCTGGATGTTTCAATACGAATTTAATCGCAAGCTCCGCCAAATTATCTGCGTATTGCGGAATAAATTGACGCAGACGTTCTACCCGTTCGATATACATCTCACGCGGCACATAGTCGAAATAAGTCTTTCGGTAATCACTGTCGGCAAATTGAGTATCTTTGGTCAGGAATCCCGTCAAACCGCCTTCATCCATAACACAGCGCGCAAGAAAGGCAACACCGTGCTCCTCGCAAAATGGAATTAAACAGTCCAGCGGCAGCGGATCGAAAATATTGAATACGGTCTGGACAGCGTCAATTTTGCCGCTTTGTACAAGGGAAAGCGCAATGTCATGGCGCTGATCGGGAATTGAAATACCGATATAACGTATTTTCCCCTCTTCCTTCAATTGAAGCAGTTCCTCCATCCAATAATCCTTCTTATCCCACTGCGGCCAGTATTGGTGAAGCTGCATAAGGTCAATTGTCTCTACGCCAAGTGTCTCCAATGAAATTTCTGTACAACGGCGCAGCCAGCCTTGCGGGTAAGCGGTTTCAACAGGAATGTGCGTCCCCCATCCGATCGAGCCTGGACCGAGGGATTGTACCTTAGATGTAATAAACGGACGTTCGCCACGCCATTCTTTAAGTGCAAGCCCCACGATCCGTTCCGATTCGCCGTAAGCGCGTGCGGTATCTATCAACGTCACACCCTGATCCAAACTGTGTAATACAGAATTTATTAAATATTTCTCATCATACGTACCGAAGGACCCTCCCAGGCCCATTGCTCCAAACCCGATTCGAGAAACCTGTTCGCTTGATCTAGCAAAATTAGAGAATTTCATGTACGGTTAAACCTCCATTTTATCAATTGTGAATTTACCTGCTTCCATGCTTCTATTTTACTTAGCTTTGGGCCGTTCGTATTTGGTCGAAAGCAACAGAGTTGTAACCAAAATCACACTTTTTAATAATATTGAAACCTTGTATACTAAAAACAGCAATCCTCACCCGTTCGGAGGTGTCCCCTGTGTTAAAGAAGCTTTATTTTATGGAGCCGCATGATACTCTAGAACAATTAAAGCAATACTATTTTCCACCGTATATTACGCTGGCTCACATCTTTAATGCCCCTAATGATTGGACGCTCAAACCGCGTATACTTAAGCAATTTCAGTTGCAGTATGTGATCGAAGGGATCGCAGACTATCAGATCAACGGTCGTGATTATGTAACTAGGCGCGGCGACCTATTGTTTCATAGACCCAACGAGATTCATCATGTCAGCACCCGTCCAGACCAACCGTATGTTTGTATTTCGATCGTGTTCCATTTTGGTGACACGGGTTTTCCAATTCAGCAGCTTGTTAATCTAGATGACGAAACTAGAACACATTATCTAGGGAATTACCACAATCACACTCTTGAACATAAGCTCACAGAGCTTGTCCATCATTATCGAATGCCCGATGTAAGGGATCATTTCCATTGTCAAAGTCTACTCACCCAAATCTTGTATCAGCTATCTACACAAAAGAAAGAGCTTGCCGTCCGGTCTTCCAAGAAAGAAGATGCAAACAGAGCTAAGCTCATCTTTATACGTAATTATTTGACTAACCATTTGCAGGATGGTTTTAAACATCAAGATCTGGAGAAGCTTTCCGGATGGAGCCGCAACTACATCATCACACAGTTCCGCAATGCCTTCGGCATGTCACCTATGCAATATCTAGTCTGGATTCGACTGGAAAAAGCCAAGGAACTCGCCTTACAATCGGGACTTTCCTTCGGTGAGATCGCAAATAGGGTCGGCTACACCAACATTCATGCATTCGCAAAAATCTTTAAGCGCAAGACAGGCATGAGCTTAAGTCAGTTCTGCAGCACTCTTTTTACAGATACGCCGGATCAATAATTCCTTAATTCATGCAGTAGCTCAGTTGAACAATTGCTGCCCTTGAAATAGCTCATACACTTTTTTCAGTTCTTCAGGATCCAAGCCCTTTCCATCACAGAAGGCCAAATTGGTTCGCAGTGAAGTAAGTGAAGCTGTCCCCGTTAGCGTGACATGAATATCAGGGTTGCCCAAGCTAAAACGCATGGCGGGTTCAATCAGCCCTTTAGGCTCGGACTTCCGTAAGAAGCCTATCATTTCCATTCGATCTTTGGCTCTTGCTTGCGTTTCATCGTCTAGAAAATGGGCTGGCGCATCAGCCAAAATACCCATCCCGAGCACACTGCCGTTGATCACGCCAACGCCCAACTCCTTGGCAAGCGGCAGCACTCCGTCTTTGGCTGTATGATCCAGTAACATATAGCGAGCATAAAATTGGATAGAATCGAAGAGCCTCGTATCCATAAATCTCATAAGCAACGGTAAATCTCGTGTGGTTACGCCAATATAACGGATTTTTCCTTCTTGTCTGAGTTTTTGCAGCGCGGGAACCGTTTCGTTCACAATAAGCTCATACGGTTGACTCTCCACATCATGAAGTTGTAAAAGATCAATCCAATCCGTTTGCAGCCGCTGCAAGCTATCTTCCACTGATTGGATCGTGCTGTTATAATCGTAGGTCATGTCCGACCTGACTGCTTTGGAGGCCAAAACGACACTGTCTCGGCGACCTATCAGCGCATTGCCTATGCGGCGCTCGGATTCTCCACGTCCATATAAGGGGGCAGTATCAATGAAATTGATACCCGAATCAATCGCCTCATGGATCAAGCGCTGTACTTCGCCTTCATCCGTCTTGCCAAAATCACCGGCCAGCGGAGCGCCGCCCAAACCAAGCTTGGATACCTTCAATCCCGTTTTACCAAATATCGTATACTCCATGTTATTGCTCCTTCTTTTTATTGAAGAGAACTCTGCCTATTCCCCTCTATCAGTTATGACAACTGTTTGGTTCAAATTGGGCGCTAATGCTGGGAAACGAAGCGGTTCGCCCTCAGCCATCGTCGCTTCAATGTAATACTCAAAGTCATCATTTATTTCCAAATCAAGCGAAATTTGATAAACACCGCGATTTACATGCGTGAAGTTTGCATTCTGAATTTCGTATTCTCCCAGAAACCTCCAGTATATTACCAATGCTCTAGGAGCAGCGCCGATGAGAATTGCTTTTAATTGAAGCGGCTCCCCTTTTGCTAAACTGGTGCGAACTGTCGGAACGATCAGGCGAGACTTGCCCGTGTAATTCGAAATCGGCATAGCGTCCAGCGGCAACGATTCCCCGAGCAGCTCCTCCAGCTCTTTGCCCGGCTTGTGCAGTTGGGTATGCATCGTCTGCTGCTGCACATTGGCGAATGTTCCGAGCTCCCCCGGCGTAGAAACAGTTGCCAGCAAATGGGCATTCATTTCCGCGTATTGACGTACAAGTTCCCTGCGGATGGGAAGCAGTTTTGCTTTCGCCATCTCCCGTTGTCGATCGTCTGAGTCTTCTTCTCTCACGGCCTCCATCGCCGCTTCGTACATTCCGAGCGTGCAGCCGATTTGGGCCGCGCTACGCAAATACAGGAACTGCTCCAACCAATAATCGAACCGATCCAGTTGTCCTGATCCGTTAACACGACTTCTTAATGCTTCCATCCTATCTACAAAAGCATAGAGCTCTACGACATCTGTCCATAAGGTACGGTTCACTACGATCGTGCTGCCTGGGCCTGATACCCAAGTGATTGGCCGTGGAAGCTTTCCGTCAATTTCGGTAAAAATAACTGCAATTTCTTCTGCTGCTTCACATCCGAACTGAGTTGCAGCCCAATCGGCATAGAAGTCACTAATCGGCAAATCTCGGTCTCGGTCTTTCAATTCCGGCAAATCCGCCTCGTAATCATCGACAGCCAGCCCTCCGCAATTGATATGACGCGAGAAAGCGAACCCTTCGAATTGGTTGATGCCATCGGTCATTCCCTCAACTACAATGGCACATAAAGACGGTTCCCCACTGTGTGTTTTAAAAGTGAGCTTCAGTACGCCATCCGACACTTTCACTTCTTCGATGGATCGCTCCCACGGCTTATTTAGACCGGCACCTGCGAAAATATCAACCTGGTATAACCGCTTGTCGATACCGCTGTTCGTGAATACATCGAAAACCCGTTTTCCTGTCCCAGTGACTTCCCACTCACGGAATTTCAACGTAACTTTATACATACCGTTAGGGATTTGCAGGCTGTAGCTTTTCGCGCCAACTCGCGCCGTATCGTATATGGACTCACTCGCTGCTTCCATTCGTTGAAGTGTCACAACCCGGCCTCCAGTGGATCCTTCTGCCGAATAAGGCTCCATCTCCTCTGCCCTGCCAAAGTTGTCATTCCATTCGCTTTGCTCCCATCCTGCATCGGCAAGTGCCGCAAGCGTTGGATCAACGACCTTCGTACGCCAATGAATGCCCATTAATCCATTGCATCCGTAAGCGTAAGCATCGGCGGCATCTTGCCGCATTCGTCCTGCCCACAGCTGTGGCAAATTCATTGCTGGATCGTCTTCCACCCATGGAATGGCCCATTTTGGGCGGTCTTGAATCGCATGAAATCCAGGTTCTACAAAATCGAAACCCAGATTTCGGTTAATACAGCTAAAAGGCACCGACTTCGGCAAATGACGATCGAATAACGTCCTATCGGCTTGCGGACCGAGCACCCACCCGCTAGTTGCGACTTGGATCGAAGGATTTACTTTCTCCGCCGCATCAATTGCTGTCTTAAAGTCATTCAAAGCAGCCTGCGTCTGTTTCTCGCTGTTGCCGCCCCACGTCCATGATTCAGGTGTCCACAGCCAGAAGTAGTCCAGCGGATGCAAGTATTTGATTCTAGTAAAGATACCCTCATAAAGCAGCTTCTTCGTTTCAGATGCATCTGGGTCCATTCCTTTGTCTATCAAGCGGTCCTTAACCTCCTGAGGGATCGTCAGAGGCGCTTCTGTTCCTAGGCAAGTCGAGATTCCGAGTGTGCTGGCATACGTAAAAACCGAATTTAGTAATTTACCGAACCGATTAAACAACTCGTTACTATGCTCCATCGTCTGCGGCCATGGCGCCATGTCTTGCATGTAGTCCGCTCCGTAGTCATCGCGTTCGAACAACTGGTCGCCGCCATCCGTATATGTACCAGTCGTTTGCGAGGCATAGCCCCACGCTCCATTGATCGTTGTAAAATGCCGAGACTGGTAGCTGCTTACTACCTCGCCGTTTTCTTTCACATCCTCAGCCAATCCGATCCAAGTTGCAGGTTCAGCGCTAGCGTACAAGTTTGTACGAGGCCGCTCGGGATACGTGTGCAAACCGATAAAGTTCATCCGCAGCTTCGGAAGCTGGGTAAGCACGCTTTTATAATCGTCCTCGTTCCACCAGTCGGGTCCTTCTGGAAAATCGTGAAATGGCAAAATACCACGCTGTTGGAACAACGGAGAGCTATTTTCGGCGATATCCATCACTTCCATCTGGATCAAGCGATCCGGGACAATGTCTCCATGTAGCCAGAACCGAATTCCGTAGTGCTCTGCCAAACGATAGGCAGCATAGAGCAGCCCGCCTTGTTGGCCCCCGGTCACGGCGATCCATCGCCCACCGCCTGCGGTAACTGTTTTCAACATATAGCTCTGCTCTGAAACGGATGAATGTCTCTCTTCCTGGACACCGATCAAATCGGTTATGAGCGGACGCTCGTAATACCCAACCACAAAGCCGCATGACTGAGCTGGAAGCTGATCTTCCGAAAGTAGAGGAAGAAGTACAGCAGTCCTTACATACAAATACCTCCGAATTTCTTTCGCTTCTCATGAAACGTCGCTTGTCTCGGGTACACAATAACCGCTGAATTCACCATATCAAATCACCCTTTGCATGTTTCTTGTGTAATCAGTTCCTGCTTATACTCAGCCAAGTGGATCACCTTGCTCTCCAACCGGGACTTTTCAGCAGCGAACGCCATAAGATGGCTTTGCACGGAAGCCTTTGCACCAGTTAACCCAGCCTCTTCCCCATCACTGCTCACTAACCGAACGAAATCCCGCATAATACCGTGATCGCCACCACCGTGGCCCTCCAAAGGCGAATCGAGAGAAATCTTTTCTTTTTCACCTGTTATGAAGCTTGTCACTTCGATTTCATTCCTATCCATATCTGCTCTGATTTGACCGCGAGAGCCCATCAGCTTCAGCGAGCGTCCCCCTTCATGCGTGAAAGCGCACATCGTGAAGGCAACTGTGACCTCATTCGCAAATTCCAGATTGACGACTTGATGATCCACGACATTGTTGTCGCAATGGTAGACGCATCTGCCATACGGTCCGTCTTTTAAAGCTTGCAGGACACCTTCATCGCTTGGATCGTTACTGACGACATTGCGCAGCACGATACCAACCCAGTCGTCTCTTTCCAGATACATTTTAGGTGCATAATAAGGGCATTCATGTTGAACCGGACAGCCGTCCAAACAGCGCAATGGCGCCCCTTCCGGTGCACTTTCGGAGCGAAAATGCGTTAGTGCTCCGAATGAGGAAACTTTCGTGCATTCTGAATCCACCAGCCATGACAAAATATCCATGTCATGACAGCTCTTTGCCAAAATCATTGGGCTGGACGTTTCGGAATCACGCCAGTTCCCTCTTACAAAGCTATGCGCTTGATGTCGATGTTCTACGTTTTCTGTATGCTGAATGGCAATAAGTCGGCCAATCGCTCCATCTACTAACAGCTGTTTAATCCGTGCAAAGAAATCGGTATACCGAAGCACATGGCAAATCGAAAATACCCGGTTATATTTTTCGGCGTATTCACCCATCACGACGCACTCGGTTGGGTTAGGCGACATTGGCTTTTCCAGCAAAACATGATACCCTTTCTCCAAAGCTCGAATGGCAGGCTCGTAATGCATTTTGTCCTGTGTACAAATGAGGACTGCATCCGCGATCTTCGGTCCTGCAAGCAGCTGCTCCCAGCTCTCGAATACATGCTCTTCCCCAACCGTGTGTGCCTCCTTGAAGCGTTCCCTTCTCACAGGGTCCATATCGGCAACGGCTACAAATTTCACTTCATCCGGGTACTTCAAAGCGTAAGTAGCATAAGCATCCGCGCCTCGTTGTCCGGCTCCAATTAATGCTGCTGTTATTTTAGTCATCTAGTCCTTTTCTCCTTCATGGGGCAAATTTGTTAAAAGGGGGCTTCCACACACTAACATATTGAAATGTCACTGGTTGAAAGCCCCCTATTGGTAATAATTAGTGCTGCTTATTTTCCTTTAGTAAGCTTCCATGCGTCGATTTGCTTCTGCTCTTCAGCAATGATTTTGTCGCTGCCGGCCTTTTTCAGCTTGTCGATGAACTCTGGTAAAAATTGAGCTGCATCAGCTGAACCCGTTGTCAGCAATGGAATGTATTGCGCGGTCACTGTAGCTGTTTGTGCAAGTTCGGCTTTCACTGGGTTTGGATCGAAAGTGAAACCAAGCAGCGGAGATCCAACTGCAGATTGATTCATTTTGATTGTTGAATCCGCAACGGCAGGACTCACAAAGTAACTGTTCAAAGAGTTTCCGATCTCCCAATCGAAATCAGGCGCATAGCCTCCGTCTTTGATTACTTCTTTTTTGCCTCCGTCTATTTTTTTGTAGTGTTTACCTTCAACTCCGTGAGCCAAAATATTGTATAGCTCTTTATCTTTAAATAACAGTTCAAGAAGCATAACGGCTCTTTCTGGGTTTTTAGATGTTTTGCTAATGCCGGTCATCGTTGCGATGATCGAGCTTGTCATCAAATACGGTTGCGTTAGTTTTGCGACGTAGGCAGGTTTTTCGCCAATCTTCGGTGGATTCGCTGGGTCATCAGCCCCAACATTACCATTGTTCAAGCTTGCGTTTTTACCTGCTTTGCGATCAGCTTGAGCGTCAGCTAGCGTGGCAGCGTCTTTTCGCATGTAGCCCTTTTGATACCAATCTCTCATCAAATTCACATACGATTTGAATTCGTCCGATTCGAATTGGTTAATGACTTTCACTGAACTATCCGTTAATTTGACCGTGCCTGGAATGTTTCGACCTGCAACTTCATCAAAGCCGTAGGCAACAAGATTTGTACCAAACGTACCGTTTTTATCTGTTTCATATGGAACCATATCTGAGTTGTTTTGTTTAACTTGAGCCAAAAATGGCGCTAGATCTTCCAGCTTTTTCACACTTTCCGGTTTGAAGCCGTATTTATCTGCAAGATCCTTTTGGAATGAAACTGCGTTCGTCATCGTCCAAACTTGGTAGTTCGGAATCGCATACAATTTTCCGTTGACCTTGGCTGCATCCCAACCTATTTTGGGAATCGTTTGCAGAATTGTCGGCGCATACTTTTGCAGAAGTTCATCCACAGGGATAAATACGCCTTTGCTCACGTTCTGATAATAGTTGTTCGCCCAGTTCGCTGTGAAAGCAAGATCATAGTTCTCGCCAGCAGCGTTTACGACTTGCATCTTTTGGTCAAAAGCGCCCCAATCGACGAATTTAAGATGAATCGTTGCATTCAGCTTTTCTTTCAAGATCTTGTTCATTGCTTCTTCAACAGAAGCAACATCGGCTGGAGGTGTACTGTCTAAATACCAAGTCAATTCAGCAGGCTCGAGCTTAGGTGCAGTGGATGCCGCTGGAGATACCGCTGTGGAAGCGGCCGGGGCTACCGATGGGCTGCTCGTTGTTTCACTTTTGGAACCGCATCCTGCCAAAACGCTTGTCATTACGAGACCGAGGGCAAGACCTACGCCTACTACTTTAAATGGTTTCTGCATAATTGAAAAAACCTCCCTGTATGTGTTTTCATCTATTGTAACGGCTTTGCCGCTGACAATCTGCTTCCATATTTAGCCTTTCAC